>NZ_JAQFIQ010000025.1 GCF_029504745.1 Breznakia sp. PF5-3 | reverse complement strand
TATATTGTTTTTTCATTTTTTAAAATACTTTGTAGTAAAAAGTTCTTTTAAAAAGGGAACTTTCTCTAATAAGGAACTTTCTCTGCAAATTGACCAAGATAAGGAACGATTGAAAGAGGTTTCTATTTTTTCTTAAAATTTAATAAGAAAAGATTCAAATAATACAAAAAAATTTGCATGTATTGTATATCAACTGTATATTAAAATATATAAGAATTATATGAAAATGAAAGCGAGTTTATACATGCATAAAAGAGTGATTTTAATATTTTTAAGTGTTTTAACGATGATTATTTCTCTACCAGAAGAAACAATAGATGCCAAATCTAAGAAAGCAACGTTTATTTTGGAGGAGGAAGTGTTTGACTATGGGGCGCAAATTACCAAAATTATTATAAAATGTCCAGAAAGTGTAATAGCAGATAGTATCAATATTAATACTTTTGATATAGAAATACAAAATGTAGTAAATAATGATATTGTAGAATCTTCAGCAATTTCATTAACGAATATCTATGTGAGTAATACACGTACGGGAATGGCAAAAAAAGAAGGGAAGTATATTATTTTAGAACTACAAAAAGGAAAAGATGTAGAAATTACATATTCTCTTTGGTGGGAACAAGCCTCATATGCTTATATTGAAAAGGAAATGTCGTATAACCTTTATCAAAACAACAGTATTAAAACAGTGGCTGGCGATGAAATCAATTTTGAATATGAACAAGGAGACATTGTAAATTCGCAAGCAGATAAATTTACCACAGGGAAAAGTACTTCTGGTTTGCAATATCGCGATTATCAACCTAAGGACGATGGTAAAAAGCATCCACTCATTATTTGGTTGCATGGAGCAGGAAAAGGTGGAGATAATAATGTGTCACAAATTCTTGCTGATAAGGGAGCTGTCAGTTTTGTTGGTAGTGATGTCCAAAAGCAATTGGATAATCCTTATGTATTAGCACCTCAATGTCCTGATTTTTGGGTTGATTTGACACTGGGAGATATTTTTCTAGATGGAAATAATCATACAGACGCTTTGTTACAGCTTATAGAAGAATACCGTGATCAACATGATAATATTGATAAAAACCGTGTGTATATAGGAGGATATTCTATGGGAGGGTATCAGACATGGGAAACGATATTGGCAAAACCAGAGCTATTTGCAGCAGCTTTTCCTATTTGTGCAGCGTATGAAGTTTCGAACGATAAATTATCCCAAGTAGTGGATATTCCTATTTGGATGTTTCATACAGAAACGGATAATGTAATTTCTGTAGCAACTTCGCGCAATACATATGAAGCATTATATGCATTGGGTGGAAATGTTATCTATACTGAGTTTGTGGATAACATTGTAGATGGAGTAACGTATGAACCACATGAGGCATGGGTATGGATAACAAATAATATTCCTAAAAATAAAGATGGAAAATCGTTTTATGCATGGCTTATATCCCAAAAACAAGAAAATGAAGAGCCTGCTATAGAAAAACCAAAAGAGAAAGTGAAAGAACAAAGTAACGCATTCGTTTATATAATCATAGGTTCTTTACTTACGGGGATTTTAGGATTGGTAATATATGTAATTAGGAAGCGAAAATAAAAAATACCACAAATGTGGTATTTATCCTAATAATTTTACTAATACAGCTTTTTGAGCATGTAAACGATTTTCTGCTTCATCAAAGATTTCATCTGCATGAGCTTCGAATACCTTCTCACTAATTTCTTCTTCACGGTGAGCAGGTAAACAATGGAGAACCATTGCATCGTTATTTGCTAGTTCCATGATTTTATCATTTACTTGATAAACACCACCGAATACTTCAGCACGAACACTGCTCTCATCTTCGTCTCCCATACTTGCCCATACATCAGTGATGACTACATCTGCATTCACAGCAGCTTTTTTTGGGTCTTCAACAAGTTCAAAATCGGGGTTGTTGGTTTCTTTGGCAAGGATATCCTCAGCAGGTTCATAACCTTTAGGACATGCTACACTAATCTTCATACCAGCAAGTAAAGCACCTACAATTAAAGAATTTGCCATGTTATTACCATCACCAATATAAGCTATTTTCAAACCTTCAAGTTTTCCTTTATATTCACGAATGGTCATCAAATCTGCTAATATTTGGCAAGGGTGTGCATAGTCTGTTAATCCATTGATAATAGGGATGCTTCCATATTGGGCGAAGTCTTCTACTTCGTTTTGTCCATATGTACGAATCATAATTCCATCTAGATATCTAGATAGAACACGAGCCGTATCCTTAATTGGTTCACCTCTGCCAATTTGCATATCATTGGCATTTAAGAATAATGGATATCCTCCTAATTGTTGCATTCCAACTTCAAATGAAACTCTTGTTCTTGTGCTGGATTTTTGAAAAATAAGTCCTAAAGTTTTATTTTTCAAATAGGGCTTAAAATCACCAGCTTTTACTTCTGCTTTTAACTGATCTGCTAAATCCAAAAGTTCATAAAGTTCAACTTTGGAAAGATCACTCATTTTTAATAAATGCTTCATTATTTATCTCCTAACTTCATTAACACTTTATCTAATATAGCTATTGCTTTTTGAACATCATCTTCTTCTATAATTAAGGGTGGTAAAAACCGTAGTTTGTTTTTTGCGGTTAAGAGCAAAAGGCCTTCATCAATACATGCTTCTACCACTTCTTTAACATCGATGTGCTCATCTAATACAACGCCTAACATCAATCCAAGACCATCTACGGCTTTTACATGTTTCAAGTTTAAAAGCTTTGTACATAGAATACTTCCCATTTGATTGACATGTGCGTATAGTTTATCATTCATATAGTCTAAGACAACATTTGCACCTGCACAAGCAACAGGGTTACCACCAAAGGTAGAACCATGATCGCCAAATTCTAGAACATCAGCGCATTTATCCCCCATAAGAACAGCACCAATCGGTAGTCCATTACCTAATCCTTTAGCACAAGTTACAATATCAGGACGTAATCCATATTGCATATATGCAAATAGAGAACCACAACGCCCAATACCAGTTTGTACTTCATCAACAATGAGTAGAATATCTTGATGGTCACAAATATCCTGAATTGCGTGTAAATAAGATTTAGCAAGTGGTACAACACCGCCTTCTCCTTGAACTACTTCCACCATGATGGCAAGCGTTTTATTAGTTATGTGGTTTTTCAAATCTTCAAAATTATCAGCAGACACGTAGCTAAAACCTTCTACAAATGGACCAAAGCTATGATGAAAAGAATCTTGTCCTGTAGCAGAGAGAGTTGTTATTGTTCTTCCATGAAATGAATTTTTAAGGGTAATGATTTCATTGCGATTCCCTTTATATAAATCAAATGCATATTTTCTTGCAACTTTGATTGCTCCTTCATTGGCTTCTGCACCTGAATTCGCAAAGAAAATGCGTTTCATATCAGTTTTCTTACATAGCTTTTCAGCTACTTCAATACATGGTTTTGAGTAAAATAGATTAGATACATGTTCAATATCTTTTAATTGTTTAGTTGTAGCTTCTACCCAAGGCTCAAAACTATGCCCTAAGCCAGTTACACCAATTCCACTTGTAAAATCCAAATATTCCTTTCCTTCATCATCAATGATTAAACAGCCATTTCCATATTTTGCATACACAGGGTAGCGATTATATGTGTTAGCGATATACAAAGTATCTTTCATTTTAATTGTATTATTCATATTTCTTCCTTTCTCGAAACAGAGTTCCGATTCCTTGTTTAGATAAAATCTCAATTAGTAATGAATGTGGAATGCGTCCATCGATGATACATGACTTTTTTACCCCTCCAGATAAAGCTGTTTTAATACAGTTCACCTTAGGTATCATCCCACCACTAATATAATCGCTTTGAATCAATTCGTCAATCTGATCGTAATAAATTTTTGAATATAAACTAGTTTCATCTTTAGGATCTTTCAAGATTCCCGGAACATCACTGACTAATACCATATTTTCAGCTTCTAATTTTTGTGCAATACTCGATGCTGCAATATCAGCGTTGATATTGTAAGCTTGTCCTTCTGAATCACATCCTACGGATGCAATAACAGGAATATAGCCTTGATCTAAGAGGTCATAAATAAGATCGCTTTGAATAGATTCAACTTCACCTACAAAACCTAAATCTTGTGGAGTGTGGTGTTTTTTCGCTAAAATTAAATTTGCATCTGTTCCACTTACCCCAACAGCTTTGGCACCTTTTCCATTTAATATGGAAACCAATTCCTTATTTACTTGACCAGTTAATACCATTTGTACAACATCCATTGTTTCTTTTCCTGTATAGCGTAACCCATCAATGAATTTTGGCTCTATCCCAACTTTATCCAACATGATATTGATAGCAGGTCCACCACCATGAACTAAAACGACACGAATTCCTATTTCAGATAATAATACGATATCGGTCATAACATTCTGTTTTAACTCTTCGTTTTTCATGGCGTTACCACCATATTTTACGACAATAATCTTATTACTGTATTTTTGAATATATGGGAGTGCTTGAGATAATATCTCAGCTTCTTTAATTGCATCTTTCATCATTTCTATCACCTCTTATGTACGGTATTCGCCGTTAATTTTCACATACTCATATGTTAGATCACATCCCCAACTGGTAGCTTGTTTATCACCATCGTGCATGTTCACATGGATTGTAATCTCATCTTCTTTTAATATTTCTAATGCTTTATCTTCATCCACCAAAAGTCCTTGTGATTGTTTGCAAACATCAATCCATCCTTTTGCACTTTCAAAAGCAACATCAATTACTTCTGCATTATAAGTTGCATCACTATATCCAATGGCACATAAGACTCTACCCCAGTTTGCATCACAACCAAACATGGCACTTTTTACTAATGAACTATGAATAACACTTTTAGCAATTGCTTTTGCAGATGGTGTATCCTTAGCGTGAGTAACATTACATATTAATAGTTTGGTAGCACCTTCACCATCTTTGGCAATAGTTCTTGAGATTTGTTCGCAGATTTTTAAAAGCGCATTTTTAAAAATAGCATAGTTTTCATTCTTTTCGCGAATTTGTGGATTCAATGCTTTTCCATTACATAAAATACTCAACATATCGTTTGTAGAAGTATCACCATCGATACTAATCATATTTAAGGTATCATTACATACTTCATGAATAAGTTCATCGAGCATATCTGCAGTGATATCAACATCACTTGTAATGAAGGACAAAAGGGTAGCCATATTCGGGTGAATCATTCCACTTCCCTTAGCCATCGCACCAATGTGACATGTATGCCCATCAATTTCAAAACTTGTATTAAACTGCTTAGGATATGTATCGGTTGTCATGATTCCTTCACAGGCAGCAAGTGCTTTATCTTTAGATAAACCTTCTGCTAGTTCAACGATATGATTTTTAATGGGATTAATAGATAGTTTCTCACCAATCACTCCAGTACTAGCGACAATAATATCTTCTTTTTTAATCTGTAAAGCATTTGCGGTAAGCTCACACATTTGATTCGCAATTTCCAAACCATTGCTATTACATGTATTTGCATTTCCACTGTTGATGATAATTGCTTGTGCTTGATGATCTTTTAGATGTTCTTTTGTGACTTTGATTGGAGCACCTTGAACTTTATTTAATGTATAACAACTAGCTGCTATACACATCGTATCACTGTAAACCAATGAAAGATCTTTTTTAGTTTTATTTTTGCGTATCCCACAATGAATTCCATTTGCATAAAATCCTTTTGGTGTACAGATACCTTGGTTGTTTTGTATTTCCATGATGTTCCTTTCTAGAAAGATGGGGGAATGAATGTAAGCCCCATATCTTCTTCTAAATCATACATTATATTCATATTTTGGATTGCTTGTCCTGCTGCACCTTTTACCATATTATCAATTGCAGCCACAACGATTAGTGTATTGCTACGTGTATCAAGATGAAGACTTAAATCACAGTAATTGCTATATTGTACATATTTTAAATTTGTTGTTTTATTCAAAGGTAATACACGAATGAATTTGTGTGCTTGATATACATTGGAATAAAGAGTATGCAATTGTTCTAATGTTTGTTCTTTTCCTATCCTTATATATACAGTTGATATAATTCCTCTATCAATTGGTAACAAATGAGGTACAAAAGTTACTGAAATATTTGTGTTTGCCATTGCACTTAAGGTTTGTTCAATTTCTGGAGTATGCCGATGCTCAGCAACTTTATAAGGGTGAAACCCTTCATTCACATTAGCGAAATGAGTTGTTTCAGAGGGTTCTTTACCTGCACCTGTAACTCCTGATTTTGCATCAATGATAAAATGATTATCTTGTTGAATACCATGTTTTAAAATAGGATATAATGCAAAGGCTATAGATGTAGGATAACATCCAGGATTTCCAATAATAGAAGCATTCTTGATTGCATCTTTATATATTTCTGATAATCCATAGACGCTTTCTTTATGCAATTCTGGTTGATGATAAGAAAGCTTATACCATGTTTTGTAATCAGCTTCATCATAAAGCCGGAAATCAGCACCTAAGTCAATAAATTTTTTATGTTGTTCATGACATTTCTTTGCATATTGTTCACTGATACCATGAGGTAATGATGCAAATACAATATCACTATTTTGAATAAGTAAATCTTCATCGCTGAATACTAAGTTTGTGATATTTTGAAATCCAGGGTACAAATCGCTTATTTGTTTTCCTTGATAGCTACGAGAATAAATACCACTGATTTCTACCATTGGATGAGTAAGTAACAAGCGTAGTAATTCTGCTCCTGCATAACCACTGGCACCAATGATTCCAACTTTAAGTTTTTTCATCTTACTCCTCCTTAAGTTTTTGTAATACAAAATCAATATGTTGTTTTACTGTTTGTGGGGCTGGACCTCCAACAACACTTCTATTATTTACACAAGTATCTAAAGCAATTGCTTTATAAATATCTTCTTCAAATAAATTACTTGCTTCTTGATATTCTTCTAAAGTTAAAGACTCTAATACTTTATCGTTGGTAATTGCATAGTTTACAAGTTTTCCAATTACTCCATATGCATCTCTAAATGGCATTCCTTTTTTGGTAAGGTAATCTGCACAATCAGTTGCATTAATAAATCCTTTAGCAGCAGCAGAGCGCATATTATCCTTTAAGACATTACATGTATCAATCATAGGGATAATCGTTTCTAAACATACGATGATTGTTTCAATGCTATCAAAAAGGGCTTCTTTATCCTCTTGCATATCTTTATTATATGCAAGGGATAGTCCTTTCATCATCGTAAGTAAATTATTTAAATTACCATATGTTCTGCCTGTTTTTCCTCTTATCAATTCACAGATATCGGGATTTTTTTTCTGAGGCATGATGCTTGAACCTGTAGCGAATGCATCATCAAGTTCAATGAATTTAAACTCCCATGAACTCCATAAGACAATTTCTTCACTAAATCTAGAAAGATGCATCATAGCAATTGAAATATTGCTTGCTAATTCAATGGCGAAATCACGATCACTTACACCATCCAAACTGTTTAAAGCGACTTCGTTGAAACCAAGCAATTCTTTTGTTAGTTCACGATCGATTGGATATGTTGTGGTAGCAAGGGCTCCACAACCAAGTGGAGATACTTTTGTTCTTTCCACAGATTGCTTAATTCTTTCACTATCCCGTTTGAACATTTCAACATATGCCATTAGATGATGAGCAAAAGTAATTGGCTGTGCTCTTTGTAAGTGCGTGTATCCAGGCATAATTGCATCTAAATTAAGTTCTGCTTTATGACATAGGGTCTCAATCAATTGATTCAATAAAGATATGATTTCTTGGCTTTTATCAATGCTGTACATTCTGAAATCCAAGGCTACTTGATCATTACGACTACGTGCAGTATGAAGTTTTTTGCCAGCATCACCAATGCGATTTGTTAATTCTTGTTCGATAAACATATGGATATCTTCAGCTTCCATATCAATGTCTAAAGTATGATTATCGATATCCTCTTCGATTTGCTTTAATGTTTTAACAATTAAATCTGCATCCACAGCAGGGATAATCGATTGTTTTTTCAGCATCGTAACATGTGCAATACTACCTTTGATATCTTGTTTATACATCAAAGAATCAATTCCAATAGAGGAATTAAAGTCATTTAATTTTTGATTGCTTTCTTTTGTAAATCTTGCACCCCATAATTTCATAAGCTTCTCCTTTTTATACATTTTCTATATTTAGTGATAAGTTTCGATAATTTAAGTCTTCTCTTTTTTGAAAGCCGATGGTTTCCCAAAAGGCATTTCCAAGTTTGTTTGTTTTATATGTGACTAAAGCTACTTTGTAGATATCTTCTTTTTGTAATGCATCAATTACTTGATCGACCAATTGTTTAGCAATTCCTTGTTGACGATATGCTTCTTTTATTACCATGTGGTAGATATAAGCACGTCGTCCATCGTGTCCACATAAGATAGTACCAATGATAGTTCCATCTTCTACAGCCACAAAGTTTGTCTTTGGATTGCGTTTCATGAACTTTTGGATTCCTGCTTTAGAATCATCAAGTGAACGTATTCCCATACCGATGGTATTTTTCCATAATGCAAACATTTGTGAATAATCTTCAATTGTTGCTAAACGAATCATGTTATTTCTTTTTTGCGTCCATCATGGCTTTTACCTTGATTGGTAAACCAAATAAATTAATAAATCCTGCTGAATCATTTTGATCGTAGGAATCATCTTCACCAAAAGATGCAATTTGTTCTGAATACAAGGTATCAGGACTAGAGATTCCTGCACTTGTGATATTTCCTTTATATAACTTTAGTTTGACACTTCCATTTACCGTTTCGCTAGTTTTATCTACAAAAGCACTCAATGCTTCTCTTAATGGTGTAAACCACAATCCATTGTATAAGATTTCACCAAACTTGATTGCTATTTGTTGCTTGTAGTGCTGTGTTTCTTTATCAAGTGTAATGCTTTCTAATAGTTCGTGTGCTTTATAAAGAATCGTTCCTCCAGGTGTTTCATAAACCCCTCTTGATTTCATACCAACTAACCGATTTTCTACCATATCGATGATACCAACACCGTTTTCACCACCAACTTTATTTAAAGCAAGTAACAATTCTTGTGCTTTCATCTTTTTTCCATCTAAAGCAACAGGGATTCCTTTTTCAAACTCTATCGTAATATACGTAGGAACATCAGGTGCTTTTTCTGGAGTAACTCCCATTTCTAAGATTTGATCATATTTCGGTTCGTTCATTGGGTCTTCCAAATCCAACCCTTCATGCGATAAATGCCAAATATTTTTATCTTTAGAATAGTTTGTTTCTCTGTTTATTTTTAATGGAATATTGTGTTTCTCAGCATATGCAATTTCATCTTCTCTTGATTTTAATTCCCAAGTTCTCCAAGGGGCAATGATTTCCATTTCAGGAGCAAAGGCTTTGATTGCTAATTCGAAACGTACTTGATCATTTCCTTTTCCTGTACATCCATGACAGATTGCATCGGCACCTTCTTTAAGTGCAACATCAACCAATCCTTTTCCAATAAGTGGACGAGCAAAAGCAGTTCCTAATAAATATACGTTTTCGTATACAGCATTTGCTTTTAAACAAGGGAAGATAAAGTCTTCCACAAATTCATCTTTTAAATCCAAAGCATAGAATTTGCTAGCACCTGTCTTTAGTGCTTTTTCTTCTAATCCTTCCAATTCATCCGCTTGCCCAACATCGCCAGAAACAGCAATGATTTCAGGATTATCATAATTTTCTTTTAACCATTGGATCATCACTGATGTATCCAATCCACCAGAATAAGCTAGTACAATCTTTTTTATTTCTTTTTTCATAAGTAGTTCTCCTTTTTTACCTTTTGGTTGACAAGATATAAAAAAGCGTCATCTGGAAATATCCAGAGACGCTTGTTATCCACACGTGGTACCACTCTAGTTGCTAAAAATAGCCACTCTATCTGTAACGCAGATGATGCGTCTTGTGATACTAAATTCCCACAAGAACTCGTAGGTGCGTTTCTACTTATATTTATATGATGTACTTCCACTCTGTAACATCTCGCTGGATACAAATAATAAGTATACTCTCCTAGTCAACGTTTTTTGTATTGGTTATATAATACGACTAATGAAACAACATGTCAACAAAAAATGTAAAAAATTACATTTAATGAAAATTAGTGCAACATTTATTTCATAACAGTGGTGAATATTTTTAATTTTAGTTATTTATTGTATAATAGTTACATTGAGGTATTTTTATGGACAACAAACTTAAAGAGAAGTATTTGAATACATTTGGAAAACGATTTTCAAAAAAAGAAAAACAACAATTTCAAACAGCAATTACAGATGAATTTCATGCCTTAGGATATAAGAGTGAGATAACTTCAGAACGCTCAAAGTTTTCTAAATTAGAGAATATTTACATTGGACAACCAAAGCAGGCAAAGTATGCTTATGTGATTCCTTATAATACACCTGCAAGGGTACTTTGGTTTAAAAATAAAATATATCCACATGATGGATATTTTAATATGCGTAAATTATTTTTACCTACATATTTACCAATGTTTATAGGATATGGTTTTTTATTAGCATTTGTATATCTTTTTCCATCTTTTATAAGCAAAGATGTATTAAATATTTTTTATCCCCTTTGTTTTTTGTATTTGGGAGTATTGATTTGGTTTATTTTGCATGGGTTTGGAAATAAGCATAATTATGTTAATAATAGTAGTGCCATTGCACTTGCTGTACAGTTGGCTGAAAACCTTCCAGAAAACCGTAGAAAAGAAGTTATGTTTATTTTTAGTGATGGTAACAAACCATCAACTGCATTAGGGAATCCCCAAATAACAAAATATCTTCAAGAGCATAATAAATTGAATTTAAGTTTAATTTCTTTATATTGTATAGGTTCTGGAAATACAATTGAGTTATTTTGTGATCGTAATACAAAATCAATTGGAAAAGAACTTACAAAGACTTATAAAGGTGAAACAAGTTTAAAAACACGTCATATAAATGATAATGATAAAAACAATACAGTTATTGAAGGCTTTCCACGGGCGATGATGATTAGTAGTGGTACTTATGAAAAGGATTATTTTATGGTAAGTGATGTGGGAACACCAAAAGATGAACATATAGAGGAGTTTGTAATTGATACTATATATGATATACTAATTGATTATATGAAGAAAAAGAAATAAAACATTAGGGAGGATATATGAAGCGATTGCTACGACTTTTAACAAATAAATTAGTTATTGTAGGCTTCTTAATTATGGCGCAATTGGCAATCATGCTATTAGGAGTTTATGTTTTAAGTATGTTTTCAATCAATGCATATATGTTTTTTAATATCCTTTCTTTAATTGTTGGTATTTATGTTATAAATCGTAGTGATAACCCTTCTTATAAATTGTCATGGGCAGTTGTAATTATTGGGGTACCAATTTTTGGTTGGTTATTATATCTTATCTTTGGAGCGAAACAAGTTCCCAAAGCACTCAGAGTTCGTGATCATGATTTACATGAAGAAATGCTTCAATATATTGAAGTGAATCAAAATTATTATGCTGATTTAGCAAGCAATGATTCTGGTGCTTATAAGCAAATTAATTATATTTGGAATGCAAGTGCTTTTCCTCCTTATGGGAAAACCAAAACGACTTTCTTTGCAACTGGGGAAGATAATTTTGCAGCTATGATTGATAAGCTCAATGAAGCAAAAGATTTTATTTTCTTAGAGTATTTTATCATTGATGAAGGATACATGTGGAACACGATTTTAGAAATTTTAGAGCGAAAAGTAAAAGAAGGTGTTGATGTACGCCTTATGTATGATGATTTTGGTTGTGCATCTAAGCTTCCCAATTATTATGATCGCTTATTAAATGCCAAAGGAATCAAGACTAAAGTATTTAATCCAATTCATGCGAGATTAGCAGTACAGATGAACAATCGTGATCATCGTAAAATCTTTATTGTAGATGGTAAAGTAGGAATGTCTGGAGGAGTAAACTTAGCAGATGAATACATCAATCGAATTGAACGTTTTGGTCATTGGAAAGATGGGGGAATCATGCTAGAAGGAGAGGCAGTTTGGAGTTTTACACTGATGTTTCTTCAGTTTTGGAATTTTGATGAAGAAGATAAAGATGTATATGCAAACTATCGAGTAGATCCTGATTACTTCAAAGATTATCCTGATGATGGTTTAGTGCAACCCTTTTCTGATACACCAACAGATGATCAAAAAGTAGGAGAATATACACACATCAACATGATTAACAATGCGGATGATTATGTGTATATTACAACGCCTTATCTAGTTATTGATGAAGAGATGAAAACAAGTTTAATCCTTGCAGCAAAGAATGGTGTTGATGTGCGAATTTTAGTACCACATATTCCAGATAAATGGTATGTCTTTCAATTGACAAGGTATAACTATGAAGATTTAACCAAGAATGGGGTTAAGATATATGAATATACTCCAGGTTTTATTCATGCAAAGAACTTTGTAGCAGATGATAAATATGCGATTGTAGGAACAACAAACATGGATTTCCGCTCTTACTATTTACATTATGAATGTGGTGTTTGGATGTATCGAAGTAAAGCAATCAAAGATATTAAAGAAGATTATTTACAAACTTTAAAGGTTAGTAAAGAAATAACGTATGAAATGTGCAAGAAAGTGCGATTACCAATTCGTATTGTAAGGGCATTGTTAAATATTCTTGCACCACTTATGTAAACAGGAGGCTTATAGAATGAATCAAAAAGTAGGATTGATATGTGAAGGTGGGGGAACAAAGGCAGCATATACAAGTGGTGTATTAAAAGCATTTCTTGATCAAGAAATATATTTACCTTATAGTGTAGGAATTAGTGCTGGTGCTGAAAATTTACTTCCCTATGTTTCTCGTCAACCAGAGCGTTTAGCAGTTACAGGAATTGAAGCTGGTGCCCAAAAGGATGCCGTGGGATGGAGACCACTCTTTAAAGAAGGGGGACTTTTTGGAATTGAAGCTACTTTTCGTTTTTTAGAATCACGTGCACCACTTGATTTTGATACGTTTTATAAAAGTAGTACAAAGCTAGACATTGGTGTATATAATTTCGCAACTGGAAAAGTAGAGTATTATGATAAAACACACCTTGACCATAATCAAACCCTTGTAAAAGCAAGTTGTGCTTTGTTGTTATTAACGAAACCTTATAAATATAATAATGGATTGTACATGGATGCGGGGTTAATTGATATGATTTCAATTGAGCAAAGCATTCGTGCTGGAAATGAAAAACATATTTTCATTTCTACTAAAGAAGAAGGGTATGTTCGCAAACCTGCGCCAGGATGGCAGATTTTATTGGCAAAATGGAAGTATCGTAAATTTCCATATGTTGCAGAAGGTTTAAAAAAACGTCATCTAAATTATGAAAAACAATGGAATAAGGTACTTGAATTAGAAAAAGAGGGTAAAGCATTGGTGTTACGTCCTAGTGAAGATCATGGAATTACTCGTTATACGCAAGATCAAGAAAAATTAAAGGGATGGTTCGAATTAGGATATAAAGATACAATGGATCGCTTAGATACGATAAAGGAATTTGTAAAATAAAAACTAGGTAATATATAATTATATAATGAAGTGAACCCAATTAGTTGGACACTGTATTAACGATTAAATCATTAAGGATTGATTTCTGTGTTGCACAGGAGTTAATCCTTTTAATTTTGTTATTATTCTTTGATTATTATAATAATCAATATACTCTTCCATTGCGACTTCTAATTCTTCTAATGTATTAAACTCAAACTCATGTCCATGAAACATTTCTCTTTTCATTACTCCAAAGAAATTTTCCATTGGTGAATTATCCAGACAATTCCCTTTACGCGACATTGATTGAATGATTTCTCTATCTGCCAATGCTTTATGATACTGATACATTTGATATTGCCAACCTTGATCCGATTGAAATAATAAACCATCAAGCTTTTCATACTTAGAAAAGGCCTTATCAAGCATTTCTTGCGTTTGTTTAAAATTTGGACTATTAGATATGTTATAGGATACAATCTCTCGATTATGCATATCTAAAATGGGGGATAAATAAAGTTTTCCTGCTGCGATATGAAATTCTGAAACATCTGTGCTCCATTTTTTCGTTCTTCATAAATGCTTGTTTTTTGATCCCTTGTTAACTTTACCATAATAAAATGCACCTCCATTACTTGGTTGTCCAAATAACGGGGTGCACTTCATAATTAACCTAGTTTTTACTTTGTAAGCCTTTTTGTGCTTCTTCATATAAGATACCTTCAGTATCTGGAATAGATTGTAAAATATCTGTACTGTAAGGTTTTAGCCAACCAAAGACACAGATGATTTTCCAACGAATGATGTCATCATCACAATCTTGGTAATATGAATATAATTTATTAAAAATTTGTCGTTTATTTGTTTTTTGGTGGAAATATTGGTACCCGATAGCATCGATTAACTCGCGTGCTTGTGTGATAGAGCAGGTAGGGAGTGCATTCAACAGTATTCGCGTTGTTGTCTTATCCATCCTGCCTAGTGTACGGGCTATAATATCACGAGGTAAAGGAAAACTTTTTTTCTTTGATATCTTCTTTGGTAGACAATGATATTGGTTTTTTCCTATTTTCCCTAGATATTTAATCATTAATTTTGCACAATTTGCATCTCCATGAGATAGTGTATTGCAAATTTCTAAGCGCGTATAGAGTGCTTTTTCACGGTCTAGTTGTAAAAGTAAAGCTTCAATAACTTCGTGTTTGTATAAACGATACACGAGCATTTTTGCGCCAAGTGAGCGGTTTACTGCAGTTTTGTCGTGTAATAATTCTAAATTTGGTTTTAAAGCTTTTGAAGTACCACTAGTGTCGTAATGTTCAATATATCCCCGTTTTTCTAAATCGGTACGGGAACTATGTAAATGATTAACCTTTTTTTGTTCGATCATAAATCATCTTTAATCCTTTAAATGTCAGATCCTGATCATACACGTCAATCATCTCTGTATTTTCTGCAATAATTCTACCTAGCCCACCGGTAGCAACAACTTTTAAATCACTAGAAACTGTTTCTTTAAATTTTTTTATAATATATTCCGTATGGCCAATGTAACCAAAATATACACCAGCTTGCATACTATCGATTGTATTGGTAGCTAGCACTCCTGGACTTGCCTTGATTTCAATCTCTGGAAGCTTCGCTGCTTTTGCAGCCATTGCTTGTGCTCCAATTTCAATTCCAGGACTTGTTACTCCACCAACAAACTCTCCTTTTTCATTGATATAATCAAATGTTGTAGCTGTACCAAAATCAATAACTAGGACATTCCCCTTGTGGATATAGTAAGCGGCCACTGCATCAACTAAACGATCAGCACCTAAATCACGTGGATTATCAATCCTAATTGAAATACCAGTCTTAATTCCTGGACCAACAATGATTGGTTCTTTTTTAAAATACTTTCGAATTGAATTATTAAAAGAGTACATAATTTTTGGAACGACACTTGCAATGATTACATCCTGAACATCACTTGGTTTAATGTGCTCATTATTTAAAAAGCTGGTAATCAAAAATCCATACTCGTCGCTTGTACGCTTAGCAAGTGTGGTCAAACGATAGTTTGCGATGAGATCATCGCCCCTGAACAATCCAATCGTAATATTTGTATTCCCTATATCTACAACTACTAACATTCACTTTCACCTCAATATCATATTAATTTATTCAAAATAGTATACGCTAATTGTTCTTTACTCATCAGTGTTAATTCTTGAACATCATGTTTATCAATTAGCGTGACTCTATTTGTGTCAACTTTAAATCCTGCTCCATGTTCGTTTAAATCATTTACAACGAGCAAATCACAATTTTTTTGCTTAAACTTATCTTTTGCATGTTTAAGAACATTTGTTGTCTCCATGGCAAAACCACAAAGTTTCTGATGTTTTTTATGCTTTCCAAGATACTTTAGAATGTCTTCACTAGCTTTCAATTCTAATGAATTCACAGCATCTTTCTTTTTGATTTTTTCACTTTCCATATGTGTGGGTGTGAAGTCGGCAACAGCTGCTGCCATAATTACATAATCACTATCATCATAATTTGCTTTTATTGTTTGTGCCATTTCTTCGGCACTGCTAATATCAATGACGTTTATGGCGTTTGGCTTTTTTATATTTACAGGTCCACTAACAAGGGTTACATTTGCTCCCATGTTTCTTGCTGCTCTAGCTAGTGCATATCCCATTTTACCACTTGAGTGATTAGAGATATAACGAACAGGATCGATTTTTTCAACGGTTGGACCAGCACTTATTAATACCTTTTTTCCTATCAGTGGTTTTTCACTATAGGCTGCCATATCAATATACTCAATTAAATCATCAATCTTAGCTAATTTTCCTGCTCCTTGATCACCACAAGCCAAGAGCCCATTCTCGGGTTCTACGATTTGCATTCCATAATCCTTACAACGTTTTAGATTGTCTTGTGTAATTGGATTGCTAAGCATTCTTGTATTCATTGCAGGTGCAATGATTTTAGGACATTCAGCAGCCAAGAAAGTGGTTGTTAGCATATCATCACATATCCCATGAGCAACTTTGGCAATCACATTGGCAGTAGCAGGAACAATCATAAATACATCTGCTTTTTTTGCTAATGAAATGTGTTCTACTTGATAATCAACTTCACGATCAAAAGTATCTACATATGTCTTATGTTTGGTAAGTGATGAAAAAGTTAATGGTTGAATAAATTCGCATGCATTTTTACTCATGATAACTTCTACATCATAATCTAATTTCAACAGGTCACTAACAAGTTGTACCGCTTTATATGTAGCGATACTGCTTGTAACACCGATAACGATTGTTTTTTTCATATAAACTCCTTATAAAGAAAGAACTCTTTTCCCCGCTTTACATATTGCTACCGCAATTATAGCAGCTACAATTGCTTCTATAATACCACTGGAAGTTACAATCCCCATGATAAAGGTTAAAAGGGTATTATATGGAATCGCTATGGCATCAGCATATGCTCTACCAAAGAAAACAACGATACCTCCAAGTACTAAAATAGTGTTGGTAAGAGAACCAACAACCGCACTAATGCTAATAGATATTACATCATTTATCTTTCTTTTTGATAATATTTCATATAGAAATCCAGATAGGAAACCAATCAATGTACGTGGTACAATGGCAATCAATAAGCTGGCAAAGTTTCCACTTGTTCCACCAATCGTAATAAAAGGAGAAAAGATAAAGCTGGATACACTAGGTTCTAATGTATGCTTAATAAGCGAAATTAGTCCAAAGACGAATCCTACAATTGCTCCTTCTTTTTTTCCTAAAAGAATCGCAGCTACAATTACTGGAATATGCAATGTTGTAGCATTGATAAATCCCAAAGGGATAAATCCCAAAAAGGGGATGACACTTACAGCAATTTCAATTGCGATGAAAAGTGCTAAAAGCGTAAAACGTTTCATATTAGTTTTTTTCATAGTACCTCCACTGTCACTTCGTTAAGAATGCAACGTCTTAGTTATTCAAGTTTCGTTTTTTGTAAAGTAAAAGTCCAAAGGATCTCTTCCATACCTAAAACTATAGTATTATTATACTGAAATCAAGACAAAAATAAAACATAAATAATATAATAAATAAGAATTCTTGATTATTAAACTAAAAACAATAGGTTGTTGCATTTAGCTTATATCTAACTCCAGTGTTTCTTTTTGTCGTGGTTAATTTGCTATGTTTTGTATCTAAACCATATCTTATATTCGCCAATATAGAAATATAGTTGATTAATTTTCTTGTTGATCCATTCACTTTTATGAAACCTTATTGACGATTAAAACAACTATTATAGTATGTGCGATATGTCATAAAAATAATATGTGGCTATTAAGCGCGGAGGTAAAGGATGAATCAAAAAGCAACAAAGTTAGTGCATCAAATCCTGGATAGGCTACAATAAAGTAGACAGAAAAGATAAGGTTGTCATGGTAAAATAGAAGAGCGAGGAAAAGAAAATGACAACAAGAAGAGAACGTAGAGTATTTACAAGTGAATTTAAACAGCAAATGGTAAATTTATACCAAAGTGGAAAACCCAAGTCCGAAATTATTAGAGAATATGATTTAACCCCTTCAGCATTAACGAAATGGATTAAACAGGCAGATACAGCAGGATCATTCAAAGCAAAAGATAACCTTACTCCAGAAGAAAAAGAATTGATTGCTTTAAGAAAAAGAAATAAACAGCTTGAAATGGAGAACGACATTTTATACCCCAAGGGCACCTAGAAGCAAGCGGCTCTGATTACGTCCTAAATAAAAGTAATCAGAGCAAATGCACACAAGTATTCAGTTGTGAAAATGTGTAAGGCATTAAATATTTCGAGATCTGGATATTATAAATACCAAGATAAGGTTGCAAAGGTTGATAATTACAATGATATTGTAGTTAGAATATTTAATGATAATCAGAAAGTCTATGGAACACGGAAAATCAAGCATTCATTAGCGAAACAAGGTATTTGTATCTCGAGAAGGAGAATTGCACGGATTATGCGTCAAAATGGACTTGTATCGGTATATACAGTGAAGAAATATAAAGTACATAAGACAACTGTTAATGAAGCAAAAATAGAAAATAAAGTAAATCGAGAATTTGATAACAGAAACCCAAAAGAAGTCATAGTAAGTGATTTAACGTACGTTAGGGTGAATAACCAATGGAATTACATTTGTGTAGTTATCGATTTGTATAACCGGGAGATTGTTGGTTATAGTTGTGGGAAATATAAAGATGCAAAACTTGTGAAACAAGCATTTTTAAGCATCAAAGGAAATCTATTTGAATACAATATTTTCCACACGGATAGAGGTAATGAATTTGATAATTATTTAATCGATAATGTATTAGAAACATTTGGAATTGACAGATCCTTAAGTAGGAAAGGAAATCCATACGACAATGCAGTTGCAGAAGCACATTTCAAAATAATCAAAACTGAATTCGTCCGCGAAAGAACGTTTGCATCATTGCTGAATTTGGAACAAGAATTATCCGCATACGTATATTGGTTCAACAATAAGCGAGTGCATTCAACTTTAGGTTATCAAAGTCCTGTGGAATATAGACAAAACATGACCTTATAAAATTTGTCTACAAAAGTGTTGCCATTCCATCCTTTCTTTTATTGGAGAAAAAGAAAGGGTTGCTGAAAAGAGTTTAGATACTTCTTAAATTTCTAAATATCCTTAATAACAATAAAATATTAGCGATGTGTACTATTACAAATGAAAAAGCTAGATTTTTGATATAAATATTGTCTAACTCTAGTAATAGCAAAAAAAGATTATTTAAGTTAAATAGAAGGAGGAATAAAATGGGATTATTTGATAAACAAATGAAAAAGAATATGGAAAGTTTAAGTGTTGAGCAGTTAGAAGAAATGAGAGATCAGGGATATGATGTTGAAGAATATTTACAGGCTATATATAAAAAACAAGAAAAAAAGGATTCGTTTGATGAAGCAAATCAAATTGATGTATCTAAACTAGATAGATATCGAAGTGTACCTAGAGATAGTGACAGTGAGTTCTTTATGGAAGTTGCAGGGAAAGCGCCAAGGCTTGGAAAAGATAAATGGAGAAATACTTATGAAAATGCGCCAATCGTGTATACAGGGATTGTTCAAGCATCTAACGCATTGTTTGCGCCAGGAGATGCAACTACAGGATATGTGGCATTAGTAGTGCTGGATAGAACACGTGGTTATGACATTGAATGGATAGATCAAAAAGCAAGAGAAATACATGAAGTTGTATATGGAACAAATGTGCCAAGAGATATGAGGAAGATTGCTGAAGGAATTCGTAGTCAAAAAGGATATTTTACATATAAATTACCAGAATCAATAAATGAAGGTATAGATATGTGGGTAACTGTAAATACAGTTAGTCAGAAAATGTTACCAAAAACATTTATTCCTAAACAACGAATAATCCCTTGCTTACTTACAGAGGATTTAAAAGAAAATAGAATGCCAAATCTTAGTGTAATTCCACCAAGATTTTATGAGGTGTAAATATGAAAGTATATTCACCATTAAGAGACTACGATAAGAAGGTACAAGACAATGAATATGGATATTTAATTGATCAAGTAAAGTCACGTAGAATTTTATTATTATTGTTGGCAGTAGGATTTATAGCACTAGGTGTGTTTGTAGTAATGAACATAAACTTTGTTGATGAAGGTTCAGATTTTTATGAAATAGGAAGATATGTACCGCTTGTGATTTTTGGAGTAACAGGATTATGGTTAATCAATAAAGCAATGACAAGACTTGAGTTGTATGAAAGAGGACTGGTATATAAACGATTATTGATAAAAAAGAGATATTCGTATAATAAACTAGCTCATATTGATGAAAAACGTTCTAACTTAAATGCGAAAAATCATATTAGGTATAGTGGTAATGGATTGTTTTCAAGAATGAACTCTTATCATGTGTCAATTCTTCAATTCCAAGATGGGAGGTCAATTAAGCTTAGTACACCTTGCTTTTGGGGGGTAAAAAAGAAAATTAAGGATTTAAATCATAATTTGATGGAAGTTAATGAGTAATTACTTACCTGTATGTGGGTCGAATAAAATGAAAACTTCGAAAAAGTAAAAAGCTAGGTAACAAAAAGTAGCTATTATAATTATAATAGCTACTTTTTCATACTATAAACGATACAAATAATCAGCAACATTGGCTACTTTATTTGAATGTGTAACAATGATGATACATTTATTTTCTTCATAGGCTAGTTGCTTAAAGATACTAAGAATATCATTTTCAGTATCATTATCAAGGTTCCCAGTGGGTTCATCTGCAAGGATTACAGTAGGATCATAAGAGAGGGCTCTTGCAATAGCTACTCTTTGCTGTTGTCCCCCTGATAATTTTAATATGGGACGGTGAATTTCATCCTCGCTAAGACCAACTTTTTCAAGTAATGCTTGGGCATGACTTGCTTTATCAATGTTCTTCATATTCGCAATATCCATTGATAACTCTACATTTTCGATCGCTGTTAATTGTGGTAATAAGTTGTATGCTTGAAAAATAACCCCAATTTGTTTACTGCGATATTCATATGGATCCATATCTTTAATGTTTTGTTCATTGAACAATATTTCACCACTACTAGGTTTGGTAAGGAGTGAAAGAATGGAAAGTAAGGTTGTTTTCCCTGCACCTGATTTACCAGTTATTGCATATAGTTTACCATTTTGAAAGTTTAAGTTGATATTCTGTAAGACCGGTTTTCCTTCTGTATAAGAAAAACAAACATTTTTAAGTTCTAATTGATTCATAAGGATCTCCTATTCTCTATTTGATAAAATCTTAAGTGGGTCATAGCGTAGAATGGTAAGGGTTGCAATCCCACTAGATAAGATTGTTAATATGATTGTTAATGCAAAGAGTTTTATAATAACTGAAAAGTCAGTGGCACTAGATACTTCTTGAATATAATTTGTATTGTTTTCCATTTGTGGTCCACCTTGTCTTAGCGTTTCACTTTGTTGTGGCATACTTCTTCCACCACCTTGCATGTCTTCTGGCATCTGTGCTTCCATTGTGTCATTGGTTATTTCGTTTGCTAATAAAGAGTTGGTGATAGGAACACTTGTAACACTTCCTATACCAATCGCTAAAAGCATTGAGAACATTGTAATGATAAATAATTCAGTGATGAATTGAAAAGATACTTTTTTACGATTCATACCAATTGCACTCAATACTCCAATTTCATATTTACGTTCTTTGATGCGAAGTAAATTGAAAACAATTAGGATGATTCCACCAACTACTAAAATAATATATAAGAATGTATTTGCATAATTTGCAAGGTTTTCTAAGGGTTGAAGGGATTGTTCATATAGAGCAACATCATTACTTTCGATGGTATATTCATCACTCAAACCTAAAGCTTTTGCTTCTTTTTCAAATGCTTCATAAGCTTTTATATCCTTGAATACATAAGTTCCACTAATCTGTTCGTTTAATTCAGTAGCATCATCAATGTTTGCTTGTAGCAAACTTGATGCATTAATAATCGTATTTGTAGTTTCTATGTTTGTATAAATCTGATTTGCTGGATCACTCATCATTGGTCCATTTTCTGATGTACTTGTATAGATACCAACAACTTTTAAAGTATGTGTATCTTTCGTATTGTTTGGGTTTACCAAAGTGATGGTATCGTTTAATTTTATTGAATTATAAGTAGCTAAATCTTCAGATATGATAGCTTCATTCTTATTGTTCATTGAAAATAAAGCACCTTCTTTGATAGTTTTTGTTTCATCATTAAAATCACTCATTGCATCATAAGAAGAATATCCGATTAACATAAAATCGCTATTGGAGAAAATACTTTCTCTCTCACCACTAGGACCACTCTCGGTAACTATAGAATTGTTGGAATTAATCGCTTGAAGATTATCATTTCCGTTCATTGAAATTGTTGAAGTGTAATAAAAGTCTTTTACACTGTCTGCTTTAGCATAGGTTTGTAATTCTTTTAAACTTAAGTTTTGATTTGCCATTGCATCGCGCATTTTTTCGCGCATGTCTTCTGCACTGCTATCATCACTTTCTTCAGGTGGTTGCATCTCTTGCATCATTTGTTGTCGATCGAATTGGATAGTTGCTGTAATGTTTAACTTATCTAACCCAGTATCGCGTGCGTTTTGAGCTGCTTGTTTGATTGATAAAGCAATACAACATGATAGTCCAATGATAAAAACAATGATTACAATCAATATGTTTTTTCCTTTCGTTCGCCAGATATTGCGAATCGCATTTTTTATTATATACATGTAATTTCCTCCATTACTTAAAAAGTACTGGGATTATGTGAACAATAAATGAAGAAAAATAAAAACGTAAATGAATTTTCATTTACGTTATATGGTTAAAAATTAATCTAAAATCATTTTATCAGAAAGATCTTGTGTACTTTTGTTGTGATATATTTTCATCACTTCTTCAACACTTAATTTTTCTTTTTCTTCTTTATTGAACTCCATCAAAATCTTACCTTCACTCATAACCACCATTCGGTTTCCATATGCTAGAGCTTGTTGGATATTATGCGTAATCATGATGGTAGTAATTTTATTATCTTGTACAATATGGTCTGTTATTTCCATTACTTTTTTTGCTGTTTTAGGATCTAGTGCAGCTGTATGTTCATCAAGCAATAATAAGGTAGGTGTATTGATTGTTGACATCATCAAGGTTAATGCTTGACGCTGTCCACCTGATAACAATCCAACCTTTGTTGATAAACGTTCTTCTAAACCAAGGTCTAGTTGACTAATCTTCTCTTTCATAAATTCTTTTTCATCTTTTGTTAAGCCAATTTTTAAGAAACGTTCATAGAGATTATTCTTACTGTTTCCACGTCGATAAGCGAGCCCAAGATTTTCTTCAATTGTCATATCGGGGGCGCTTCCTTTTAATGGGTCTTGAAATAATCGTCCAATCATCTTGGCGCGTTTGTGTTCTTTCATAAACTGGATTTCTTTACCATCTAAAACAATATAGCCTTCATCATTCTCATAAGTTCCACTAATGCAGTTTAGTAATGTGCTTTTACCAGCACCATTACTACCAATGATAGTTATAAAATCACCATCATCTAAATGTAGTGAAACATTATCTAATGCTTTTTTCTCATTTACTGTTCCAGCATGAAATGTAATACTTAGGTTTTCTACATCTAACATGATTTAGAACCTCCTTTTGCTTTTGCTCGCTTTTGGCGTTTTTGAATATAGGTTTTAACGGTTGGAAAAGAAATCACGATTGCTACTAAAGAAGCACAAAGCAATTTCCAATCGTTTGGATCCATTCCCAAAGATAAAGCATAAGATAGGAGTAAACGATATAAAATAGCTCCTAGTGATAACGAAATAAAACTATTTAAAAGCGTACGTTTCCCAAAGATACTCTCGCCAACAATAATGCTTGTTAAACCGACTACCATCATCCCAATCCCTTGCGATATATCATAAAACATTTGGTGTTGGGTATAAATAGAGGCGCATAATCCTACAAATGCATTTGCCAACGCTAATCCAGCAATCTTCATTGCATCGGTATTGATAGAAGAAGCACGAACCATTTCTTCGTTATTTCCTGTGGCACGAATAGCAAGTCCACTTTGAGTCTTAAAGAACAAATAAAGTAACGTGGTAACGATGATTAAAATTAATAATAATAGAATAAGTTTATGATTTTTTAAAATGACTTCATTAGAAATATGTAATGTAGATGATAAAAAATTTCTAAAGTGAGAAAAAATAGTCTCAAATCCATATAATGAGAAATTAGGTTTAGAACCTCCAATTTTCAAGTTTATGGAATATAGTCCTGTCATTGTGATGATTCCAGCTAAGATGTATTGAACTTTCATTTTGGTGTGAAGAAAGCCTGTCATCATTCCTGCAAAACAACCTGCAAGCGTTGCAAAAAGGATTCCTAGAAAGGGGTGGTGGTTAATGGCAAAGATGCCACTCACCACACAGCCCAAAGTAAAGCTTCCGTCAACCGTTAAGTCAGGAAAGTTTAAGATTTTAAAAGTAATGTAAATTCCTAGGGACATGATCGCAAAGATCAAACCTAGTTCCGTTGCTCCCAATATTGTATTAAGACTCATATAAACCTCTTTCTATTTTATTTCAACAACATCCTTGTGATTTTCTTTTAGTGTATCGATTGAACCAAAGCCAATTGCTTCAGCAACACTAGTATTAATATAAACATTTAAGTCTTCTTTAAAAACTTTTACTGGAATATCACTTGGTGAAGTTCCATCCAAAATTTGTATAACCATGTTTCCTGTTTCTTTCCCAAGTTCTTCATAGTTGATACCTACGGTTGCTAAACCACCGTCTCCAACCATTGAATCAGCTCCTACAAACAATGGTGTTTTTGAATCTTTTGTAAGACTTGATACGACATCCATTGCACTTGCTACGCTATTATCATTTGGTGCAAAAATAATATCTGCTTTATCAATGAGTGATTGTGTTGATGCTTGAATTTCACTCGTGTTTGTAAAAGGGCCTTCAACAACACTAAGATTATTATCTTTTGCATATGCTTTCAATTTATCAAGGTTAGAAGCTGAATTTGCTTCTCCAGAGTTATATAAGAACCCTACGGATTTAGTTTCTGGGTACATTTCGATTGCTAAGTCCATAATTAAGTCAACTTGGATTTCATCACTTGTTCCAGTGATGTTTCCATCTAGTTTTTCTAAATCTTTAACTAAACCAGCACCAACTGGATCACTTACTGCTGAGAAAACCACTGGAATTTCATCTGAGAAGTTTGCTGCAGCTTGAGCACTTGGTGTAGCAATTGCAATAATCACATCTACGTCTTGCTCTTTAAATTGTTGGCAGATGGTATTTAACATACTTTGATCTCCACCAGCATTTTCGTATAATACTTCGATTTTTCCATCATATGTTTTTAATTGTTTTTCTGTTGCTTCACGAATCGTGTCCAATGAAGGATGCTCAACAATTTGTACGATACCAACCTTAAACGCTTTATCATCGCCACTGTCATCATTACCACAACCAACTAAACTAAAAACAAATAACATGCTTAAACCCAAACATAATAATTTTTTCATTTTCTTTTCCTCCTTATATATGTTTGATGATGCATTTTGGTGAAGTGAAATAAAAAACACTTGTCCTCGTCTATAAAAGACATCAAGGACAAGTGTATATAAACACATGCGGTGCCACCTTGTTTGACTAAAAAGTCCAACTTTCAAATGCTATCACATTCTTAACCCTGTAACGTAGGTGAACGTCTTGAATACTAACTATTACAGCTTTCATCTAGCCCTCATGGGTCCATTTACAAAACAGCATCTCTATTAGCCTTCCACCTATGGCCAACTCTCTATAAGCACTTATTTTTGTTTTATCTCCCAATCAATGGTTTATTAAAATTTATCATAGAGAGGGCTAGGTGTCAATGTATTTTGAAGGAATTTATAAATCAAAATCAAAACATGACTTAATATGACTCAATATGACTAATAATGACTTGCATTTGACATCCTATAAAGGTATAGTATATATGAGGAGATGTTTATGTTAGCCAAAGAACGATTAGCCTATATCATTAAACGATTGGGAAGTAATCAATCGATTAGTGTAAGTACGCTGTCGAAAGAGTTAAATGTTTCTTTATCGACAGTTCAAAGAGATTTACGAAAGCTTGAAAAAGATGGAAAGATTGAACGTGAACGTGGTGGGGCATTACCCCATAACTTCAGTGAAACAATTACATCCTTTAGTGAAGTTACCGTAGATGAAAAGGAAAAACTTAATCAAAAAGAGAAGGATTGCATTGCACGATGTGCTAGTCAAGTCGTTGAAGAGAATGAATGTATATTTGTTGATTCAGGGACGACGACTGCTTATTTAGCCCCATATTTGATGAATCGTAAGATTACAATTGTTACCAATTCTCATTATGTTGTTCGTCACCTTCGTGGAGCAATTGCCAAGATTTTAGTCTTGGGTGGTGAGTACAATGAAAAATACGATATGAATTGGGGAAGCATTACGATTGAAGAAATCAAAAAGCTTCACTTTGATCGATGTTTTATAAGTGCCAATGGATTTGATTTGGATACAGGTGAATTTTATAATGTTGAAATTGATAATGGATTGGTTAAGAAAAATGTTATGGAACGTAGTAAACGAAAATATGCAATGGTAGATCATACAAAGTTTGAGATGAAAGCAATGTATACCTTTGCGTATCTTGAAGATTTTGATGAAGTATATGTTGATGAATATCCAAAACATATAAAAAAGAATAAAAAAGTAAAAATCTGTAAGGAGGAAAAGAAATGAAAACAACAGATGCAAGAAAAAAAGCAATTTTAGAAAGTTTTAAAGGTGGTTTAATCGTATCATGTCAGGTTCAACATGATGATCCAATCTATACGGATGATATTGTGGTAAAGATGGCAGAAGCTGCAAAATGGGCAGGAGCTGTTGGGATTCGCGCAAATTCTCCAGAACAGATAAAAGCAATCAAAGAAAAGGTAGATTTACCTTTAATTGGTTTATATAAAATATGGCATGATGATACAGAAGTGTTTATTACGCCAACTTTACAATCAGCAAAACAGGTTTGGGAAGCAGGAGCTGAAATCATTGCTTTGGATTGTACAAATCAAAAGACACATGAAGGAACTCAAGCTTGGGATTTGATTAAAGAAGTAAAAAAAGAAATTCCAGAAGCTATTATTTTTGCGGATGTATCCAATTATGAAGAAGCATTAAGAGCAATTGAAAATGGAGCGGATATCATTGCTCCTACATTATATGGATATACTCCAGAAACACAACACATTGAAGAACCAGATATGCGGGAATTTGCTAAGATGTGCCGTGATTTTAAAGATGATGCATATGTGATGATGGAAGGACATATCTATACTCCAGAGGATGCAATGAAGTGTATTTTCTTAGGAGCACATAGTGTGGTTGTTGGTAGTGCTATCACAAGGCCTCATTTAACAGCGAAACGTTTTGTAGACTTGCTAGGAGGTTATCAAGACAATTGGCGTGAGGCAGAGAAAGCAAAGCATTAAGATGGCAAAAATTAATATTGATGGCGAACAAAATGTTGAGGTGAGTGTTCAAATTCCTAGTGAAAAAACACCAAGTGAACAATTAGCCATTATGGAAGCATACACAAAAGCACATCAAGATAGCGCTGGTTTAGATAAAGCAGAGCGAGAGATAAACTGTTTAAAAACAATTTTTCCTGTGTTGTTTAGATCTATTGAAGAAGATGATTTGCTTGCAGGAAGACTTGATTTTTTACCAATAGGATTTGGTAGTGTTACAAGTATTGGTGGTGTTGGTCATTATTGTGTGTTTCATAAATTAAGAAAATTTAAAGATGAATTAACAAGTGAAGAAGAAAGACAACGTGTTGATGCGTTGTATGAATATTGGCAAGACCATGATGTGAAAGCAATCTATTGCCGAGACGTGTTAAATGATACAACAACGGGTAGGTTTATTGATTGTGATTATCCTTTTATGGCAACCGCAAGATTAAGTGGAATGATGTTAGATTATAAAAAACTTATGAAGTATGGAATCCCAGGATTAATTGATTTAATTTCTTCAAAACCACAAAATGCATTTATGCAAAGTTCAATAGAAAGTTTAAAGCTTTTAAAAGTTGTAATCGATAAACAAGTTGAACTTGTTCATGAAGCAAAACAAGATGTTGATGCTGCACGTCTAGCAGATTTAAAACTAATGGAAAATGATTTACTTTATATTCGTGATCATACACCTAAAACATTCCATCAAGCATTGCAGTTGTTTTGGATTTATGCAATGGTTGCAGGAGTCATAAATTATGGACGTATGGACGATGTATTAGGTCCATATTTAAAACGTGACTTGGATGAAGGACGCCTTAGTGAAGAAGATGCTTATCGGTATGTACGTTCTTTATGGAAAATGATTGAAAATCGAAGAACAACCGTAAATGGTAGAATCATTGTTGGTGGACGAGGAAGAGAACATGTTGAAGCAGCAGATATGTTTACTCGTTTATGCTTACGAGTATGTAAAGATACACGTTATGTTGAACCTCAGTTTACACTTCGTATTTATGAAGAAACACCACAAGATATTTTAGATATGGCATATGATTGTATTGGTAGTGGAGCTACATATCCTACCTTATATAATGATGAAGTAAATGTTCCTGCCGTAGAATATGCAATGCGCGTAGATCGTAAAACAGCAGAACAATATGTTCCATTTGGCTGTGGTGAATTTGTAATTACAGCAAAAAGTGTAGGAACACCAAATACGTTATTGAATTTATTGAAAATTTTTAATATTACATTAAATGATGGAATTGATTCCATGGATGGAAAGCGGAAAGTTCCTTTTGCAGTGAAACCATTAGAATCCTATGTACGCTTTGATGATTTATATAGTGAATATAAGAAAGTATTAGATTATTACTTTGATTTAAGTATCGAAGCTCAATATCATTCGTATGATGTAATGAACAAAGAAGTATCTTTCTTATTTACAAGTATTTTGATGGATGATTGTATAGAACGAGGAAAAGCGCTTTTGGATGGTGGTGTTTTGATTCTTGGGGGAACCAATGAAACGTATGGCAACATCAATACAAGCGATGCTCTTTATGCAATTAAAACATTGGTATTTGAACAGGAAAAATACACACTGAAAGAATTGCATGATGCTGCCTTGGTTAATTTTGAAGGTCATGCAAAACTAAGGAAAGATTTATTGAATGCACCAAAATATGGAAATGATCATAAAGCTTGTGATGCTTTAGCGAATGATCTTTTTGAGTATGTTGCGAATGGTATTCGTCAAAGAGGGATTGATAAAGGCATGGGATATTATTTAATTGTAATTAGTAATAACCAAACGAATACTGATTGGGGTCATAAAACAGATGCATCTTTAGATGGGCGCTTACGAGGAGTATTTATGAATCCTGCGAATAATCCACAAGGTGGTGCAGCTAAAAGTGGACCTACTGCAACACTAAATTCTTTGGCAACATTTAAGGCAAAATATCATGGTGGAAGTGTACAAAATATTAAATTCACACCACGAATGTTTAATGAAGATCGAGAAAAGATTAAGATTTTATTTGATACATATTTTAAAAAGGGTGGTTGTCAATTGATGGTTACAGTTGTGGATCATGGCATTTTAGAGGATGCACAAAAGCATCCAGATAATTATCCGGATTTAATTGTCCGAGTAGCAGGATATAGTGCGGTCTTTGTGAATCTTACCAAAGATATTCAAGAAGAATTATTAAGTCGAGAATTGTATGATTAATGTATTTAATATTGAAAGGTTTGCGACGCATGATGGACCTGGAATAAGAACGGTAGTATTTTTAAAAGGATGTCCATTGCATTGTCCATGGTGTGCAAATCCTGAATCACAAGATCCTAATCCAATTTTATTGTATGATAAGAAAAAATGTATCAAATGTCGTACTTGCGAATACAGTTGTCCAAGCAAAGCAATTACTTTTGTAGATGATGAATTCCACTATGATGATAGCAAATGTAAGAATCTTCAGGTTTGCGTAGATAATTGTCCAACTGGGGCTTTGGAGATATCAGGAAAAGCAATGTCTTATGCGGATGTAGTAGAAGAAGTTATGAAAGATATTGACTATTATGAAGCTAGCGATGGAGGAGTAACGATATCTGGTGGAGAACCATTTACTCAATTTAAAAGTTTATTGGCTTTAGTGAAAGAGTTTAAACACAAGAATCTTCACGTGGCAATTGAAACTTGTGGGAATTTCTCAAATTCTTATATTGAAGAAATTGATCCTTATATTGATTTATACTTATTTGATTTAAAACATATTGATAAAAATATGTATCGTGAAATATGCGGAGGAGATTTATCTATTGTATTTAAAAACTTAGAAACTATTGATCCTCGTAAAGTTATATTGCGAGTTCCAGTGATTACAGAATTTAACTATGATCCTAAAACATTGGAAGCGATATTGAAGTATGCGCAAACGATAGGAATTAAAAAAGTTAATTTTCTCCCATATCATTTGTTGGGGAAAAGTAAGTATGAAAGAATGATAAAACCATATCCTTGGAATGAAAACACATTAAACAAAGAGGACTTATTTCCATACATTGATATTGCAAAAGCATATGACATCGAATTAAAAGTAGGTGGATGATGTAAAGTGAGAAGTAGTATTTTAAAAAGATGCTATTTCTCACTTATTTTTGTCTGAAAAACGAGCTATATCTACGGATTTTTACGAGTGAAATTAAGGAATGTTAAACAATATAAATAATTTATATGAAAAAAATGAAATTTTCATGAACGAATTTAATTCCTAAAAAGTCTATACTATAGAGGGAATAATTTTAACCTTGATTGGTAACATTTTTCTATCTGTTGATAACAAGATATATTAGGAAGGAAATAAGGTGATATAGTAATAGTAAGTAAAAGCATATATTATATAAACAATGAAACAAGATTTAAATTGATATGATGGGGGGCGACCAAAATGAAAAAATCAATTAAAGCTTTTATTGCTTTGCTAGTGCTATTTGTGGGATTGATACCAATCCAAAAAATGATAGTGAATGCAGAGGTACTAGAGGAAAAATTAAGTATTATAGCTGAAGATGTGAGCGTTAATCAATTTGATGAGACATTTAACTTGCTAGATGGTGTTAGCGCGGTGGACGAAAATGGAGAAGCTGTGGACGTGTCTATTAAGGACGATGGAGGATTTGATGTCTCAGTAGAAAATACGTATACAATCACGTATGAAGCAATCCATCCTGTGGATGGTGATGTTGTAACAAAAGAAAGAGTCGTTACAGTAAAAGAAGAGACAAAGGGCGCACAAGGTGAACCAAGTGTAGGTGCTGCAAAATCTTTAGCAAAAGCACCAAGAATTTCTCAAACAGTAAGTAATGTTAGCGAATTGCAAAGCGCATTAAGTACTGCTGCAGAAGGTGATGTATATACATTGGCTTCTGGATTTGTATCAGGTCCTATTACAATCACAATGCCAAATGTAAATGTTACAATCGATGGAAATGGTTGTGTATGGAACGCAGGATCAATAAATGTTAATGGTGCAGGAACAGGTTCATTAACAATTAAGAATTTAACAGTTGATGGAACAAGTATTTCTTCAAGGTTGCTTAGTACAACACATACTGCAGGAACACTAACGCTTGAGGAAATGACATTTCAAAATGCAACAGCAGGTGCTATTGATGTAACAACCTTTGCACCGGCAACTACAGTTATTAATAAAACATCAATTAAAAACAATACATCAGTTAATTCAGCATCGGCAGTGTTGCTTGCTAAAGAAGCTAAGGTTACTATAAATTACTCAACTATTGAGAATAATTCAGCAACAGGAGCTGGTTATGAATGTGGAGCGATTGCATCAAAACAACACTCAGGAACATTAGATGTCAATAACACGGTATTTAGAAACAATGTAAATAACTGTGTAAAGAGTGGACCTTTTGGTGGAGGTGGAGGTGCAATGTCATTCCATTATCTACAAGGACAAGTGACAATTAATGAATCTTACTTCTATGGGAATAAGACAAGTGGTACAGCATCATCTACTGAGAATACATATGATGGTGGAGCTATTTATGTAATTGATGGAAAAGATGGAGCAACATTCACAATTGATAAAACAACATTTGATAGTAATATTGCAACAGATGATGGTGGAGCTATCATGTTCCAAGGAACAGGAAAACCAGGGTTTGCTACAACAATTACCAATAGTACATTCTATAACAATCATGCTTATGGTCTTGATGGTGGAGATGTAAGTGGTGGAGCTATTCAATATTATAGAAATGGATTCACTGGAACAACATTTACTAATACAATCACAGGATGTACATTTGTAGGGAATGTATCAGGTAATGAAAACTCTACGATTGATCAAAAAGGTGGAGCATTAGGAATGAGTGGATCTTCTGTAGGTGCTTCAGCAACAAGAAATGATTCGCTGTTTATTGGAAATCAAGTATATGGTTCTACAGGTGTGATAAATACTGCTAGTACATATAAAGATATTTCTAATTATTCAACTGTACAAACGAATAACAACTTAGTTAATGTAGATAAAGGAGCTACACCAGCGAATACAATAGAAGATGTATTGGGTAAAAACAATGTTATGTTGACAGCAAATTATTCTTCTATAAAAGCAGGTGTGGAAGCTATGGTGGTTCCAACAATTCCAATTAAGCCAGAAGGTTTAGCAGAAAATAAAACTTCTAGTGAGCTTAGTGGAGGAGATCAACGTACATTTAATAGATTTAAAGATATTGGAGCTGTAGAGAGTACTTTTGTGAAATATGATGCAAATGGTGGAGATTTCACATTAAGTCCATTAACAGCTTACGATGGTACTAAATATTATGAGGTAGATGCTAGTAATAAGACAACGACTTACTACGATGTTGGATATATTGGATTAGATGGAACAATTAAGAGTGGAACAGCGTTATCTGCTGCTCACCCAACTCGTGTATTCCTTGGATGGTCAACAGACCCTTCTGCAACAGCAGCAGACACAACATATGATCCAGGAACAGCAGTTACGCATGCAAAAGAAAATCTTACTTTATATGCAGTATGGGGTTTAGCAACAACATACAATGTAACATATGATGTAAATACTGGAACAGGAACTGCACCAGTAGATAATATTGACTATGTTTCAGGTGGACAAGTTGTGGTAAAAGGACCTGGTAGTATTAGTAAAGAAGGATATGAGTTTGTTGGATGGAACACGGAAGCAAATGGATCAGGAGTTTCATATACTGAAAATGGTACATTCAATATAACAAAAGATACAATATTATATGCACAATGGTCTGAATTATATACAGTTACATTTGATTCTCAAGGAGGAAGTTCTGTTAGTTCACAAACAGGATTAAGAGTAGGGGACTTTGTATCAGAGCCTTCAGCACCTACAAGAGCAGGATACACATTCAAAGGATGGCATCATGAATCTGGATGTACAACGGTATGGGAGTTTGATACGCATACGATTAATGGACACAAAACACTTTATGCAAAGTGGGAAAAGAATGCTGATCCTGTAAAACCTAGTCCAAAACCATCAGAGAAACCAAAAGATATAGTTAAACCAAGCACAGATCCAGCAACTGGAGATACAACAAATACAAATGCATTATTAGCATTGATTGGTTTATCAGGAATAGCAATTTTGGCTGGTTTGGCAAAGAAATATAAGTTTAATAAATAACAAATAAGATAGCAAGAAAAAATCTTGCTATCTTTTCTTTTTTTCGCATAGGATAACGGATAGAAATTTGATATAATATATTTAGTGTTTTTATGAAAGGAAGCAATAATGAATAGAAAAGCTTTTGATAATGATAAATATTTGAGTTTACAAAGTGAAAAAATATTAGAAAGAATCAATTTATTTGATAATCGTTTATATTTGGAGTTTGGTGGAAAATTATTTGATGATAATCACGCATCAAGAGTTTTACCAGGCTTTTTACCTGATATTAAAGTACAGATGTTAGCAAAGTTGAAGGAAAAGGTTGAGATTGTAATTGTGATCAACGCAAATGATATTGAAGCAAATAAAGTTCGTGGTGATTTGGGAATTACATATGATCAAGAAGTATTGCGTTTAATTGATGCTTTTCGAAGTATTGATCTATTTGTAGGAAGTGTGGTTGTTACACACTATAATCAACAAGCTGCAACCAATGCATTTAAAAAACGTTTGGAAAAATTAGGATTAAAAGTGTATCGTCATTATCCAATTGAAGGATACCCAGCTAATGTACCTCATATTATTAGTGAAGAAGGGTTTGGAAAAAATGAGTATATTGAAACACAAAAACCATTGATTGTAGTGACTGCACCTGGACCAGGTAGTGGAAAGATGGCGACTTGTCTTTCACAGATGTATCATGATCATAAGCATGGGATTAAATCAGGATACGCTAAATATGAAACCTTTCCTATTTGGAATATTCCATTAAAACATCCTGTAAATCTTGCATATGAAGCTGCAACAGCAGAACTTGATGACGTGAATATCATTGATCCATTCCATTTAGAAGCATATGGAGAGGCAGTAGTATCATATAATCGAGATGCAGATGTATTTCCTGTGTTAAAAAATATTTTTGAGAAAATCCAACAAGAATCACCATATCAATCACCTACAGATATGGGTGTAAATATGGCTGGATATTGTATTGTGGATAACGAGGCTGCTATTGAGGCATCCAATGAAGAAATTATTCGGCGTTATTTCCATGCCCTTGTACAACAGCGTTTGGGCAATTACGATGATTCACCAGTACAAAAGATTGAGATGGTAATGAATCAAGCTAACATTACTGCAGATGATCGAAAGATTGTAGATATTGCAGAGAAAAAAGCAACCGCTACAAATGAACCAGCGATTGCAATCGAACTAGATGATGGACGAGTTGTTACAGGGAAAACTTCAACTTTATTTGGAGCATCAGCAGCTGCTTTGTTGAATGCTATTAAAGCACTTGGAAATATTGATGAAGATCTCCCACTAATTTCTCGAAGTGTTATTGAACCAGTGCAAAAATTAAAAGTAGAGATGCTTGGAAACAATAATCCAAGAATACATGCAGATGAGATGTTAGTAATGCTATCGGTATCAGCAACGACAAATCCAGTTGCAGAATTAGCATTGAGTCAGTTGCCAAAGCTAAAAGGTTGTGAAGTTCATTCAACAATCATTCTACGTCGTGAAGATGAAAATATATTTGGAAAATTACAGATGAATTTAACATGTAGTCCAAAGTTTAGAACTAAAAAACTATATCATAAAAAATAGCAATCATTTGATTGCTATTTCTTTTTATTATCGCAAAAAAATACCACCTGCTATGCGGGTGGTAAAAGAACTTAAAGAAACCTCCGTGTTATAGTAGAAAGTAGCCTGGCAGCTACAACAATAACAAGGAGGGTCTAATGAAAGATAATACTAGTTTATCACATACATCATATCGATGTAAGTATCATATCATTATCATACCAAAGTATAGAAGAATGGTGATATACCATAAGTTGAGGAA
>NZ_JAQFIQ010000024.1 GCF_029504745.1 Breznakia sp. PF5-3 | reverse complement strand
TGAAGATTATGAGGATATACTGAAAGCATTCAATTTAAAAGAATTAGAGCCTGATGAAGTAACATTATCATCACTGCTATTTAAGAAGAAATAAATGCTTTTAAAAGCAAACCACATAAAGAAGAAACACTTTGTAAAGAAGCAATTACAAACAAACCAAATATGGAAGTAACTTAAAGAAATTTTTGATTATGAATAAATATTTGGGTTTTCATCATGTAATCTATTTATGTACACAATAGATTTGTCACTGATAAATCTTATTCTACAACAAAAAACTTCCTGTACTATTCGTCATACTGGAAGTTTCTTTCAGAATCATTCTGTTTTTTTAAAACTGGAATTTACTTTTTCAATTTACGTTATATATTATTGATGTAGAAAGTTTTAAAATGATATAATAAATTTATAATTGTATTATATGAGTATAATTATTTTTATGATGAAAGGGGATGCTTGTGAAAAAAACAAATGCAATGCGGATTTTAGATGCGAAGCATATATCCTATATAGAGTATCATTATGAAGTAAAGGATGATTTTGAAAGTATGCATGTGGTAGAGGTATTGAACCAACCAGCAGAAAAAATATACAAAACATTAGTTACCGAGGGGAAAAGTAAAAAAAATTATGTATTTGTAATTCCTATAATCCATGAGTTAAATTTGAAAAAAGCTGCTAAAGTTGTTCGAGAAAAATCAATTGCAATGATACCTATGAAAGAAATATTGCCTTTGAGTGGATATATTAGAGGAGGATGTAGTCCTATTGGAATGAAAAAACAGTTTGAAACAGTATTGGATGAAAGTGCTAAAAATCAACAAGGAATCATTGTCAGTGGTGGAAAAAGAGGCTTTCATATTGAATTATCACCAGATGATTTATTATTTGCTGTAAATGGTAGGTATGCGAATATAAGTAGCAATTAAAAGCTTGAGGTAGTATATTTGTAACTAAAAATAAGAAATTGAACAAGGGAATATCTATGCTGTCATTAAATTGATAATGTGTGTGTGATATGTTATCATGTATTATAATAAATAATTGAATGGAGGATTATATTATGGAAATTTATGAACAAGGCTCAGCCAGTAATAAATATACTTTACAAAATCATGTAACGAAAACGTTTTTTTGGATGTTTTTAGGTTTAGGCATTACCTTTGGTATTGCAATATTGATGAATTTAAATCCAGCATTTGTATATAACCTATGGAACAGTATCCCAATGTTACCAATTATTGTGGTTCTTGCACAATTAGGAGTAGTAATCGCATTGGCAGCAAGATTGATGAAGATGAATCCAACATCAGCAAAGATTCTTTATATCGCATATGCTGTATTAACGGGTTTTACATTCTCTACACTAGGTGTTGTTTATAGTTTGGGAAGTATTGGATTAGCATTTGGAATGGCTGCTTTATTCTTTGGAAGTTTAGTAGTTATTGGATATACGACAAAGCGTGATCTTACAAAAGTTGGAACGATTGCAATAGCAGGTTTACTTGCGTTAATTGTATATGGAATGATTACTTGGATTTTTAATTTAGATGTAAATGTATTTATTTATTCTATGATTGGGTTACTAATTTTTGCTGGATTGACAGCATGGGATACTCAAAAGATGAAGAAGCTATATCATGCATATGAAAATGATGATACAATGTTACAACGATTATCAATTTATTCAGCATTTGATTTGTATTTGGATTTTATTAATATCTTCCTATATATCTTACGAATTGTTGGAAATAATAGAAATTAACAAAGGATAAGATCATTTAATTGATCTTATCCTTTTTTGTTTAAAGATAGTTTTTTAGGTTTGCATCTTTTTCAATAAATGGTTTTAATGAACCATCTTTGGATGTAAATAAAGCACATACACCAGGACCATGTCCTGAAGTGTATGAATCGCTGTGAACGATAATACCAATTGTCCAAGCACCTTCTGAAAAGTGAGGACCATTGATTGAATTATGATCTTGAATTGCTACAATATCACCAAAGCGTAAAGTATCTAGATGATATTTTTTATTCATTTCTTTATCTTGTGTCATAATATCATAATCACCATTTGCAAGTGTGTTAGCACCTAATCCAGATCCCATCAAGAATGCTGGAATGATATGAGTAACACCAATTTCTAGAACACCTTTAGTTTCGTGAAGATGCATTTTACTCAATAGTTTAGGATCTAGATTTAATACTTTGATATTAGGGTAATCAAGAAGTTCTAAACCTTGTCCAAAACCTTTTATAAGCATGCTTTCATCACCATTTAATAAATCTAAAGTATCTTCATCAAAGTATACAAAAGCATGTTCAATTCCACCATGAGTCCCAGTGATGACGCCCATTTTTCCTTTGGCATCACCACTAGTAATACGTACGGTATTTCCAACGCAGCTAAATAGTTGTAAAGCTGGATTTTCGTCATGGTTTGGATTTTGAATACTTACTCCAGGTTCTACATGATCTCCAACAATGCCCATGCAATTATCACCAATTTGAAAATTATATGTAATACCTCCAGTAGCTGGTAAGATTCTTCCAACACCATCAAATCCTACTCGATATCCTTTGTTTGTAGGATGATGGATTTTACCAGTTAATGAATGCATGACCAATTTATCTTTATTTGTTTTCATATTATAGATACCTCCTTGTTTTTTATTATAACATGTTATAATTACATGGAGGTGAAACAATGTTTATATTACCAAAAACTAAAGTTGAAAAAACAAAACGCTATACCTTGAATGAGGTACAGGCAGTTCAAGAATATCATGATACATATGCTCCAACACTTTACCAAGAACTTGATGTTTTTCATCAATTCAATGGGTTTGAAAAGCGGAAAATAATTTTTCATTTACCTACCTTTACAATGAAAATAAAAAAGAATCTTATGGGATTGTATGTAGGGAGTGTAAAAACGCAAGGAAAAACAATGACCTTTTTAATTGATACTGGAGCACAGATTAGCGGAATTTTGAAGAAGAGTGTAAGCGATTTGGAAGTGCAACCAATCGAACAGGTTGTACATGTGGGAAGTATTGGAGGAAGAAGCAAACAGGCTTCTTGTGTAACCATTTCTAAATTGTTTTTTGGAGCTGTTGAAATTCAAAATCAACCTCTTGTATTATTAGATGATAAAGATTTTTCTATTCCCTATGTGAATATTAAGGTAATGAAGTTTGATGGAATAATTGGTTGGGATATATTACGTAATTTTGATTTTGAGATAGATGATGTACATAGTACTTTTTCGCTTTTAAGGCAGCAAGAAGATTTTTTTATAAAGAATTTTATTCCTTCAAGTTTTCCTTGCGTTTGTTTGCTTGATCAAAATCATAAACCTGCTATTTTTGGATTTGATAGTGGGGCTAAAGAAAGTTGGCTAGGAGAGAATTATGTAAATCGTTCTAACTTGGATGTTGATATTGAACAAAAAGCTTATGGAATGGGTGTTTTAGGGATGGAGTCTATGGATTTATCAATTATCCATACATTGGATTTATATTTATATGATTCTAAAATATCATTACAGAAAATAATGACAGGAAGAGTAGATATGTTTAAAAATTTGGAGATTGCAGGAGTGTTGGGAAATAAAATTTTTAGAAATAAGAAAATTCAGATTTTTCCTTCAAAACAATATATTAGAATTGTTTAATATGTTATAATAGCAAAAGTAAATTCAAAAATGAGAGAGGATGGTAATACTATATGAGAGGTATGATTGCAATGACAAATGGAGATAAGATTCCATTTGAATTATATGCAGATGGAGCACCAAAAACGGTGGCTAACTTTGTGAAATTGATAAAAGAGGGTTATTATGATGGAAAAACGTTTCATCGTGTAATTCCTGGGTTTGTATCACAGGGGGGATGTCCAAATGGAAATGGATCAGGTGATTTAGGATATACAATACCATGTGAAACAAAAAATAACCCATACAAACATGAGATTGGATCTTTATCAATGGCGCATCGAGGTGAAGATACGGGATGTTGTCAGTTCTTTATTTGTCATGAAGAGCTACCTCATTTAGATGGTGTTCACACAGTATTTGGAAAAGTAATTGATAATATAGATGCTGTGCGTAATATGCGTGGTGGAGATGTTATAGAAAGTATTGTTGTGGAGAATGTTGAATGAGTGATTTTAGAAAATTAGGAGTTCCCTTTTTATTGATTTTTATAAGTGCGTTAGTAACTAGATTAATTTCTACTTATTTATCAGCGAACTTAAGCGGAAATCTTATTAAGATTATTATTGTTGTAGCACTTTGTGTATTTGGTGCAACATTGAATGCATCCAAAGGTAGACGAAATGGAAATGTATACAAGAAATTAATTGCTATTTTAATTGTTATATTTCTATTGTTTATGCAATTTAATTTATTTACTTTTGCTAGTGTGAGTGAAGTGTTTAACTTCTTTGGTGTGGATGCTTTTTATATTAATATGCTATATATATTTTGTGGTTATTTATTTGTGGATTGATAAGGAGAGGCATGAGAAAATATACATTTATTGAAGGGCATGCAAAATTTAAGAAAGCAATGGTAGCAAATCTTTCTGATGAATATTGTCTTTTCTTGTACGATACAGAAAAAGACGATTTTGCAAAGCAATCAAAACGGTTTCATACGATAGAAGAAGTGTACAAATATTTAGATACTTTTCAAATTGAGACGGGTGAATGGATTGAAATAGAGGATCCATTGGAATATTGTAATTATGATTTGATTACGCCCACTAGACTAGTAGGGAGAGATGTAGATAAGCCCAACACGGTCAATTTATGGGAAAGGTATGTTGATGGAAATTGGCATAAATATTTATATACAGATGAAAACGGATGGAAGGAAATTGAAGAATAAAAAAGGAAGTTTATAATAAGTTCATAGCATGGTAATAAAAGTTACAAAATGCTATGAACTTTTTTAGTTTTATTTCTTGTAGAAAAACTTTGGAACTTTATTTGAATAACTAGCGTCTAAGTAAATATAGGCAGAAATATAGGAGGTCAATTAAAAATGTTTGGTATTGGAAAAAAGAAAGCAAAGTTAAAGGATTTTATCAACGATGAAACAAAAGCAGTAATTCATATTTATGGGGATAAAGTAAAAGTGGATGGAAAAGATCCTAGCGAATTTGATATGATCAAAGGAGAATATGGACAAGCTGTAGTCAAATTAGACGCAGGTGTTCATAGTATTGAAGCAATTCATCGTACAACAGAAGGAAAAACAAATATAAAAACACCACGAATTACAAGTGAGCTTACATTAGAGGCAAATCATGAATATTCATTTGGTATTCATAAATATTCAAAAGAGTATTTAGATAATAATAGTCATGATTCTGCATATCAGTATATTTATTATTGTCCAGTTGGAGAAGGTAAATATGAAGGAAGATTTGGTATTATTTGTTTTATTGAAAGATAAAAAAGGCTTTAAAAAGAGGTAGATTATAGGATGTTAATATGAAGTTCATAACATTAGACCACATAGGATATATATGTTGTGAGCTTTTTTATATTAAAAAAGGAAGCAATTATTTATGCTTCCTTTGTCGAATTAATTCATATGCTAATATCGTTGTTGCGCTCACTGCGTTGAGTGCGTTTTTAAATTCCGAGTTATAGGGAATAAATACATTTTGATCAGAATGGGAAGTGATAATTTTTGATAAGCCTCGTTTTTCACCACCGATGCAAATACAAACAGGCTTTTTGAAATTATAATCATACATTTCAATTGCGGTATCATCACGAAGTGCACAAACAATTGCAATTCCCTTTGTTCTTAATTGTTTAATGTCATGTTCAAGTGAAGAACTAGAAACATGAGCAATATATTCGCTTGCTCCTGCACTTGCTTTAGCAACAACATTTGCAGCATTACTCCAGTTTCTTTCGTTGGTGATGATTCCATCACAGCCAGCCGCGTAGAGACTACGGATAATATAGCCAAAATTATATGGATCTTCAATACCTTCTACAAGGGCAATGAAAGAATGTTCTTTGATAATATCATCTAAATCTTGATATGTTCGCTTGCCGACTTCACATAGAAGCCCACCATGGGTTGAACCTTGCGCAAGTTTATCGATTTCTTGGCGTTCACAATAAACTACTTCAATGTTTTGTTCCTGTGCTTTGCGCAAAATGAATTTTGTGTCACGATCTTTTTTACTTTTATCTACAAATAGTTTTACTACTTCTCTATGTGGTGAAAGCAGTGCTGATTTCACAGAGATATTTCCTTCAAATATCATATTATTTAGGCTCCATAATTTCAATATATTGAGAGGTTGTTACAAATTCATAACCTTGCTTTTTTAATTCGGGAATGATTTTTTCTACAGCATCTGCCGAACTATTGTAAATGTCATGAAATAAAACAATACTTTGTGGTTTTAAACTTCCTAATACATGGTTTTTTATTTTTTCTGTATCGCGTAATTGCCAGTCTTGGCTATCAACATTCCATAGTATAATTTTTTGTTTGCTTATATCTTCGACTTCTTTATTATAGGCTCCATATGGAGGACGTAAGTATATTGTATCGGTACCAATAGTATTTTTAATTGAAGTATTTGTTTGTTTTATTTGTTGATTGATTTCTTCTCCCTTGAGCTTTGTCAGGTTGGGATGAGAATAGGAGTGGCTAGCAATCTCATGGCCTTCATTATGAATTTTTTTCAGCATCTCAGGGTTTTGTTCAACTTTACTTCCTAAGACAAAGAAGGTAGCTTTTACATCATGCCTTTTTAGAGTGTTTAAAATTCTATCAGTGCTTTCGTATCCTGGACCATCATCGAATGTAAGTGCTACAATTTTTCGATCAGTTTTTATTGGTGGCTTTGGTGGTGGATTTTTTCCTTTAGGAAAATAATGGGCAATGATTTGATCAGCATCTTTTACAGAATCTGAGCGAATGCTCGTATGTTTTGTATATATCGCTAATGGTTTCTTTTCTATTGGTTGCATCTGTGCAATTATATATGAGGCACCAAATAAAATGCTACTAAGTAAAGTAACAGCAAGAAATAGTAGCAAAAATAGACGGCGATATTGTATTTTGTAGTTCTTTCCCTTATACATCATAAATTTATTATACAATAAAGATGAAAAAAAAACTAGAATTTACAGTGGAATAGGTATACTATTAATAAGGTATATTAAGAGGATAAAATATGAAAAAAGAAAAAATTATAAATTTAGCAGTAATTGCCCATGTTGATGCGGGAAAAAGTACACTTGTAGATGCATTTTTGAATCAAAGTGGAGTTTTTCGAAGCAATGAAGAAACTGTGGATTGTGTTATGGATTCCAACGATCTAGAAAGAGAACGTGGGATAACAATATATTCAAAAAACTGTAGTATTATGTATAAAGATATAAAAATCAATATTGTTGATACACCAGGACATGCTGATTTTTCTAGTGAAGTGGAACGAATTATTAAAACGGTAGATACAGTAATTCTATTAGTGGATTCTAGTGAAGGACCAATGCCGCAAACACGATTTGTTTTACAAAAATCTTTGGAAATGGGATTGCGTCCAATTTTGTTGATTAATAAAATTGATAAGAAGGATCAACGAGCAGAAGAAGTTGTTGATTTGGTATATGAATTATTTTTAGAACTAGATGCAAATGATGAACAATTAGATTTTCCTATTCTATATGGGATTGCAAAGCAAGGAATTGTTCAATATGATTTGGATACACCTAGTAAAGATATCACGCCTTTGTTTGAAACGATAGTAGAACACTGTGATCCTTATCCAAATTTAGATGATGAACCATTGCAAATGCAAGTTAGTGCATTGGCTTATGATGACTATATAGGACGTTTAGCAATTGGTAGGGTGTATCAAGGGGTATTAAAAGAGAATCAGTCTCTTGTTGTGTGTGATAGTTTTGGAAATGTTCGTAATGCAAGTGTTTCTCAATTATCTATTTATCAAGGGTTATCAAAGACGAGAGTAAAAGAAGCAGGTAGTGGTGAGATTGTTGTAATTGCAGGAATTCCAGATATAAGTATCGGAGAGACATTATGTGTGGATCGTGATCATTTATTACCACTTGAGATGATTAAGGTAGAAGACCCTACATTATCTATGAATTTTATTGTAAATAAAAGTCCTTTTGCTGGACAGAGTGGTAAGTATGTTACAAGTAGAAATATCAAAGAACGTTTAGAAAAAGAGTTGGAAGTAAATGTAGGATTAAAAGTAGAAGCTACAGAAAGTGCAGATATGTTTAAAGTGAGTGGGCGTGGAGAACTTCATATTTCCATCTTACTTGAAAATATGCGTCGTGAAGGTTATGAAGTAGCTGTCAGTAAACCAGAGGTAATCATGCATCGTGATGAGAATGATACTTTGGTAGAGCCAGTTGAGGAAGTAATTGCATTAACTCCAAGTGAATATAGTGGAACAATTATTAATAAATTAAACCAAAGAAAAGGTGTTATGGTAGATATGCATGAAGAGAATGACTATAGTCGTATTGTTTTTCATGCTCCTACAAGAGGGCTATTAGGGTATCGTAGTGAGTTTATTAATGATACACATGGTGAAGGTACTTTAGTTCGTAGAGTACATGGCTTTGAACCATACAAAGGTGAAATTACCCAACGTGCAAATGGTGCACTTATTTCTACTGAAACAGGTAAGGCGATGACATATGCGTTATGGAATATCCAAGAGCGTGGACAGTTGTTCATTGGGCCACAAACACCTGTATATGAGGGTATGATTATTGGGCAGAGTGCTAGAAATTTGGATATGGATGTGAATCCAATCAAAAATAAGAAATTAACAGCAATTAGATCAAGTGGAAATGATGATGCTATGAAACTAGTACCGGCAAAAATATTGAGTTTGGAAGAAGCTTTAGAATTTATTAATGATGATGAATTAGTAGAGTTGACTCCAGATGATATTCGTGTACGCAAAAAAGGATTAACTCCATATGATCGAAAACAGATTATGAGAGAGAATAAAGTAGGATAACAATGCGCATTTGCGCATTGTTTTACTTATTCGCTTGGCATATAATAGAATAGTGAAGAGTTAGGAGTAAATAATATGAAGGAAAATATAATAGAAAAATATGCAAAATTAGCAGTGAAGATGGGTGTGAATGTGCAAAAAGGTCAAACTTTAGTTGTGAATGCACCTGTAAATACAAAAGATTTAGTTGAAAAGGTTGTAGAAGAAGCCTATAAGGTTGGTGCTAAGCAGGTTTCAGTGAATTTCTATGATGAAAAAATAAATCGTTTACATTATGAATATCAAGATGTAGAAACATTGCGTACAATTCCAGATTACATAGTAGATCAAAAAACCATTCCTTTAAAAGAAGGTGGATGTGTTTTACACATTATAAGTGATATTCCAGAAGTGATGGCAGGAATTGATCCTAAAAAGATTGCAGAAGTATCAATTGCTAGACAAAAGCGGTTTAAAGAATTAAACGAAATTACGATGGCAAATCGTGTACAATGGAGTATTGTAGGATATCCAAATCAAGACTGGGCAAAAAAAGTTTTTCCTAATGATGATGTGGAAACAGCAATGGTTAAATTACAAGATGCTATATTGGATAGTGTTCAAGTTCTTGAAGATAATGATCCTGTGGCTTTTTGGGAGCAACATGATGCAGATTTAAGAAATCATGTTGATATTTTAAATGAATACAATTTTAGGTCTTTGCATTTCAAAAATAACCTCGGTACAGATTTGGAAGTTCAATTGGTCAAAAATCATCTATGGGCTGGTGGAAATGAAGAAACACCATCAGGAATTATGTTTAATGCGAATATGCCAACAGAAGAAGTTTTCACAATGCCTTATAAATATGGTGTGAATGGAACGGTTGTAAGCACGAAGCCACTTAGCTATAATGGAAGTCTTATTGATGATTTTTCATTAACATTTAAAGATGGAAAAGTGGTAGAGTACAAAGCGGCAAAAAATGAGGATGTATTAAAGACATTAATTGACTTTGATGAAGGAAGTAGTTATCTTGGAGAAGTTGCATTAGTTCCTTATCATTCGCCGATTTCCATGAGTAATATGTTATTTTACAATACTTTGTATGATGAGAATGCTTCATGTCATTTAGCACTTGGTAGAGCTTATCCAATGAATTTGAAAAATGGTGTAAAAATGAATCAAGAAGAACTGAATGAAGCTGGTTCAAATGATTCTATGACACATGTTGACTTTATGTTTGGAAGCGAGGATATGGAAATCGTGGGAAAAACGTTTGAAGGTAAAGAAGTGGCGGTGTTTAAAGCAGGAGATTTTGTAATATAGAAATTAGAAAAGGAAAAAAGCAATGAAAAAAGTTATGTTTATTTCAAGCACTGGAGGACACCTCTCTGAGTTGCTACAGTTAAAAAGAATTTTTTCAAACTATGATTATCACATAGTAACTGAAAAAACGAAATCCAATATTTCGCTGATAAAGCAATATCATGATAGGATTTCCTTTTTAGCATACGGGACGAAACATAATTTATTTGTATATGCATTTGTGTTTCCTTGGAATTGTTTTAAAAGTATTGCTCTGTTTTTTAAATATCGTCCAGATGTGGTTGTTACCACTGGGGCACATACTGCAGTTCCAATGTGTTATATTGCAAAGTTATTTCGTAAAAAAATTATTTTCATTGAAACATTTGCAAACATTCACACTCGTACTCTGTCAGGACGAATAGTATATCCAATAGCAGATGTGTTTGTTGTTCAATGGGAGAGTATGTTAGAATTATATCCGAAAGCCATTTATGGCGGATGGATTTTTTAGGAGCACATATGATATTTGTTACATTAGGAACACAAGATAAAAGCTTTGTTCGACTATTAAAAGAGATTGATAAATTGATTGATGATGGTATCATCAATGATGAAGTAGTGGTACAAAGTGGATACACAAAATACAATTCAAAAAATATGAAAATATTAGATTTTATTCCTTTTGATGAGTTTAATACATATTTAGAAAAAAGTAATTATATTATTACTCATGGTGGCGTTGGGTCTATATTAACAAGCATTACTATGGATAAAAAGGTAATTGCTGTATCTCGTTTAAAAGAATTTAATGAGCATGAAAATAACCATCAAGTTGAAATAGTTTCAAGATTTAATGATATGAGGTATATTCTTGGTTGTTTACAGGTTAAAGATATAAATGATGCAGTTTTGAAGATAGAGAGTTTTGTTCCTCAACCATATCGAAGTAATAATGAACAATTTTGTAATCAAATTGCAGAGGAAATAGATAAGAGATAATGATTGTTTATTTTAAAAATAATCATTGTATAGAAGAGAGGAAGTAGTTTATGAAAACAGCTTTTCTTATAATTAATTATAATGATGCTATAACTACAAAGAAGCTTTTGAATTCTATAGAAAGTTATTCATTTATTGATATGATAGTCGTAGTAGATAATGCATCAACAGATAATTCTTTTGAAATATTAAAAGAGTATGAGAAAACAGAACATTTTTATATTTTAAAAAGTGATAAAAATGGTGGATATGGATATGGAATCAATTATGGAAGTAAGTATATTATAGATATTTTAGGAGACTGCAGGATTATTGTTAGTAATAGTGATATTGAAATTAAAAATGAGCAAATCCTAATATCTATTCTTGATGATTTTCCAGATAATGCTGGAATTATTGCGCCTATTGTTAAAGAAAAAAAGGGCTTAAACAGAGGATGGAAAATACCTACACCATTTCAAGATGGGTTATTGAATCTAGTGTTTATACATCGTATATTGAGGTCGAAACTCTTACTTTATCCAGATATTATGTATCACGATAAACTTGTTGAAGTAGAGGCAGTTTCAGGAAGCTTTTTTATAATTGATTCTAATGCGTTGATAGAGGCAGATTTTTATGATGAGAATGTTTTTCTATATTATGAGGAGAACATAATTGGTAAAAAAATGAAAAAACTTGGCAAAAAAACATATGTGAATACAGAGCAAGAAGTGTTTCATAATCATTCCGTAAGTATAGATAAAAGTATTGATAAGATTAATAAATATCGTGAGCTGAAAAAAAGCCAATTATATTTTCAATGTGAATATAATCATGCTGGAATAATGTCTCGATTATTTTTAAAAGTAACAGAAAAATTTAGTTTGTTTATTTTACGAATAGTGTATCATTTCAAATAGGTTATGTTTGATGAAAGTTGTAACTATATAGGACATAAGGTATAATTGGCTTTAGTAATTATTGTTCAAACAAGACTAATTAGGAGGAAGTAATATGAATGTATTAATCACTGGAGGATTAGGTTTCATAGGTAGTCATACATGTGTTGAATTACTTAATAGTGGGTATGAAATTACGATTATTGATAATTTATATAATTCAAAAAGAGATGTAATTGATCGAATAAAAAAAATAACAGGAAAAGATTTTAAGTGCTATATTGGCGATGTTTGCGATAACATAGTTGTAAATAAAATATTTAATGAAAATAAAATAGATGCAGTTATTCATTTTGCTGGGTATAAGGCAGTGGGAGAATCGGTTGAAAAGCCGATAGAATATTACTCTAATAATTTAATGAGCACTCTTGTTCTTTGTGATGTGATGAGAAATCATGGATGTAAGAAATTTGTTTTTAGTTCTAGTGCAACTGTATATGGAAGCCCTAAATCTGTACCAATCAAAGAAGATTTTGATTTGGGCCCAACAACAAATCCTTATGGAACGACAAAATTGATGATTGAAAAAATACTAGAAGATATATATATATCTGATAATAAATGGAATGTTGCTCTATTGCGTTATTTTAATCCTATTGGTGCACATGAAAGTGGTTTACTGGGAGAAAGCCCAAATGACATTCCAAATAATTTATTACCGTATATTGTGAAAGTAGCAAATAAAGAACTTCCTTTTTTGAATGTATGGGGAAATGATTATCCAACGCCTGATGGAACAGGTGTTCGTGACTATATTCATGTGGTTGATTTAGCAAAAGGCCATGTAAGTGCAATTCAAAAATTAGAAAAGGAAACAATTGGGGTTGATACATACAATCTAGGTACTGGAAAAGGGTATAGCGTTTTAGATATTGTAAATGCTTTTTCAAATATAAATGGAATAGATGTTCCTTATGAGATTAAAGAACGACGTGCTGGAGATATCGCTACATGTTATGCAGATACATCGAAGGCTTATAATGAACTTGGATGGAGTGCTGAAAAGGGAATTGATGATATGATGAGAGATTCTTGGAATTTTTTGAAAAAAAATAGTTAATATGAAAAAGGAGCATGAAATAAATTCATGTTCTTTTTTGTGAAATTTGTATAGAAATAGAAAATTCAAAACATATTGGAAAGAAATTTGTAAAAATTAGTATTATTGTGTAAAATGATATGAGAGTTTATACAATGGAGAAAATATGAAAGAAAATTTAAAAACGTTGGTTATTGTTCCAGCGTATAATGAAGCATTAAATATAGAAAAAGTAATTCATGATTTAAAGACCAAGGTTCCACAGTATGATTTTATTGTTATCAATGATGGATCAAAAGATAATACATTGGAGATTTTAGAAAAGTGTGGATGTAACTATATCGATGGTTTTGCAAATCTTGGTTTGTTTGGTGCTGTTCAGACAGGATTTAAATATGCGATGGAACATGGATATGATGTAGCGATACAATTTGATGGAGATGGGCAACATGATGCAGACTATTTAGATAATATGGTTGATGAAATTTCAAAAGGAAATAATATTGTAATTGGCTCAAGGTTTGTGACCAATAAAAAATCTTTGAGTGCTAGAATGTTAGGAAGTCGGTTACTTTCTTTAGCAATTAAACTTGTTACTTTTAATACAATAAAAGATCCTACAAGTGGACTTAGAGCTTATGATAAAGAAACAATTGTTGATTATGCTACTGATATGAATAATCCTCCAGAGCCTGATACATTGGTATACATGATTAGAAAAAAGCGAAAAATAAAAGAAGTACAGGTTGAAATGAGTGATAGAGAATTTGGAGAATCTTATTTGAACTTACCTAATACGGTCAAATATATGAGCAGAATGCTAATCTCAATTTTTTTGATTCAACCATTTAGAAAGGTTAAATAGGTGTAAATATGTCATATCAATTACAATTTGTATTTATTCTTGCAAGCTTAGCTACATTACTTTTCGTTATCAGAAGAATAAGAAAACATAAATTAAATATAGATGATGCGATAATTTGGATGATATGGGCAATATTATTACTTATTTTAAGTGTGTTTCCTAATCTTGCTATGTGGGTTTCTCGAAAACTTGGATTTATTTCAACTAGTAATTTTATTCTATCGTTATTTACATTTTTCTTATACATTATTTTGTTTATGCAGATGATTACAATTTCAAGCTTAAAAGAAAAAAATAAAGAATTGATTCAAAAGTTGAGTTTATTACAGTATAAAGAAAGAAAAGAAAAGTCAGAAAAAGAAAAGATAAGATAGAAAGGAAATCATGAAGATAACGATATTTGCATTACACTTAGGGTTTGGTGGTGTAGAAAAATATGTGATTACAATAGCTAATATGTTGTGCAAGAAATATGAAGTTGAAATTGTATCAACATATAAGGTTTTAGAATCGCCATCTTTTCCAGTGGATAAGAGAATTAGGATTTCTTATTTGATAGAGGATTTAAAACCAAACAAGGAAAAATTTAAAAAAGCTATTCATTCAAAAAAATTTTTGAGTATTGTGAGAGAAGGCTTCGTATCTTTAAAAATCTTGATTTTAAGAAAAAAAAGAAATATACAAGCAATAAAAAAATGCAAAGCAGATGTAATAATATCTACCAGAATTTTTCATAATAAATTAATTCAAAAATATGCAGCTAAAAATATAATAAAAATAGCTACAGAACATAATCATCATAATAATGACAAAAAGTATATTGATAAGCTTGTTCACTCTTGCAATCATTTTGACTATATGTTACCAATTTCAAAAGAATTAACAACATTTTATCAAAAATATCTCGAAAATGTGGAAGTTCGATATATTCCTTTTTGTATTGATGAGCCAAAAGACTTACCGTTGACAAAGAATGATGAAAGTAAAATGACGTTTATTAGTGTAGGTAGAATTTCAAAGGAAAAAGGAGTTTTGGATTTGATTGACATTTTTTACGAAATTTGGCAAAAAATTCCCGATGCTTTCTTACATATTGTTGGGGATGGAGCATTGATGAGTTTGGTAAAGAATAAAGTGAAAGAATACAAACTAGAAGACTATGTTTGTATTCATGGATATTTATATAAAGATCAAATCAATAATTTATATAGTTTGTCTAATGTGTTTTTAATGACATCATTTACAGAATCTTTTGGTTTTGTTTTGCTAGAAGCGATGAGTTTTGGACTTCCTTGTATTGCTTTTGATAGTGCACAAGGAGCAAATGAAATTATTAAAAATGGTATAAATGGATATTTAATAAAAAACAGAAATAAAGCTGTCTATGTTAAGACAGCAATAGATTTAGTGGAAAATAAAAAGCAATTGGAAGATATGAATGAAAATGCTAGATTTAGAGCAATGGATTTTAGTTGTGAAAACACAGAGAAAGAGTGGTTACATTTAATGTCTGAGATTGAAGATACAAAACTATAAACTGGAATGGATAATAAAACTTAAAAGTTCTAGTTTTTTTATAATAGTACCGAAATGAAGAAGGATATTCTTTTTTAACAAATAACAAGTTTCATAGATAAAGAGTGTAAAACACTACAATTTTTGTTATAATAAAGTAGTTTCTAGTAAAAGGAGACTGAATATGAAAAACGATAGTATTGCTATAAAAGTTACAGATATGAATAAAGATTTCAAAAGGGTTTATGATAAGCCTCAAACATTGAAAGAAAATTTGGTTTTTTGGAAAAAAGAAAAGTCAGAACTACATCATGTCTTACAAGATATAAATATAGAAATAAAAAAAGGTGAAACAGTTTCATTAATTGGGTCCAATGGAAGTGGTAAATCTACATTATTGAAATTGATGACCAAAATACTATATCCAACAAGCGGAACAATCGAAACATTTGGGAAACTGACATCTCTTTTGGAACTAGGTGCAGGATTTCATCCAGATTTTACAGGACGTGAGAATATATATTTTAATGCTGCAATTTTTGGACTTACAAGACAAGAAATTGATAAACGTGTCGATGAAATTATCGAGTTTTCTGAATTAGATAGTTTTATTGATAATCCTATTCGTACATATTCTTCTGGGATGTATATGCGTTTGGCTTTTTCGATTGCTATTAATGTAGATGCTGAAATTTTGCTGATTGATGAAATTTTAGCAGTTGGTGATCAACATTTTCAAGATAAATGTTATGCTAAGTTAGAAGAATTAAGAGATAGTAATAAGACAATCGTGATTGTCTCGCATAGTTTAGATGTCGTAAAAGCATTATGTGATAGAGCCATATGGATTTATCACGGGAAAGTGTCTGCTGATGGTGATCCTATTACAGTAATTGATTCCTATTTAGAACGTATAAATGCAGATTATTTAGAAACATTGAAAGCTAAATCTGCTGATGGAGAATACATTTATCAAGCAAATGCTTATATTGATGAACCAATAGCAAATAGTGTTTATGAGTTAAATGAAACGGATGTGTATGCTAAGGGTTGGGTTATGTGTGAAGATTCAGAAGCAGTTGTAAAGTGTTATTTAGATAAAAAAGAAATATCAGGAATTGAAAGAGAAAAGCGTCCTGATGTATTGCGAGTTTATTCTGAAAAATATGGAGGAGCTTATGCTAATGAAAATCCTGGCTGGAAGTGTCCTTTAAAAATTGACACATTGGAAATTGGAAGACACATTTTTGAGATTCAAGTGTTTGATAAAAATGGGAATCAGCTTATTTCAAAGAAAACTAATTTATTTGTAAAAGAATAGAGGGAACAAATATGAAATTATTCAATGACTTATATAATTATAGAGAGTTATTAAAATCAAATGTAAAAAAGGAAATTAGGGGAAAGTATAAGGGGTCTTTACTTGGTGTATTATGGTCTTTTATATCACCTTTATTACAAGTACTTGTGTATGTACTTGTTTTTCCTTATATTATGAGAACAACAGTAGATAATTATTTATTATTTTTAGTAGTCGGAATTATTCCATGGACTTTTTTTATTACTTCTGTGAATCAAGGAATGGCTGTAATTCGCTCAAATGCAGGGATTATTAAAAAAGTATACTTTCCTAGAGAGATATTACCTATTTCAGTAGTAATTAGTGGGCTGGTTAATTTCTTTATTTCATGTATAATAATTGTTGTTTTTGTAATATTTGGCGGTTCTTGGATAAGTTGGCATATTATTTTGTTACCTTTCCTTGCTCTGATTCAATCTATTCTTATATTAGGGATGATTTTTCTTTTGAGCGCAATCAACGTTTATATAAAAGATACTGAATATATTGTTCAATTTATTTTGAATATGTTATTTTATGGAACTCCAATTTTATATGATGTATCGCAGTTCTCAAAATCTACAATTTCAGTATTATTTAAAATTAATCCTCTTACTACAATCATTAATTCTTATAGGGATATTTTTCTTAATCATCAGCTTCCCGATTTCGGAATGCTTGCATATGTTATTATTGTAAGTTTGATTATTTTATTTGTTGGCTATGCAGTGTTTAAAAAGCTTGAAAAAGGCTTTGCTGAGGAGGTATAAGATGTCAAAAATGAAGTGTGATGTTATTATTCCAGTCTATAATGCACCTGATTGGACGAAATTATGTGTGTATGCCCTTATAAAAAATACACCTATAGAATATATAAATAAAATTTATTTAATGAATGACAATTCAAATCAGCAAACATTTAATACACTACATAATTTAAAAGATAAATATGGAGATTGTATTGAGATTATCACAAATGAAGAAAATTTGGGATTTGTTAAAAACTGTAATAAAGCTTTAAAATTGTCAACAGCAGAAACAGCTTTATTGCTTAATTCAGATTGCTTGGTTAGTAAAAACACAATCCCTAAATTAATTCGTCATATGGAAAAGGATTCGAAGATTGGTTTAATATGTCCAGTTGCTTCTAATGCTGCTAATCTAACCTACCCTATTTTTGAGGGATTTAGTTATTCAGAAATGGATGCATTGCTTGAAAGAAAATTTAGTGGAAAAACATTTGATGCTTGTACTATTGTAGGAAATTGCTTAATGATTTCAAAATCTTGTTTAGATACAGTAGGACTTTTAGATGAAATATATGGTACTGGTTATGGTGAGGAAACGGATTATCAATTTAAAGCTATGGAAAAAGGTTTTCATGCCAAGGTAGCAATCGATACGTATGTATTCCATAAAGCAGAAGCATCTTTTGGTGTGTCAAAGGCCAAAGAGGAAAGAATAAAGAAAAATAGGGATATTTTCTTTGGTAGATGGGGGGCTCAATATAATCAATTAGCAAAAGAATACGCAAAAAATGATCCAATCAAATATATTGATAACAACCTTACAAATGATGATCGAAAAATAAATGTGGATTCACTTATTTATCTCCCTGTAATCGTTCAAAATGCGGGGGGGTGCCATGTTGTTGTTGATTTAGTGAATTATTTATCGATAAATAATATTAGTGCTAATATTTTATATGATGAAAATATTGATTATGCAGAAGCAATGCTTTTTAACCCTATTTCGGTGGACAAGATAAATGATTTAAATTGCAAGCAGATGATAACAACTATTTGGAATTCTACATTTAAAGCAAAGTGGTATGCAGATAAAAAGCATGTTCCACTAATTTCATTTGTTCAAGGATACGAAGTGTATTTTGAAAATGGTAATGAATATGGATCAGTATTATTATCTTACAAGCTTGCTGATTATATTTTCACAATTTCTTCTTATTTGCATGATAAGATGAAAACAATTTTTGACATTGATTCTACAGTAATCCAAAATGGTGTTAATTATGATGTTTTATTTAATAAAAATAATCAAAATTCAGCAAAGCGAATTACTATGTTTATGCGTGGAAATCCAATGAAGGGGGATTATTTGTTGTTAGATTTATTATATATATTGAATTCAAAATATACAGATATTGTGATTAATTTGGTATATATAAATCATAAAATAGTATTCCCTAATCTTGAAGAAAATGGAAATAAAATTAATTTGATCAAAGGTCCGATTTCGCGAATGGCTATGTCTGAAATCATGAATAATACAGATATTTATGTTGATACTTCTGTAAATGAAGGGTTTGGATTATTAGCATTAGAAGCACTTTGTGCAGGTGCAGTTCCGATTGTTTCAAATTCATTTGGAGTTAATGAATATATTAAAAATGGGGAAAACGGAATTTTAATTAATGAAGTTAATGATGTTAATAAATATTATGAAAAAATTTCAGTATTGATGAGTGATAATGAGTTGTTTATGAATTTAAAGAAATCACATCATGAAACGGCTATTCAATTTGATTATGATTTAGTTGTTGATAAGATTTGTGATTATTTCTCAGAGGAGAAAGCAGTTCAAGAAAAAATAAAATTGTCTGAATACGAAACAGATTTATTAAATGATATTACAAAGAAATTGATGATTCAACCATCTAATAGTTTGTTTAAAAGGTTTGCATTTTCAATTGCCAAAAAGACACCACAAGGATTAAAAAATAAAATGAAAAAAGTAGTTGGTGCTTTGTATAATATGTATGACCATTCATAGGAGATAAGTATGATAAAAAATAAAGTGAAAGAATTCTTTATAAAAAATAAAGTAGTTATTTTTTGGATAATGCTTTTTTGTATATATTCTGTATTTTCTGTTACGATTTATGTTGATAGCTCTCATTATATGAGTTATGTCTCTATTTTTGAAGGGAATACAAGTTTTGCCGAATGGGACATTATCCGTGGACCAGTTTTTCCTTTTATTATATATTTGAGTCGACGACTGTTTGGAAGTTCTCATATATCTTTAGTGTTGATTACATTTATTTTTTATGCAATTATGATTATAATAATTCATAAACTTTTAAGCGATATAGTAAAAAATATCAAAAATAAATATTTTAAAAAAGGAATTTATGTTTTAGGTATGTGTTTTGTTATTTTTAATCCGCTTGTTTTTGGATACTATCATGCATTGTTAACAGAATTTGTGGCGATGACAATTGCGATATCAATGTGTTATCTTGCTTGGAAATGGATTGATATGGATTTCTTTAAAAATAAAAAATGTTATCTTATCGCAAGTGCAGTATTTGTATTTTTCACTGTGTTTAGTTGGCATCTTAAACAACCCTATGTAGCAACTACTATTTTTCCTCTATTAATTGCAACTGTAATTTCGCTTTTTCAAAATCATACTCTTAAAAATTTTGGACAGCGAGGAATTATGTTATTATGCTGTTTTGCTTTTTTATTCACTAGTGTAAAAGTTTGGAATATCATATTGGTCCAAGGCGCAAAACAAAATTTGAATACAGATCGCAATATTGTAGGAAATTTCGGAGGACAAATTTTGAGCGGACCAAGAAATTTTAATGTCATGTCAAGCTATGATGATTTAAGTGATGTCTTAGATAATGATATTTATTTAAGCCAAGATGAAAAACAATTGGTTATTGAAAAAATAGAAAATAATGAAGTATTCTTTTTGGTTGATGTTTTAAGTCCTTCAAATGAAATAATAGATCGAGAAGTTATTGATTTTAAAGGTGCAAAAGCACTTTCATTTTCTTCTGCATTATCATTTGTTATATCAGAGTTTTTTGCTAATCCTGCTAGTGTAATTGATGGATATAAAACAGGTTATTTTATTTTAGCAGATGTGTATAAAACTGAAAAAAATGAAAATGGGGGTTATAAAAAAGAATTTACATTAGGGCATTGCCGAGAAAACTGTTCTATAGCTGGAGCTACTTTGAGAATAAATGGAAATATTATTTATATGCCTGATGAATATTATGAAAGAGTGAAAGAATATAATACATATAATCATCCACCAATGATTTTGAGAAGTTTAATGTCACATCTTTTTACACCAGCTCAATACTTTTATTCAATAGGAATAATTTTATTACCATTTTTATGGATTATAGCAATCGCGTTACGCTTTTTGAGGCGTAAAAAAACTGATCTTTTTGAAAATAAAGAAAATAATTTACTAATTATTTTACTAGGATTTAGCTTTATGAACGCTTTAGTATATGTTTTTACTGCTAATACGATTGATCGTTATATGGCTGTTACACTAGTTCCGATGATTATATCTCTCATAATCTTTATAAAAAAGGCAGTAATGTTAAAAATAAGATAGAGTATAATAGTTTCTTGAATATTCAAGAAAGGAGGTTACTATGGTTACATTTGTTATTTTACACTATAAATCTATTAAAGATACGCTTTCTTGTATACAAAGTATCCAATTATTGACGGAAGAGCATTCAATAATTGTTGTTGATAATCATTCAAATATTCCAGAAGATATAATGAAAATTAAAGCAACAGGAGTAGATTTTATAGAGTTAAAAGAAAATATTGGCTTTGCACAGGGAAATAACATAGGTTGTGAAGTTGCAATAAGAAAATACAAACCAGATTTTTTATGTGTAATCAATAGTGACACAATTATAAATCAGAGTGATTTTATTTCTAAAATATATAAAATACATGATGCGACAAAGTTTCATGTATTAGGACCAAAAATATTACCAGAGGATTTGGATTCATCAAATCCTTTTCCTGTGTATAAAGACCTTGAAGTAGTAAAAAATAAGATTCAGTATACAAAAAGAGTAATACGAATATATGAGAATTATTTTTTGTATTGTATATTTAAAATCTATTCGTGGAGTAAACATGTTTTTAGAAAGAAAGACAAACTGAAAAATGGAGATAAACGAGTATATGATGTTGGTTTGCATGGTTGTGCCTTGATTTTCTCAAAGACTTATTATGAAAAGTACGGAAAGGATATTTTTTATCCGGGTACGTTTTTATATCATGAAGAAGAGTTTTTATATTATCGATGTGTAAAAGATAGTTTAATTTTCATCTATGATCCAGAAATTGAAATTATTCATAATGAAGGGAAATCTCTTCATAAGACAATAAAAAATGATAGACAAAGATCATTATTTAGAAATCAAGAGATACTAAAGTCATTGAAAAAGTTGGAAAAGATAATGGAAGAGGATGCAGAAATATGAAAGCGTATGAAACAGTTGATGTAAGTATTATAATTCCCATATATAATGGTGAGGCTTACATAAAAAATATAATTGCAGCTTTAAAAAGACAAACATTACAAAATTTTGAAGTACTTCTTATAAATGATTGTTCTACAGATAATACGATAAATTATTTACAAAATCTTCCTGATTTTTATAGTATATACACAAATGAAAAAAATAGCGGAGCTGGGTTTTCGAGAAATATTGGCATTAAAAAAGCTAAAGGAAAGTATATTTGTTTTATTGATGTAGATGATGTTATTCCAGATAATTATGTGCAAGAGTTATACACAAGTGTAAGTGAAAGAAATGCAGATATTGCAATTTGTGATATAATCCTAAAAAATGAAAAGATGACAAAAAGTAGTTTTTCTTTTCATAATAAAAAGGAATTAATTGCGAATCCTTTTATTGCGTCTCCATGTGCAAAAATATTTAGTAAAGAATGCTTTGAAAAATTAACGTTTGTTGAGGGGATAATTAATGAAGACGTGGCTACAATAATTCCAATTATTGCACATGCTAAAACGATTGTTTACACAGAGGAAACATATTATATGTATGTACAAAATGCAGAATCTGTTCAAAATAGAATATTTGATTTTAATAAATTTAATGTTTTCCCAGCTGTTAAAATGGCTTTGGAAAGAATGGATTCTAAAGATAAAGAACAATACGAGGATATCATTATATATAATCAAATTTTATTATTCTTTATTTACTCACTTATCACAATAGGCCCCTTTTTAGATAGATACAAATATTTAAAAACATTTTATAGAAAGAGTAAGGGGATTAATCTAGTATCTAATGGATATTTCAACAATCATTTAAAAACACATGGAAAAATTAATCGTATTTATTATCGCATATTATTGTTTTTAGTAAGTCATCGATTAATATTTATTTCAAATATAACGATATCACTTTATCAAATTGCAAAGAAATTAGATTTTAGGAAACGCATAATTTCTAAAGAAATAGCAATGAAAGATTTGATTTCTGCTGCAACAAAACAAAAAACTCTTAAATCAGGAAATATCAAGATATCTGCAATTATTCCAAACTATAATTATAAGCACTATTTATATGAAAGAATTTATAGTATTTTGTATCAGGACTATAAGATTGATGAGATTATTATTTTGGATGACTGTTCAAGTGACGGGAGTCAAGAATTGATTATGAAAATTGTAGAAGAGTTAAAAGATGCTGTTAATATTTCTTTTCAATTTAATGACACAAATAGTGGTAATGTTTTTAATCAATGGGAAAAGGCTTTCCAATGCGCCTCAAATGATTATGTTTGGATTGCGGAAGCAGATGATTACTGTACACCTTCATTCGCAAAAGATTTAATTAATAAAATGGAAAATGAAGATGAATTACCTATGATTGCTTATTGTAAAACACAATATATAAATAAGAAAACTAATATTATTCTAAAAGACTCAGAGAAACTAATTGATTTGGATCAAACTGGTCATTGGGCATCTTCTTACAGTAATTTAGGGTATGATGAAATTATGAAATATATGTACTTAAACTGTACGATTATTAATGTATCTTCAGTATTATTTAAGAATTCTGAAAATAATTATGTACCGTATTTTATAAAAGCAAAAGAGTTTAAACAGGTTGGTGATTGGATGTTTTATATTCAAATGTTAAGCGAAGGTAATATTTTATATTCTACGAATGCTAATAACTATTATAGAGTTCATGGAGACAATACTACTTTAGTAACAAAGAAAAAAGAATATTTAAGAGAAATAGAAAGAGTTCATGAATATTTGAATCATACATATACACTTTCTTCCAAACAACAACAAAGAATTAAAGAACGGTATAAAGAATTAGAGCAAGAATGGGATTTAATAAATTAGTTTGTATAATATAAAAAGAATGTATGTGTTAAACTTACGTAGGAAGGAAAATAACTTATGATATCGGTAATAATGTCAACATATAAAGAGCCTGAGCATTTTTTGAGATCTGCGATAGAATCCATTTTGAAACAAACCTATACAGATTTTGAATTTATTATTATTTTAGACAATCCAGATAATATGCTTCATAAAAATATTATTAATGGATATGCTCTTAATGATCAAAGAATACAATTCTATGTTAATGAAAAAAATTTAGGACTTACAAAATCTTTGAATAAAGGTTTAAAATATGCACAAAGAAAGTATATTGCAAGAATGGATGCAGATGATATTTCTAGTGAAGATCGATTTGAGAAGCAAATTCGTTATCTAAGAGATAATGATTTGGACTTAATTGGAGGAAATACACAAATTATTAATGAAGATGGTGAGAGCTTGTATTCAATTAAAAAAATTCCTACTAATGAACAAGTAATAAAAAAAGTAATTAGGTATAATCAATGTATTGCTCATCCTACCTGGTTGGCGAAACGAGATTTATTTATAAAGCTAAATGGATATCGTGAAATGCCGCTATGTGAAGATTATGATTTTACATTACGAGCAATATTAGCCGGATATAGAGTTTCAAACATTAATGATACGGTTCTAAAGTATCGAATGACATCACAAAGTATTTCAAGAAATAATCTACTTCGACAATATTTATATATGGAATATATTACTAGAGAATATAGACATGGGAAAGTGGCACAAATTATAGATGCTCATACGTATGTTGATTATAAGTTTTCAGAGGTAAAATCTGAACGCTATAAGAAGGCAAATGTTATCTTTAATAAAGCATTAAACAATATTGAAAAGAAGCAATTATTTGGTTTCTTTGTAAATGGAGTAAAATTGGTATTTACATCCTTTACTTTTTTGAAAAAAACTTATCGGTTAATTAGAGTATCATTAAATCATTAAATGTTATTTGCTTAGTATTTCAATACTGTTATATAATAGGTAAAGTAAAAAGGTTATTTTATTAGGAGAACAAAATGAAAAACACAAAAATGATACATTTTAAAGATATCACTGACGTACATAACCAAACTCGACCAATGGGTCATTTAACACCAATAGAATCTGCTATTGATGTTCCCTTTGAGATTAAACGTATTTACTATCTAACCAAAGTCCCAGAAAATACTACACGAGGCTTTCATTCACATAGAGAGTTACAACAGGTGCTGCTTTGTTTGAATGGTAGTGTTGATATTGAAATTTCTACACCAGATGAAAAAGAAAAAATAACATTAAATAACCCAGCAATAGGTCTTTATATAGGGCCGATGGTATGGAGAGAAATGTCAAATTTTTCACCAGGAAGTGTTTTGCTTGTTTTGGCATCAGAACATTATGCAGAAGATGAATATTTGCGGGACTATGATGACTATTTAAAAAAAGCGACACTTTATTTTGGTGAAAAGGAGTAAACAAATGAAAGATATAGTAAAATTTAATGCTCTTGATATAATGCATTCTGAGATAAGAAATGAATTAGATGAAGCTGTAAAAAGAGTGATGGATTCTGATTGGTATATTTTAGGAAAAGAAAATGAGAAGTTTGAAGAAAAATTTGCAAACTATTGTGAATGTAAATATGCTGTAGGTTGTGGTAATGGTTTAGATGCATTGCGCCTAATTTTACAAGCATATGGTATAGGTGTTGGAGATGAGGTTATCATTCCTTCAAATACGTATATTGCGACTGCACTTGCGGTTTCTTATGTTGGTGCAAAGGTGGTATTCGTGGAACCTGATAAAGAAACTTATAATATTGATCCTTCTGAAATAGAAGAAAAAGTAACAGAGAATACAAAAGCTATAATTGCTGTACACTTGTACGGGCAACCTTGTGACATGGATCCTATAATGAAAGTCGCTCAAAAATATAATTTAAAAGTTATTGAAGATGCTGCTCAGGCACAAGGGGCGAAATACAAGGGGAAAAAAGTAGGATCTTTGGGAGATGCTGCAGGTTTTAGTTTTTATCCGGGAAAAAACCTTGGAGCTATGGGAGATGCAGGAGCTGTGACAACAAATGACAAAGAACTTGCAGATAAAATCAGAGCGATTGGTAATTATGGATCAGATTATAAATATCATCATATTTATATGGGCACAAATTCACGTTTAGATGAAATGCAAGCTGCTATTTTATCTGAAAAATTAGATTATCTAGATAAATGGAATAAAAGAAGAACTGAAATCGCTAATTACTATTTGAACAATATTAAAAATAAAAAAATCGGATTGCCAAAGGTTAGTGATTTTGTAACTCCAGTATGGCATATTTTTGCGGTTCGAACAAAGAACAGAGCAGAGTTTGAAAAATATTTAAATGATAAAGGAATTCAAACGATGATTCATTACCCTATTCCAATGCATTTACAAGAAGCATATGCTGAATTAGGAATGGATGCAGGTACATTAGAAATCTGTGAAAAAATCTCAGAAACAATCATCAGTTTGCCAATGTATTATGGGCTTACACTTAATGAAATAGAATATGTTGTAAATGTAATAAATGCTTACTAAAAAGAGAAGAGGTACAATGATGGTTATGTTGAGACGGTTAAAAAAAGAAGATGCACCTTTGATGTTGGAATGGATGCATAATCGTGTTAATAATGATATTTTTCAAACAAATTTCACTTCTATGAAAAAAGAAGATGTCGAAAATTTTATTGAACATTCATATTCACAAACGAATCAACATTTTGCAATTGTTGAGGAAAATGATGAATATTTGGGAACGATTTCTTTGAAAAATATAGATCAAAAGAATAAAAATGCTGAATATGCAATAAGTATTCGTGATATTGCTAAAGGAAAAGGAATTGCGGCCTTAGCCACTGAACAAATTTTAAAATATGCATTTAATGAATTACAATTGGATCGGATTTATTTATGTGTTTTGAATATAAATAAAAGAGCTAATCGGTTTTATGAAAAATTTGGTTTTGTTTATGAAGGTAAGTTTAGAAATCATTTACATAACGATTTGGGATATCATGATTTACTATGGTATGGCTTGTTAAAGGATGAATATAATGAATAAAATTAAATCAGCATTAAATAAATATATAGGTTTGCCAGTCGAAGTAAAAGCTTCTATATGGTATACCATAAGTAGTATTCTCCAAAGAGGTATTGCTTTTTTAACTCTTCCTATTTTTACTCGTTTGTTAACAACAGATCAATATGGGCAATACACCATTTATAATTCTTGGTTAGGGATTGTTATGATTTTTACTACACTAAATTTACAATATGGTTCATTTAATACAGCAATGTCTAAGTTTGATAAAGATCGTGATACATATATATCATCGATTCAAGGTTTATGTTTGGTATTGTCTTTTTTTGTATTCCTCATATATTTAATTAATCCTTCTTTTTGGAGCAATATTCTTGAGATTCCGATGCTTCTTTTTGTTGTAATGTTATTAGAAATTCTTGGACATGCTTTTGTGGCTTTTTGGAGTTCGAAAGAAAGGTTTTCATTTCATTATCGCTCGATGATATTTGTAACATTAACAATAACTATTTTATCATCTGTGTTAGGTGTAATAGCTGTACTTTCATTAGATGATAAAGGGAGTGCAAGAATTGTCTCAAATGCCCTTATATATATTATATTTGGTGTCCTATTCTTTTTTCTGAATTTGAAACGTGGAAAGAAAATATTCTCGAAAAAATATTGGAAATATGCACTGACATTTAATATCCCGCTTATTCCTTATTATTTGTCAGAAGTGATTTTTAATCAATCAGACAGAATTATGATTAGTCAAATGAGCGGACGCGATAAAGCGGGGATTTACGGATTTGCTTTTCAATTTTCCATTTTACTTTCTTTTGTGATGACCGCAATCAATAATTCTTATGTTCCTTGGATGTATAATAGAATTAAGGAGAAAAATTATGCGCCTTTGAAGAAAGTATCAAATATGCTAATTATGTTTGTAGCAACATTACTAATTTTATTAATTTTCTTTGGACCTGAAGCAATTGCGTTGTTAGGCGGAGCAAATTATGTAGAAGCTATATGGATTGTTCCTCCAGTTGCAGGGAGTATGCTGTTTTTGTTTCTATCTCAAATGAGCATCAATGTTATGTTTTATTATGAGAAAAAATCTTATATGGTAAAATCATCTATTACTGCTGCAATTGTAAATGTTGTATTTAATTATATTGGAATAAAAATATTTGGCTACTTGGCAGCGGGTTATGTTACATTATTTTCCTACATTCTCTATGCAATTATGAACATTTATTATATGGAAAAAGTATGTGCTCAAAATATTGAAAATTATCAAACCGGAAGTATTTATGATTTAAAGTCCATTATCATAATCTCTACTTTGTTTTTAATTGGTAATGTTGTTATTTTGTTTTTGTATACAGATAATATGCTTAGATATGGTTTTATGGTAATTATGTTTATTCTACTATATATCTTTAGGAGTAAGATTGTAGAGGTTATTAGAGTAATAAGAAATATGAAATAATTCTTTATATCCTTATCCATTATTGCTATAAGAGTTATAAATATAGTATAATGTTGTGGAAAGATTTTGCTTTTTCTAAGAAGTTTTATTTTGAAAAATATAACAATATATTAAAAAGGAGACAAACTATGAAAGGAATAGTTTTAGCAGGTGGAAGTGGGACTAGATTATATCCACTTACAAAAGTAACAAGTAAGCAATTATTACCTATTTATGATAAACCAATGATTTATTATCCCTTATCTATTTTAATGAGTGCAGGTATAAAAGAAATATTAATTATTTCTACCCCAGAAGATACTCCTAGGTTTAAAGAATTGCTAGGTGATGGGAATCAGTTTGGGATTGAATTAAGCTACAAAGTTCAACCTTCACCTGATGGCTTAGCACAAGCTTTTATTATTGGTGAAGAATTTATAGCTAATGATAGCTGTGCTATGATTCTAGGAGATAATATTTTCCATGGGCATGGACTAACAAAACGTTTACGAGCAGCAGTTGAAAAGGAAAAAGGTGCTACTGTATTTGGATATTATGTGGAAGACCCAGAGCGGTTTGGCGTGGTAGAATTTGATGAAGGTGGAAAAGCAAAATCATTGGAAGAAAAACCAAAGAAACCTAAATCGAACTATGCAGTAACAGGTCTATATTTCTATGATAATAAAGTGGTAGAGTATGCAAAAGCCTTAAAACCTAGTGAACGTGGTGAGTTAGAAATTACAGATTTAAATAGAATTTATTTAGAAAATGATGAATTAAATGTGACTCTATTAGGAGATGGATTCACATGGTTAGATACAGGAACACATGAATCTCTTATAGATGCAGCAAATTTTGTACATACTATTGAAACACATCAAAATAGAAAGATTGCATGTCTTGAAGAAATTGCATATGATAATGGTTGGATTAATCATGATGAATTAAATACGATTTATGATATTTATAAGAAAAATCAGTATGGAAAGTATCTTAAAAAGATTTTAGATCGTAAGTATATTGATAAAGAGGTTAAATAAATGAAAGTTATAAAAACAGATTTACCAGAAGTCTTGATTGTTGAACCAGACTGTTTTGGTGATCATAGGGGTTGGTTTATGGAAACTTACTCTGCTACTAAATTTTCGGATTTAGGAATAAAAAATGATTTTGTTCAAGATAATCATTCTATGTCGCAAAAAAGAGGAACATTAAGAGGACTTCATTTTCAAAACAATCCACATGCTCAAGCAAAGCTTGTGCGTTGTACGCGCGGAAAGGTTGTAGATGTAGCTGTAGATATTCGAAAGGGAAGTCCAACATATAAGCAATGGGTAAGTGTTGAATTGAGTGATGAAAATAAGAAAATGTTATTTATACCCAAAGGGTTTGCACATGGATTTTTATGTTTGAGCGATGATGTAGAATTTCAATATAAAGTAGATTCCGAATATTCTAAAGAATGTGATCGAGGAATTCGATATGATGATCCTAGCATTGGGGTTGATTGGGGACAGCTATTGAATGGAATTGAACCTATTTTAAGTGAGAAAGATATATCTGGCCCAACACTTGAAGAGAGTGATTGTAATTTTATTTACGAAGGAGACAAATAATATGAAATTTTTAGTAACAGGCGGAGCTGGCTTTATTGGAGGGAATTTTGTTCATTATATGGTGGACACATATCCAGAGGATGAAATTGTGTGCTTAGACTTGCTAACCTATGCAGGGAATTTGGAAACACTAAAATCCGTAGAAAACAAACCGAATTATAAATTTGTAAAAGGAGATATTGCTGATCGTGATTTTATTTTTGATTTATTCAAAAAAGAAAAATTTGATGTAGTAGTCAATTTTGCTGCAGAATCACATGTTGATAGAAGTATTGAAAATCCAGAAATTTTTGTAAAAACGAATGTAATGGGAACAACAACTCTTTTAGATGCTTCAAAAGAATATGGTGTTAAACGTTATCATCAAGTATCTACTGATGAAGTTTATGGAGATTTACCATTAGATCGCCCAGATTTGTTTTTTACTGAAGAGACACCGTTACATACATCTAGTCCTTATAGTAGTGCAAAAGCAGCAGCTGATTTATTTGTATTAGCATATCAACGGACATTTGGGTTGCCAGTTACAATTAGCAGATGTTCAAATAATTATGGGCCATACCATTTTCCGGAAAAACTAATCCCCTTAATGATTGCTCGGGCACTTGACAATGAAAGTCTACCAGTTTATGGAAAAGGGGATAATGTTAGAGATTGGTTGCATGTGTATGATCATTGTGTAGCAATTGATTTAATAATCCGAAAAGGAAAAGATGGCGAAGTATATAATGTGGGTGGACATAATGAAAGAACAAATCTTGAGGTTGTAAAGACTATATTAAAGGCGTTAGATCGTCCAGAATCTTTAATTAATTTTGTAGAAGATAGAAAAGGACATGATATGCGTTATGCGATTGATCCCAAAAAATTAGAAACAGAATTAGGTTGGAAACCTAAGTATAATTTTGATACAGGAATACAGCAAACGATCCAGTGGTATTTGGATAATAAAGAATGGTGGCAAAATATTTTAAGTGGTGAATATCAAGAATATTTTGATAAAATGTATAAAGAAAAAGGAAGAATATAAGTTTTAAAACTTATATTCTTTGCTTTGTGATGAGTGTGGAGGTGATAGTAGTGAAAAGAGGGCGAGTTGATATATTACTTTCTGTATATAATCCTAATTTAGATTATTTGAAGAAACAGCTAATATCTATAAATCAACAAACATATACGAATATTAAAATATATGTATTTGATGATTGTGTTGATAAGCGAACAGATCCTTTGATTTTTAAAGAATACATAACTAATTTTTCTTATGAATTACTTCCCTACGAAGAAAAAAATTTGAATTATATTTTAGCTTTTGGAAAGTTACTAGAAGCTTCCAAAGGGGAATATATAGCATTTTGTGACCAAGATGACATTTGGATGCCAAATAAGATCGAAAAATGTGTACAATATCTCAATGATACGGATACTTTATTGGTTGCATCAGATCGCCAAATAATTGATGGAAAAGATAATATAATACGCGATAGTGTAAGAAAATATAATCATAAAAATTATGATTCTTGGCAAACATATGATGATATTGCAAAATACAATATTTTTGTTACTTATGCTGTTGGAATGAGTATTGTTGCTCGAGGTGATTTTGCTAGAAGTACCCTTCCATTATCTGGTGTTACCGCACATGATACATGGCTGTTGTCATGTGCAAGTACGGAAGGTAAAGTAGCTTTTCTGAATGAGGCATTAGTTCAATATCGAAGACATGGAAATAACGTAAGTGGCATATTGCCAAACATTAATTCCAAACAAGATTACGTCCAAAAACGAGTCGAAAATTCAATTAGAAAAATAGAGGATTTGGAAAGAAAATATCCAAATCACAAAGACTTAGAAGAAATCAAAGATTTTGCATATGCGAGAAAGAATAAGAATATTCGTAAACTTATAAAGTATCGGTATTTGGCACCTGACCTTGTGAAGTTTGAAATTGTTATGAAATTTATTCCGAATTTTTTATTTAAGTTTTTGCTTTCCTTTGCAAGAAGGTAGTATATATGAATAGGAGAACAGTATGGATGAGCAATTAATGAGTGTCATTGTTATGTGCTATAATAACGAAGTTTTATTGGACAAAACAATTGAATCAATTCTTTCACAAACATATAAAAATATTGAAATCATCATAAGTGATGATTGTTCAAAAAATTATGATAAAAGAAAAATGCAATCCATTGCATTAAAATGTCAACAAAAAACAAAACAAGTGATTATAAATCATAACGAGAATAATATAGGGACTGTAAAGCATTTCAATAAACTTATTAAAATGGCAAATGGTAGTTATATTATTCCTTTATCGTGCGGAGATGAATTCTATTCATCAAATGTTTTAAGCAGGGTTAATGAAGAATTTCAAAATTGTAAAGCATTGGTTATCACGGGGGTGCGTGAAGGAATTCGACCTTTAAAAGCAAGAAGTTATCCTACTAAATATCAAATTAAAATATTAAAAAAGGATTCTAAAAAAATATTGCAACATCTATATAAATATGCAGATTTGATAAGTGGTTCATGTACTTATTATAAGAAAGATGTTTTTCAAAAATATGGATACTTTGATGAACAATACAAGTTATTAGAAGATTGTCCTTATTATATTAAATTGCTAGAAAATAATATTTCTATACAATTTGTTAATGATCTTTTTATTCGTTACGATATGAATGGTGTTTCTACAGGTGAAATGCATCCATTATTGAAAGAAGATATGAGACAAATGTTTGTAAATATTTTAGAAAATGCTAATTTATCTTTTTTTTCTAAGCGTGTTGTGAAATATCGCATACAAAAATTAGGAATACAAACGGGGGGTTCTAAATTGATTTTCAATTTAAGAAATGCAGATGTTATTATTTTGTTGGTATATAATCGAGTTTTAAAAAGATTTTAAATAAATAAAGTGGTGAGAGGTGAATAAATATGAAATTGCTAGTAACGGGTTATAAAGGACAGTTAGGTTATGATATTGTCAATGAAGCACAGAAAAGAGGGATTAATGCAGTTGGAGTAGATATTGAAGAAATGGATATTACTAATTCAAAGCAAGTACAACAAGTAATTACGCAAGGAAATTATGACGCAGTAATTCATTGTGCAGCATATACTGCAGTTGATCAAGCAGAAGATAATTCAGAACTTTGCTATAAGATTAATGTCGAAGGTACAAAAAATGTTTTGGATGTATGTGAGAAATTAAATATTCCAATCATGTATTTTTCTACAGATTATGTTTTTAATGGTCAAGGAGAAGCATATTGGAAAGAGTATGATAAAAGGGAGCCATTAAATATTTATGGTGATTCAAAATATCGTTCAGAGCTTGATGTAGAGAAATATAAGAAACATTTTATTATCCGAATTTCCTGGGTTTTTGGAGTGAATGGCAATAATTTTGTGAAAAAAATGTTGCAACTTGGAAGCACATATCCTGAAATAAAAGTTGTGGATGATCAAATTGGATCACCAACATATACTTATGACTTGGCAATCTTAGCTGTTGATATGATACAAAGTGAAGCTTATGGAACATATCATGCAAGCAATGAAGGAATATGCAGTTGGTATGATTTTGCTTGTGAAATATTTAGGCAAGCAAATATAGATGTAAAAGTTATTCCTGTAAATAGTGATGAGTTTCCTGTCAAAGCAAAACGACCAAATAACTCGCGAATGAATAAAGGTGAATTAGATAAACACAATTTTAAGCGGTTGCCAGATTGGAAAGATGCTTTAAAACGCTATTTAGAAATAATTAAATGCTAATGTTCTTGCATATATTGAGTAAAATCTTAAATAGTTGACGAATTTGATTATTTGTTGTATAAAATAAAGTATAAAAGCTATGAAAAGGATATGAATCTATTTCGTTGATGCAGAGAGAGAAGTGGTGGTGAAAACTTCTTGAGATAATTTAGATTTACTCCCTTTGAGCTGTCCCTGAAAAGGTGTACCGTGTAGCAGGCGTTACTTCTGCAAGAGGTGTATTAATTACACAAAATAAGGTGGTACCACGTAAGTCTCAGCGTCCTTTGGCGATGAGACTTTTATTTATATTAGGAGGAAAAGAAAATGGTTGATTTTTTGAATGATGAATATCTAAATAAGCTAAATCATTCTTGTGCACACGTACTGGCACAAGCTGTTCAACATTTGTATCCACATGCAAAATTTTGGGTAGGACCAGTCGTAAGTGAGGGTTTTTACTACGACATAGATCTAGGTGATGATGTAATTAGAGATGAAGATATTCCAAAGATTGAAAAAGAAATGAAAAAGCTTTGTAAAGACGGAAAACGTATTGTTAAGGAAGAAATATCAAAGAAAGATGCATTAGACATGTTCAAAGATGATTTATATAAAATTGATTTAATCAATGATTTAGATGATGGAACAATTACAATTTATCGACAAGGTGATTTCGTTGATTTATGTAGAGGACCTCATGTTGATACAGTTAAAGAATGTCGTAATTTTAAATTGATGAAACATTCTGGTGCCTATTGGAAAGGTGATAAAAATAACAAAGTTTTACAGAGAATCTATGGTGTATGTTTTCCAACAAAAGAAGAATTAGATGATTATTTGGCACTTTTAGAGGAAGCAAAAAAGCGCGATCATAAAAAGCTTGGGCGAGAATTAAATATTTTTATGATGAGTGAGTTTGCACCAGGCATGCCTTTTTTCTTACCAAATGGAATGGTTATTCGAAATATGTTAGAAAACTATTGGTATGAAGAACATGTAAAAGAAGGGTATGAATTTATTAAAACGCCAATCATGATGAGTAAAGAATTGTGGGAATTAAGTGGTCATTGGGAAAATTACAAAGAGAATATGTATACATCTGAAGTTGATGATAAAGTGTTTGCTATAAAGCCTATGAATTGTCCTGGCGGAATGTTGGTTTATAAGAATGGATTACACTCTTATAAAGATCTTCCAATGCGAATAGGTGAATTAGGCCAAGTACATCGTCATGAAGCTAGTGGAGCATTAAATGGATTATTTAGGGTGCGTACGTTTACACAGGATGATGCACATATTTTCATGCATGAAGGACAAATTGAAGATGAAATTATTAAATTATTAGGGTTGATTGATCGGTTATATTCAACATTTGACTTAGATTATCGTATAGAATTATCTACTCGTCCTGAAGATAAATATATAGGAACAATCGAAGCATGGGATAAATCTGAAGCTATTTTAGAGAAAGCGATTAAGAAATCAGGGAAAAAGTATAAAATCAATCCTGGGGATGGTGCATTTTATGGCCCAAAATTAGATTTTCATATCCGTGACTCTTTAGGGAGAAGTTGGCAATGTGGTACAATTCAACTAGATGCTAATCTTCCTGAACGTTTTGATTTGACTTATGTGGATGCAAACGGTGAGAAAAAACGTCCGATTATGCTGCATAGAGCAATTTTCGGTTCGATTGAGCGATTTATCGGGATTTTAATAGAACATTATGGAGGAGCATTTCCTACATGGATAGCTCCAGGTCAAGTTAGTGTGTTACCAGTAAAAAATGAATATCATTTGGAATATGCAAAACAAGTATACGACTTGTTGATGGAAAATGGTATTCGTGTGAAAATGGATGATCGCGAAGAAAAATTAGGATACAGAATTCGTGAGAATCAAATGCAAAAATATCCATTTATGCTAATTTTAGGTGATACTGAACGTGATGAAAAAACAATTAGTTTCCGAAGATATGGTGAACAAAAAACAACAACTTTGAAACAAGAAGAATTTATATCTTTAGTGTTGGATGAAATTAAGAATAAAAAGTAAAGACAGTGCAAACTGTATTTCTTTGATTATAATCTCAACTGCTCCTTGTGTGGAGTTGTAAAACAAATGTAAACACATTAAAGAAGAATAGAAAAGCCCTGCTTACTAATGTAGTGAGCAGGGCTTTTATTATCGCAAAAAAATACCACCTGCTATGCGGGTGGTAAAAGAACTTAAAGAAACCTCCATGTTATAGTAGAAAGTAGCCTGGCAGCTACAACAATAACAAGGAGGGTCTAATGAAAGACAATACTAGTTTATCACATACATCATATCGATGTAA
>NZ_JAQFIQ010000023.1 GCF_029504745.1 Breznakia sp. PF5-3 | reverse complement strand
TGTCAATATAGGAATATAGTTTATTATTTTTCTTGTTTATCCATCACCTTTTGCTTCTTTTTCCTTCATTGTTGCATTTCTTCTGACATTCAAGCAAAGATTATAACTATATTTCTATAATTGCACACCAACAAGAAAGAAAGCATCTTACGATGCTTCCTCTCAAGTAAAATCAAAGGACTAGTTAGGATTCCTACCTCCCTGTATCATTATAATATATAATTAAATAATAATAATCAAGAAACTTTTTATCATCTGGATAAAATGGCAATATTTTGGAATAATTGTATAAGAAAAGAAGGATTTTATCCTTCTTCTTATTAATAATTAATCTTTTTCACCTTTTCCCAACTAAATTGTGGGTCACCAAAATGTCCATAACATGCTGTTTTAGAATAAATTGGTTTGCGTAAATCCAACTCTTCTAAAATATTGCTTACTTCAAAATTAAAGTTTGCTTTTATAATAGAAAGCAATTCTTCATCACTCTTTATACCTGTCCCAAAGGTATCTACCATTAAGGAAACAGGTTGACTTTTTCCAATTGCATAAGCTACTTGCACTTCACATTTAGAAGCCAGTTTATTAGCTACAATTGATTTAGCAACATAACGAGCATAATAAGCAGCACTACGATCTACCTTCGTTGGATCTTTACTAGAGAAACATCCTCCCCCAATGCGACCCATACCACCATAGGTATCTACAACAATTTTTCTACCGGTTGTTCCTGAATCACCAAAACTACCACCTAATATAAAACTACCACTTGGATTGATCAAATATTTTGTATTTTCATCAACCAAAGACTCTTCAATACATGGTTTGATAACTTCCTCCATCACCAAATCATTAATTTGTTGCTGTGTTGCATCTTTATCATGTTGTGTCGATACGACAACCGTATCAATCCGATGAACCTTTCCATCTTTATATTCAACACTCACCTGTGTTTTTCCATCTGGTTTTAATATTGAATTTTCTCTTCGTACTTTTGTTAACTGACGTGCTAATTTATGTGCATAATAGATTGGTGCTGGCATGTATTCATCACTTTCATCACAAGCAAAGCCAAACATTAAACCTTGGTCTCCAGCTCCAATTTCTTTGTTATCGTGCACGACTGCATGAGCAATTTCTGCTGATTGCTTATTAACCTTCACAACTACCTCATAGTCTTCATTATAGCCAATTGCTTTGATTGTAGCTTTGGCAATTGCTTCATAATTAATATCCGCTTTGGTATTTGCTTCTCCATAAACAAGGACAAAATTATCCTTAATCGTTGCTTCCACGGCCATCTTGCTTTGCTCATCTTCACGAAGTGCAGCATCTAAAATTGCATCTGCAATTTTATCACAAATCTTATCTGGATGTCCTTCCGTAATACTTTCAGATGTAAAAATATAATCTTTCATTTCTATTCCTTTCTGGCATAAAAAAATGCCTCCCCAAGAGAAGACATTAAACAAGCATAATGATTCTCTTATCGCTGTTAGCATTACCACCTTTCACTAAATGTGGAGGTTGGTGTTGGGCTACGAGCTAACTCTCTGTCCCAACTCTTGATAATTAATATACTAATATATTTAACCATAGTATTATCAGAACTGCAAGCAATTTTACTAGCAATTTAATAAAAGCTTATTTCTTCCAATAAATACATAAAATAATTACTATTTTAAACTTATTTATATGTTATATTATACTTTTTATAAATTTATAAAGTGCTCAATTATTGACTTATTTTAATTCTAGATATAGAATTAATTGACTAGTTTTTAAAAATCGCTTCCAAAAGAAAGCGTTTACATAGTATAATGAAGACAGTAAGATGAAAATATGAGGAGAATTATATGGTTCTATTAATCGAATATCCAAGATGTAGCACCTGCCAAAAAGCAAAGAAGTTTTTAAAAGTGAATAATGTAGAGTTTAAAACAAGGGATATTGTAGAAGATAAATTAAGTGAAGATGAAATACGGAAACTGTACAAAATGAGCAACCTTAGTCTGACACGATTTTTTAACACATCGGGTTCTCTTTATCGGCAACTCCGAGTAAAGGATCGTATTCATTCAATGAGTGAGGATGAACAAATAAAATTATTAGCATCCAATGGAATGTTAGTTAAACGTCCTATTTTAATTGTTGGTGATAAGGTTACCTGTGGTTTTAAAGAGGCAACATATTTGGACATGATAAATAATGTGGTATAATTATAATTAAGGTAGTGAGGTGATAAGATGCTTTTAGGTGAATCACTAGAAGATTACTTAGAATGTATTGTAATCTTAGCTGAAAAAGGTAAAGTTCGTTCTATCGATGTTGCAAGAATGATGGAAGTTTCTAAACCTAGTGTTAATAAAGCTATGAATAATTTAAAAGAGAAAGGGTTAATCACCCAAGAAACATATGGTGACATTCGATTAACTAAATCGGGTGAAGATATGGCTAAAATGATCCATAATCGCCATACAACAATCAGGAGCTTTCTACTAGAAGTTTTAGGAGTATCCGCTGATAATGCTGAAAAAGATGCATGTCGCATTGAACACATCATCAGTCAGGAAACCTTTGATAAGATTGTAGAATTTAAGAATAACTATAAAAAATAACGACGATGTCGTTTTTTTTATGGTTCAAAGAAAAAGTAGAAGGTATCCTTCTACTTCAACAATCTATACTTTTTTATGAGCTTTAGTGATTTCTTGCATATATTGTTGTATTCCTTTACAACCATCTATATGGTCACACCCCATACAGCTTCCACCACAGCCCAAAACACCATTCTTTTTATTTTCATAGTGTTGTTTTACTTTTATATAAAGTATCCATCCTACAAAGCTAATAGCAGCAATGAGAATTACAAAATCAATTATTTTCATTTTAAAAACCTAATAGGCCTCCTACATTGTAAATTAAGAATGAAACAATCCAAGCTACAACAATCCAAAATACCAATGCAAACCAAAATGTCTTACGATCATTTAACTCTGCTTTTAATGCTGCTACAGCAGCCATACAAGGTATACTCAACAAATTGAATGCCATAAAGGATAATGCAGCCAATGGTGTGAATGTAGCTCCTACCGTTGCAATTAACGATGTCGTAGCATCATCTTCACCAAGAAAATCTTCTTCGCTTTCCATATTCGTATATAAGACTCCCATTGTAGATACAACCGCTTCTTTAGCAATCAACCCAGTTAAAATAGCAACCACAGCTTTCCAACCATCTGGACCCGATACAAAACCTAACGGAATAAAGATGAATTTAATTCCATTGGCTAAAACACCTAAGATACTATTGCTACTATTTGCTTCTACCATATGTAATCCAAAATCAAAATTCGATAAGAACCACAATACAATTGTCGATGCAAGAATAACAGTTCCAGCACGAATAATATATCCTTTTAATTTATCCCATAAACGCAAAGCTAGATTCTTAAGTCTTGGAAAGTGATATGCAGGCATTTCCATAACAAATGGAGATGCATCACCTTTAAATACAAATTTTTTCAAAATAATGGCTGAAATAACTGCCACTAGAATTCCAAGCATATAAATACCAAAGGTCATTAAATCACCATGATCTGTAAATACAGCAGATGCAAACAATGCCCAAATTGGTGCTTTTGCCCCACAAGACATATATGGTACCAACATCATTGTTAACTTTCTTTCACGCTCACCTTCTAAAGTCCTTGCTCCCATAATTGCAGGTACACTACAACCAAAACCTGTTAACAAGGGAAGAAAAGCCTTTCCTGATAAACCAAATTTACGTAAAATACGATCCATCAAAAATGCTACTCGAGCCATATATCCACTATCTTCAAGAATACTTAAGAATAAGAATATCACTAAAATCTGTGGGATGAAAGACAATACTCCACCAACCCCTGCAACAATTCCATCAATCACCAATCCAAATACCCATGAACTTGCTCCAGCGCCTTCTAAGAGCCCTTCTAACCCCCCTGTAATCCATTCAACTGGTATTTCCATTAATCCTTGTAAATATACCCCAGGTGAGTTAATTCCTAGAAACAAGAAATTTTCTGAGAATGTCGTATGAAAAATAGCAAACATAATAAGTGCAAAGATTGGTAACCCCAAAATTTTACTTGTTAATACTCTATCAATCTTATCAGAAGTAGTTAAATCTCCCAATACACGACTTTTCTCTAAACTTCCACTTAATTCATCTTCAATAAATTGATAACGAATATCAGCTATCTCTGCTTCGCTATCCTCTGTTATCTCAACAATACGCTTAATTTCATTAGCTAAATTTTTAATTTCTTCACTTGCTAATAATTTTTCATCATTTTCTAAAAGTTTACTCGCTTTAAACGTTGGTTGTTTCAATCCATTCTTTACAAATAAATCATACAACGCATAAAATGATTTTTCCAACTTTGTGCCTTTAAATAAATTTAAAGGTTCTCTTTTGGTAGTTGTTTTTACTACCTCTTCCATCAACGCTTTGATATTTGTAGCACGTAAAGCACTAATTTCTACCAAAGGTATATTCAATTTTGAAGATAATAATGACAAATTTATCTTATCTTGATTCTTTTCTACCAAGTCCATCATATTTAATGCTCCAACTACTGGAATATCCGTTTCCAACAATTGAGTAGTAAGATAAAGATTTCGCTCTAAATTTGTTCCATCAATAATATTAATAATTACATCAGGTTTATCATTGATGATATAATCACGTGCAATTACCTCTTCTAATGTATAAGGTGACAAAGAATAAACACCAGGGAGATCTATAATATCCATTGGTGTCTTCGCTTTTTTATATTTACCTTCTTTTTTATCAACTGTAACTCCAGGCCAGTTCCCCACTTTTGCTGTACTGCCTGTCAATTCATTAAATAATGTTGTTTTACCACTATTTGGATTACCTACTAATGCTACTTTCATCATTGCTCCCCCTATTCAACTTCAATCTCTTGAGCTTCATCTTTTCTTAAAGATAACTCATAATTACGAACTGTTATTTCTATCGGGTCTCCTAATGGAGCAACTTTACGAACATAAATTTTGGTTCTAGGTGTAATTCCCATATCAAAAATTCTTCTACGGATTGGTCCTTCACCATGAACCTTTTTCACTGTAACCGTATCTCCAGGTGCTACTTCTTTTAGTCTCATTTTCGTCCTCCCCGTAACGCTTATGCAACAAGAATTTTTCTAGCTAATTGCTTATTCAAAGCAATTCTAGATTCCTTGATTTGGACAATGACATCCCCACTATTTTCCTTTACAACAACGACTTCTGCTCCAGGAAGCAATCCTAGATTTTGCAAATGCTTACTTGTTTTATCATCTAAGTGACATTTTAAAATTTTAACGCTTTTTCCAATCGGTGCAATAACTAACGGCATATATACATCATCCTCTCATAAGTTTTACTTTTACAGATATATGTTAGCACCAGCTAACTACATTGTCAATAATTTAGTTAACTTTTTCTAACTTTTTAACTTTTTAGTTGACAACCAAATCAATATGATATATTATGTGTATAGTTAGTTAAAGCTAACTTAATTATGTCTGGGACTCCTTTATGACAATCTTACCCATTTCTTATGCGATCCTTTTAAGAAATCTTTAGAATAAGAGACATAGAATAGCAAAGACCATGCGTTTATGCGCATGGTCTTTTTTTAGTCGTTACAAACATAATCAATATCTTCAATATTGCGAATCATATCTTTTACTTTTAAATCATCTGGAATCAAGAAAATAGAACGATCTTGATCTGGTAATTTACTAATATCTATTGTAATTGTTAAACTTGCCATCTTTGTTGATTCATCATAATCAGATTCAACATCCACACCATCTCGTTCAATAGAAGATGCATTTTTAGCCCAGTAATCATTAAAGTTATTCTCACCAACTTCATCTAATGTAGCTTTATCTATTTCTTGTTTACTTTCAATTGTAATATTGGTAATTTCATTATCATCATTATACTCAATATTCATAGTAGCTTTAGTCTCTCTATCATTATATTTACATACATAATAGTCTGATTCACTTCCACAAGCTACCAAGAGCAAAAGTAAGCTACACCCAAATATTAGTTTTTTCATATGATTACCTCACTTATTGTATCTTTATATTATTATAGATGAATAACATCCGATCTTTTCCATTTATATCTTGATATACTTCAATCTTTGCATCTACAAAATATTCTTTTGCTAAAGCTTTCAAGGCAACTTTTTGATCATACCCTATTTCAAACGCTAAAAAGCTTTTTTCTTTTAATACTTTATGTGCATTCTTAAAGATTTCATGATAGAATTTTAAACCATCATCACCACCAAACAATGCAACATGTGGTTCAAAATTAACAACACTTTCTTCCATAACTTCAGCTTTGGGAATATATGGAGGATTGCTTATTAAGATATCCGTTTTTAATCCCTGTTCAATAAAAGGATCTAACATATTTCCTACCATAAAAGCCACATTGGCATCTAGCTTATCAGCATTCTTTTTTGCCATCTCAACAGCTTCTACACTAATATCACTTGCTGCTACCTGAAGTTTCTTCTCTTCTAATTTTAAAGCAATTGCAATTGCTCCACTTCCTGTCCCTACATCGATAACTTGTACTTCTTCGTTAGGAAAGTAATCGTCATAAGCACTTAGAATATGCGCAACCAACTCCTCCGTTTCGGGGCGGGGAATCAATACATCTTCATTTACTAAAAATTGATATCCATAAAAATAACTGTATCCTAAAATGTGATCTAATGGTTCATGTGTTAATAAACGTTCTACTTTCTGTAGATACTCTTGAAGCAAACAATCTTCCATCTCTTCTTCATATTCCATATATAGATTATGTGCTTCTTTATTCGATAGCTCCAGTAACAGAAAGAATGGTGCCTGCTCACCAATACCTGCTTCCATACATTTTTTCTGTGCTTCTTTTAAAGCTACTTTATATTTCATTATGCATTACCTGCAAGTTTATCCTTTTGATCTTGTTCAAGAAGGGCATTGATAACATCATCAAGCTTTCCTTCCATAATACGATCAAGTTGTTGTAATGTTAAACCAATACGATGATCAGTTACACGGTTTTGAGGATAATTGTATGTACGGATTTTTTCACTTCGATCCCCTGTTCCAAGTTTACTTTTCCGCTCTGCATTACGTTCTTCTTCCTCTTTGCGCTTCATCTCTGTATATACCTTTGCACGAATCGTCATCAATGCAGTAGCACGATTTTCATGCTGGCTTCGTCCATCCTGACACTTTACTGATATCCCTGTTGGAATATGTGTTACACGAACTGCAGAATCCGTTTTGTTAACATGCTGTCCTCCAGCTCCACTTGCACGCATTGTATCAATTTCTAAATCATTAGGATCAATATCAATTTCATCTTCTTCAATCTCTGGATCGACAAGAACTGTTGCTGTAGAAGTATGTACGCGTCCTTGCGTTTCCGTTTTAGGTACCCGTTGAACACGATGAGAACCACTCTCAAATTTTAAATGTCCATATACTTCAGGTCCTTTTACCATAAAAGCAACCCTTGTGAAACCACCTGCTTCACTTTCCGACATTTCAATAATTTCCGTTTTCCATCCTTTGCTCTCTGCATATTTCACATACATTCTATACAAATCACCAGCGAAGATATTTCCTTCATCTCCCCCAGCTGCACCACGAATTTCCATGATAGCATTATTTTGATCAGCTGGATCTTTGGGAATCAATAAAATTTCCAATTTATCAAGTAACTCCTGCTTTTGAGGAAGCAATTCTTCTAATTCCATCTTTGCCATTTCCTTCACTTCAGGATCATTTTCTTTTTCTAGTTCCGTTGCATCTTCAATTCCTTGTAAAACACTCTTTAAATGAGAATATGTTTCAACAACCTGTGCAATTGAAGACTGTTCTTTCCCCAATTTTGCTAGTTGTCGGTTGTCACTTAAAACTTCTGGACTCATCATCAATTCACTTATTTCTTGATATCGCTGTTCTATCTTCTCTAAACGCTCTATCATTGCACTCATATATAAAACTCCTCTCACGATAATTTCGACGTTATTATTATACCACGCTATAAAGCATTTTATTAAAAAAGATGGAATTTATCCATCTCTTCTATTTAGACAATCAATTTTTTTACTTTTTGATTATAAGCACTCTAAATTTATCGCTTTATTAATCTTCTTTCTAATTCTTATGATATTTCTTATCAATTATTTACCTTGTGGTAAAAATGGGATTAATGTTGCTGCTAATCCACCAGCTGTCATCGTTTGTACTGTTACTTTTCCTGGACCATATACAACCGTGTCAAAAAATCCTTCTCCACCTAACACTTTATTCTTTAAACCTTTTACTTTTTCAATTTCTAATTTACAAGTCTCATCCATCATAGAAACTACTCCAGTATCACAAACCAGTTTCTCTCCATCAGCTAAATCATATTCAACAGAGTATCCATCAAGTTCAATAAATGCCGTTCCAGGTCCTGTAACCTTTTGCATTATAAATCCTTCTCCGCCAAAGAATCCAGCTCCTAGCTTACGTTGAATGAAAGTTGATAACTCTACCCCTTCGGTTGCTGCTAAAAAGGCTGTTTTTTGACAGATAATGCTTTGTCCTGATGCTAATTCAACTGCTCTAATTGACCCTGGAAATGATGATGAAAATGCTATTTGAGCATGCGTTACAGCTGTATAATGACTCAAGAATAAACTTTCGCCACTCATCATACGACCAAACATCTTTCCAGCACCTCCACCTTTGGTTTCGGTAGTGATATCACCTTTTACCCAAGATCTTCCTCCATTCTCACTAATCATGACTTCGCCCGGTTCTAAATCACAAAGAACGGTAGGCAATGGTTCTCCAACTATTTTGTATTTCATAAGTCCTCCTATTGTTACTTAAGCTAAGCATAATATATTTTACTCAATAATTCTATACTTTAATCATTTTTATTATAATGAAAAAGAAAAAGCAAAGATTTTCATCTTTGCTTTCTTTATTTTATACCGTATTTCTTGTTAAACTTCTCTACACGTCCTTGTGCAGCTGCGAAACGTTGTCTTCCTGTATAGAATGGGTGACAATTTGAACAAGTATCAACTTTTAAATCTTTTGCTGTAGATCCTGTTTCAAACTCTGTTCCACATGTTGAACATTTAACTGTAATTTTATGATATTCTGGATGTATTCCTTTTTTCATAACATTCATCTCCTTCCGCCTTAAACTCTTTGCGAGCTTAAAGTAAGTGCTTATTTATTATACTATAATTTCATTATAATTCAAGTATTTTAACACGAATTGCTTAATCCACTGTTATTTTACGAATAACAGCACCAAGATCGCGAAGTTTTCCTACAATATTTTCATAACCTCTCTCAATATGATAGATTTCATGAATCTCTGTTGTTCCTTTAGCAATCAAACCTGCAATTACCAAACTAGCACCACAACGTAAATCAGTTGCTTCTACACTTGTTCCAGTAAGCGGTGTTGGTCCATTAACAAATGAACTTGAAGATATCACATCAATATTGGCACCCATCTTATTCAATTCATAACAATGTTTAAAACGTTCTGTATAAATTGTTTCAGTTACCACTGATTGACCTTCACACTGCGTTAAAAGAGTTGTCAGAGGTTGTTGCATGTCAGTAGCAAACCCTGGATATGGTCCCGTTTTAATATCTACTGGTTTAAGTATCTTATTTCTTCCATGAACCACAACTTTATCAACATCAACATCTAAATCAACACCAATATCTTCTAATTTTGAAATCAATCCATCTAAATGCTGAGGAATGATATTTTCAATTGTTACATTATTCCCTGCAGTAGCAGCTAAGGTAAGATATGTAGCAGCTTCAATACGATCTGGAATAATCTCATGGAAACAACCATGCAATGACTCCACACCAGTAATTGTAATCACATTCGTTCCCATACCACGAATCTTTGCACCCATCTTATTTAACAATGTTGCAATATCAATAATTTCTGGTTCTTTGGCAGCATTTTCAATCGTTGTCTTTCCTTTAGCAAAAATAGCTGCTGTCATTATATTAATCGTCGCTCCAACACTAGAGATATCTAAGAATATCTTATCGCCAATTAACTCTTCTGCTTCAATAATATAGCAACCTTCTTCATATCTGACACTTGCGCCTAAAGCTTCAAAGCCCTTTAAATGCAAATCGATTGGTCTAGGACCTAAATAACATCCACCAGGCATCTTAATTGCTACACGTTTATATTTCGTCAATAAAACTCCCATAAAATAGTAAGATGCTCTTAATTTTGTAACCGTCTCACTATCCATAGGTTTGTTTTTCATTTCACTTGAATCAATTACAATATGATCCGTCCCTTTCATAATAACTTTTACATCAAGTTCTTCCAATAATATTTTTAAAGATTTAACATCAGCAATTTCTGGTACACCTACAATTGTAACTGGTTCATCTGATAAGATAGCAGCTGGAATTAATGCAACTGTAGCATTCTTCGAACCAGAAATACGAACGGTTCCACTTAGCTTATGTCCACCTTCGATTTGTATAATTTCCTTCATGGTATTCTCCTTAGCACGTCCTAATAATTATAATTCATTTTCCCTTTAATATCTATCCTTTATAGTAAAAAAAATAAGAAAATAAAAACAATTATCTTATCTCATATAAGAATACAACTGCATTATTATTATGAAAGATAATTGCTTTTAAATTTTCAATAAAAAAAGGCTTATTTATAAGCCTTTAATTCTTATTGTACACGAATTACTACGAATCCTGAACCCATCCATGCAGATGCAACTCTTGTAGTTCCCATGTATCCACCGTGAACTGCTTGTCCACCACCGATATAAATCGCAACATGAGGTACTCCAGCTCCACCATCAGCATAGTAGATGATATCTCCAGGTTGTGCTTCTGATACAGAAACAATTGTACCTAATGACATATATCCAGCTGGTGCACTATGGAAGTTAATTCCAACTGCTCTAAGTGAATTTGTTACTAGCATTGTACAGTCTTGAGCAACACCAATTTGAGCCATAGCTGCTGCTACAATAGAACCTGCATTTTCATAACTAGGTGCACTATTCACTTCGTTATCAGTATTGTAATCAGTTGATGAAACTTCAGTAGCTTCTGCTTCTTCTTCCTCATCTTCTGTTTCATTAACGATAACTTTTAATTTTGCTTCTCCAACGTTTCCATTTGAGTCTTTTGCTTTATATACTAATGTATATTCACCTGGTTCCCATCTGTCTTCGTCTTTAATTTCTACTTCTCCATCGATTGTATAATTTGTAATATCACCATCGTAGTTATCTGCAATCGTGTTAACAAATTTCTTTGGATTAAAGTTATCTACATCATCAATTTCAACTTCATTAGTTTTTAAATTAATTACTGGCGCTTGTGTATCTACATATTGTACATCTAACTTATATGTATATACTGCTCCATCTACTTTTTCACTCACTTTTTCAGGTTCTGTAATTTCCACTTTCCCAAATTCATCAGCTACATAAGTTTCTTTTGTTTGAACTTTAATAGTAATTTCATCTTCTTTTAATTCTTTTGTAGGTTCTTGTTCAACTTCTACTACATAATTACCAATTTCGTATCCTACTGATCCATCAGCTAATGTAACAGCTTCTGCATTATTCACATTTCCTGTGTCATCTGCCAAGATATCTTTCACAACATCTACAATTGCACTGTCATCACCATAGTTGATTTCAATTACTTCATTGTTATATGCTTCAACTTCTTGTGGTTCTAATACAGCGGCACTTACTTTTGAACGATTCATACCTGTTACAGTGAATGTCAATGCAAATACAACTACTGCTACACCACTTGTCATTACAAAGTGACGGAAGTCAAAGTGAATCTTCCCAAATTTAGCTTCGATACGTTCCACAGCATTTTTTGCTCCAGTTTGCATTACAGTTGCAAAGTTTTTCACAGCTCTAATAACTACTGGTTCAAGTTCTTTATACGCTACAGCCGCCTTTACTCCACAAGCATTAGCAACACGAATACATAATGTTTCTAACTCTTTGTAAGCCACTCCAGCTTTCACAAGGCAAGAACTAACAGCCTTTATCAATATATCAGTACCTTTTTTAAATACAGGTCCTAAATAATTTTTAGTGTCATTGATTTTATTAATCCCTAATTGTTTAAAATCATTGATTTGTTCTATGAATTTTTTCTTGGAATCCATTTTCTCACTCCTTTGATTTTACAATAGCAATTTTAGCACATTAAGTTCAATCCCTCAACCTTATCCCAAACTTTCACATATTTAAAAAAAAGCCCTTAAATACTGGACTTTCTAATGCTTTTGTGAATTGTATTAAGCATAAAAAACGGGGGCTTAATAGCCACCATTTTAAAGTGTTTTACAACCGTATTAATTAACTAATACAATTAATACACTGAATTTTACTTGTCTTTTAGAAGGTCTCTGATTTCTTCTAACAATACGGTTTCTTCAGATTTTTGTGGTTTTTCTTCAACAACTTCTTCTTTATTTTTGCGTTTAAATCGTAAAATGATTCTAAGCGCTACAAAAATACTAAAAGTAATCAATAAGAAGTCAATTATGTTTTGAAGAAACACTCCATAACGTAGAACCACATCTTCTCCGCCTGATCCACTTCCTAATACCAATGTCCAATCTGCCATCTCTCCTGTATCTAACAACATGGAAATTAACGGTGTAATGATATCACTCACTAGGGAAGTCACAATTTTCCCAAAGGCACCACCAATTACTACCCCAATTGCCATATCTAGCACATTTCCTTTTAAAGCAAACTCTTTAAATTCCTCAATAAACCTTTTCATATATACTGCTCCTCTCCAATATTCATCCTTATTATACCGTATTTTCATAAGAACGATAACCTATATGCAAAATTTATTGAGAAATTATATCATGTAAATATATATTATGTTCTCGGCCTGGTCCAACAGATACCATTGAAATTCTAGTATTTGTATATGCTTCAATTTTATTCAAGTACTTCTTGCAATTTTCTGGTAATGCTTCCCAAGAAGAAAGCTTACTGATGTCTTCTTCCCATCCGGGTAGAATTTCATAAATAGGTTTCGCTTTTGCTATTTTCTCAAGCATTGCAGGAAGATAATTATATACCTTTCCATCAATTTCATAACCTACACATACTGGAATTTCTTTTAATCCTGATAACACATCGATCTTTGTCACAACTAAATCCGTAAGTCCATTTATTTTTGCGGCATGTCTAACAACCACTAAATCTAGCCAACCACATCTTCGCGGCCTTCCTGTTGTCGCACCAAACTCTGCACCCTTCTCACGAATCATTTCACCTTGTTGATCCAATAATTCACTTACAAAAGGTCCTTCCCCTACTCTTGTTGAATACGCTTTTACCACTCCTACAATTCGATCTAACTTTTGTGGTGATATTCCCACACCAGTACAAACTCCTGCACTTGTTGGTGATGAACTTGTTACATAAGGATATGTTCCATAATTAATATCAAGCATTGCTGCTTGTGCACCTTCAAATAATACAAATTTATCTGCATCCAAAGCTTGATTTATATCCTCCAAAGAATCAATCATTCGTGGTAAGATATGCTCTCTTATCTTTTCAAATTGTTTCACCATTTCATCATAGTCAAACGGCTCTTTTCCATATAGCTTTACAATTTCATCATTTTTCATTCGTAATGTGAATGCTAACTTTTCTTTGAATAATTCAAAATCTTCTAAATCCGCGACTCGAATTCCTATACGTTGAAATTTATCTGCATAACATGGACCAATGCCACGTTTTGTAGTTCCTACCTTATTTTCTTTTTTATATTCTTCTTGATATTTATCCAAAGCAATATGATAAGGCATAATTAAATGGGCTCGATCACTTATAAATACATGCTCTGTAGACATACCACCTTTTTCAATAAGTGCTATTTCTTCTAAAAAAACAAATGGGTCTACTACAACCCCTGGACCAATGATACATTTAGACTGCTTATGAAGTACTCCAGAAGGTAATAAATGTAAAACATGTTTCTTCCCATCTACAACTACTGTATGCCCTGCATTATTACCACCTTGAAAACGCACTATATAATCAACCTTATTCCCTAATACATCTACAATCTTACCTTTTCCTTCATCTCCCCATTGTGTTCCAACGACTACATATCCTGCCATACATATCACCTATAAGATATTAAATATCTTACCTTTCTATTTATTACAAAATAATTATAGTACAATTCATTGTATAAGTTTAATTAATATTTGATATAATATTTATAAGAGGTGCTTATATGAAAACGAAACTAGATAATTATCGCATATTTTATGAAGTAGCAACTAATCTTTCCTTTTCTAATGCCGCTAAAAGTCTTTATATTTCTCAATCTGCGGTTTCTCAATCCATTAAACAATTAGAAAACGATCTAGAGTGTCAACTATTTCATCGCTATTCACGAAAAATATCGCTAACACAAGAAGGAACAATATTATATGACTATATAAAATCCGCGATGGAATCCATTGATGTAGCAGAACAGAAAATTAATAATTTAAAAAGTTTAGATGATGGGAGTCTAATAATTGGTGCTGCCGACACAATTACAAGTAATTTCCTTCTTCCTTATCTAGAACAATTTCATTTTCTTTATCCAAACATTCATCTACAAGTATTCAATGCCACATCCATCGAAATGATTCCATTAGTAAAAAGTGGTAAGGTAGATATAGCCTTCGCTAATTTACCGATTCATGATGATGACTTATATATTCAAAGTTGTGCAGACATTCATGATATCTTTGTCTGTAGCTCAAGAATGGAAATTAAAGACAGTTATACTCGCAAAGAAATCGCTGAACTTCCTTTAATTTTATTAGAGAAAAATTCAAATTCCAGATTGTTTGTAGAAGAAGAATTTCTTAAAACCCACATTAGTCTTAATCCACATATAGAGATTGGAGCCCATGAATTGTTATTACAGTTAGCTAGTATCAATTTGGGTGTATCTTGTGTTATCAAAGAATTCTCAACATCCTACCTTGAACAAAACAAACTTAAAGAACTTACATTAAAACAACCATTGCCATCCCGTTCCATCGGATATATCCAGCAAAGAGATTTTCCATTAAGTACAGCAGCTGAAACATTTATTAAATTAATCAATAAAACTAACATTTAAAAACCCAATGTTTCTTACGAAACACTGGGTTATTTTTCATACATAGGTTGATTGTTTACCATAACAAATAATACGGTTGCTTCTTCGCTACTTCCATTCCAAAGAAAGATAAGTTTACTTATATTCGGTTTCCCTTTCCCCTCATGCACCTTAATAATAATTGCCACCTTATCATTTCCTTCTTCCTTTATAATCCAATCACTTTTATCTGGAGTTGTATAACCATAAGATGCAAATGTGGAAATTATAAATTCATCCTGTGTCATTCCACTTATGACTTCTTCATTCTCTTGTGACTCTTCCGTGTTTTCATCAACCGTTTTTATGACGTCTGTATCCTTCTCTTTTTCTGTGGTTGTATTATTACTAGTACAGCCAACCACCAATAGTCCTAATAAGACTATCAATACCATGCGTTTCTTCATAGTATTACCTCCTTCCAACATATAAGCCCTGGACATAGATAACCTATGATTCGACCAAATCTATTATATCATAGTTTATATTTCGAACAGGAAAAGCGATTTCTTTAATTGTTTATAATTATAATTTTTCCATTATATAATTCGATTATTCAAAAAAAGCAGTTTATAATAAAAATAAAGGAAAGGAGTATAACTTTATGAAAACAAAAATAGCAGTACTTGGTGGTGGCAATGGTGGACATGCCGCTGCTGCAGACCTTAGTATGAAAGGTTTTGAAGTACATATGTATGAAGACGAGCGATTTGCGAAAAACATGAAAAAAGTATTTGATACAAAAACAATCAAAATAAAAGGTGCATGTGGAGAAGGTGATGTTGAGATTGCAATGGTTACAAGCAATCTTGAAGAAGCAATTAAAGATGTTGAATTTATACTTGTTGCTGTACCTGCTTTTGCACACAATGTTTATGCAGAAAAACTTAAGAGACTTGTGAAGCCTGGACAAATTGTTTTTGTATTACCTGGAACTTTTGGATCTCTTCTTTTTTGGAAAGCTTTTCAAGAACAAGGGATTACAGGAGTACAAGTTGCAGAAACGCATACACTACCTTATGCAACACGTTTGATAACACAAGGGGAATCGCTTGTAATGAGTCGCTTTAACCCACTAAAAGTTGGTGTTATTCCAGCCAATAAAACTACGGAAGTAGTAAATCGTTTATCAGTATTATTTGATGGACTAGAACCAATAGAAAGTGTAATTGCTTGTGGCCTTTCTAGTTTAAATCCTATCATTCATGTACCTGGGTGTATTTTGAATGCCGGAAGAATTGAAATAGCAAAAGGTGAATTCTATTTCTATACAGAAGGCTTTAGTGATTGTGTGGTAAGAGCCACAGAAGCCATCGATAAAGAAAGGATTTCTTTACTTGATAGTTTTGGCTACAAGTCAGATATCGCAGCTCATGGCGTTGGAGGAACAATTAAAACAGACAGTATTAAAGAAGCTATCGCTTCTGATCCAAATTTCGCTAAAATAAAAGGTCCAGCTGATTTAAAAAATCGTTACTATTCTGAAGACATTCCCTTTGGTCTTGCTTCTTGGGCAAAAATTGCTCATCAATACAACATCCAAACACCAATCATGGATTCTATGATAAATTTAGGATCTGTCATTCTTGAACAAGATTGTTGGACAAGTGGTAGGTCCTTAGAAGAACTTGGCATCCAAGGAATGGATAAAGATACTTTAAAAGCTTATTTAGTTGAAGGAAAATAAATACTAATAATTAGAGTGCAAATTCAAAAATAAACTCTATATAGTTAGTCGTATTCAAAAAACCAGAATTTCTAGTGAAACTCTGGTTTTTTTACTAGACACTGTTCTAAACCAAGTATCAATACCTTCTTACTATCCCTAATATTTACTCAACTTATTTTCCCAGTATTCTTTATGTTCTGGTTGTTCTATTATCAACTTGTTTACCAACATTTCTAATACTGCAACTTTTTTATGACGATCTGCAAGTATCGCACGATAGACATCCTTTGTAGTTCCGATAATTCCATCGTTTCTATCCAAACTGTCTAAAAACTTTTCGCCATATTCATCGATTACATAATCCCATAAAAACCAACTCACGTTAGCCTGATTGTCACCTTCAAAACTTTCAAAATAATCTTCTGCTTCCAACCACTCTACATCATTACGCTTTTTATCACCTAAGCCTGCAAAATATTCATCTCTTAATTTATCTTTTTCCGCTTGCGTTGATGGCCAATTAGACTGACAAGAAAGGGCTAATTCTATATAATGATATTTTCCAAAAAAGACTAGAGGTTTCTCACCCTTTTTATAAATTACACAATACATTTCATAAGGGAAACTTTTATAATCAATTACCCATTCATCAAATTTACTAACCAAAAAACCACCCGAATGCAACAACTTAATCCCTGTTTCACTCAATAAATCATCTTTTCTCGCATTCAATTCATGCAACGCCTGATGGATATAATCTACACTATTTGGATTTAATATACAATTAGGGCTTCCTACTATAACAAGAAACTCTTGTTCAAAAACTTTCGTAATATCTTCTTCTACTTCTAAACCCTTGTTTTTAGCTTCCTCCACTGTATAAATGTAATCTTCTGAATTACTATTAAAACTTTGATGTAGTTTCTCTAATGCTTGCTTTTTATTATTATAAAAATTCTCTATGCACGTTTCTATTTCTTTAGCATAAGCTTCTCTACTCTCAGGACTCATAAGCGTTAATAAGTTTTCCATTTTTTTAATTGTACTAAGAGCAGTACATTTATCTTTCACATAACGATTAAAGTAGTTAATTATAATGATATTTAATTCATCATCATTTTCAAAAAACCCACTATCCATTCTCTCTTTTATATAAGCAATACTATCATCAAGACTTTTTTCATCAATATAATCTGATAATACAGTTATAGTATCTATTGATAGCTCACTTTCTCGCATTGCTTTATTTAAATATCCTTGTAAGATATTGTCATCACCCTCTGTCGTTTTTTCAATAACCTTGCTCAATATTATTTCACCAAACATATAACCCTGTAAATCTCCTCCACCCATATTAATTAAGAGTTTACGGAAATAAGCATAATCTTCATATTCCTCCAAAGCAACAAGTACATCCTCTTCAACTTCCTCAATAAACTCATCTCCATATTGTCCTAGATTTACAATTCTACTTATCAAAAGTGAATAAGTGTTTTTATTATACCCCCACTTTTCATATAGATGCATTGCATCCTCACATTGATTAACTTCATGATTTAAATCCATTGAGCTAACTAACTTCGCATATAAATCAACATCACTGATATTCTTCTCTGCCAATCTATAAGCAGCTCTTTCACCAGCTTGCACCTCATCATTCTTCCACAATTGCAATGCATAACTAGAAGTATTATATAAGTATAAGTGATTAATTAACTTTCTTAGTATAGATTCTCCTTTTTCTGTTTGAATTAAATTATCTGTCAATACATCTTCATCGAAGCCTTCCATATAATCATTATAGAGTCCACTATAATAACTACCATAGTTATTAATGCTAATATTCTTTTTCTCTATTTTCTCAATCAACTCATCCACAAATTTTTCTAAATTCTCTACATTTAATTTTTCTTGCATAGTTTATCTCCTAACTTTCATTGATTTATGCTCTTAGTAGCATCTACTCCTTAGACGAATCATTCTAAAAAAAGGTTCTAAATCATACAATATAATTATCTGCATTTTCTAAAGCATCATGTTTTCATTTCTTAATATAATTTTGTTTTATCCTCTATTGCTAGTTTCATATAAAAACGACCCCTTTCTTGGTGTTCCAAGTCTTTGGCGTCGTTTCAATAAGACCATTTTTTTAATTATTCAATTTTATATGACGAGTTTTATTTCGACGATCAATCGTAATTTTTGCTCTTGCCTTTTTTGAATCCCAAACAGCTATATGCAATTCTAGGAAATTACTATATAAATTATCAAAAGCCTGTTCATCTATCTTATCTTCCAACCATTTTGCTACTGTAGGAAATAAAGTATTTATTATATAAGAATCTGAAACTTCAGAAAAGTTAATATTATTAAATGTTTTCTCCGCATATCGATCTTTTTCAAATGTTGCAGAATTTATTTTATTTCCAATAGAAAAATATTCAAGTTTATTATATTTTTCTCCTTTTATATTAATTATACAAGTATGTGCTAATCCTTTTCGTTTAATTACTGATTCATCAAAAGGTTTCATATTTAAATCATCATGTTTTTTTAAACATTTATATGTTTTTTCTGATAAATCTTCAATTGCTTCCATTATCGTCGATAAAAATATTTCATCACTTCCATTTATAAGAGGCTCTTTTTTTAAATTTGTTATTTGTATTATCTTAGGTGTCTTCCCTTTTTTATACAATGTATAAAATTTTTGAGCACTTTCTTCTGCCTCAACACTATCCATAGAGAAAAGTGACCCAATGGTCTCTGGTAACATCTCAACCATAAACATTTCAAGTGAATGTTCACTTCGATGTTCATAAACCGCCCTTAAAGCATCACTATCAATCCACTTTTTTATACTTGATAAAATGATATTTGCTGATTTTGGATCTTTTACAATTTCTTTTATCTTCATCTCTTCTTCATCAAGAGCAATTGGTAATTCTATACCATGTTGACTCTGCAACATATATGCAACAACTAAATCAGAGGTTTCCTTACGAAACCCCCAGCGATTCCATATTGCAATAACAGCATCCATAATATAAACTTCATGATTAATATCACAACAATTGATAAAACGAATCATCAATGATATATCTTCTTGCTTTGATAATGCAAATTCTTTTGCTAGTATAAGACCAGCTTGTGTTTCTTCATCAAACCAAAGAATATCACCTTGCTCAAACATCTTCATAAGTTCATTAAAAACATCATAAATCAAAGGACGTAACGAAGTATACTTTATCCCTAAATTATAAATATCAACTTCATTATCAATATCTTCCATGCTTTCCTTCATTGCAATACTATAATAATTATCTGCTGCCGAAGATGAATCATTTTTGAACTTATTAAGTTTACAAATAAATTCATTAAGTTGGTTAATTCTCTTTTCAATATCTTCTTGATTCTTTTTTGATACATTATTAATATCTTTATAACCTTCTTTGCGTTTTTGAGCAATTAGCTTAGATACTTCCTTTTGCGCCAGCTCTGCAGTTTCAAATTCTATTGTTTCGCTTTGCCCTGCTGTTCCAATACTTCCAAAGGTAAATGTAATATAATTATCATCTATTTCAATTTGCCAAAAATTGTGTAAATTATTATCATGATATTCAAGATAAACCATACATCTTTCTCCTTTTTAATACGTAATTAAAATTCATCGTAATTATAGCATAAAGAATAAGAAATATAAAAAAACACATTAATGCTTCCTAATATACAAATATTGTTTCTTGCAATTATTTGTTACACTTACTATTACGCTATTAATACCATAATCAAATTAATTATACTTTCCTTATCCTCTGGCTTTGATGAAGCAATTAATATTGTTAAAGTTGCTAATGTTTCATTTGATATCCGTTTAATACCTTTGTCTTCTAAATGATTGTTTTTATTCAAAAAATATAAAAACATAATTGCTGCAATTCGTTTGTTACCATCTATGAAACTATGATTTTTTGTAACTAAATAAAGTAAATTTGCTGCCTTTAACTCAAGTGTTGGATACAATTCTATTCCATCATATGTTTGATAAATTGTTTGAATACTTGAGCTAAATGAATTATCTCTTTCTATTGCAAACAAATCCCCTTTATCTTTAAAACTAGATTCTCTAATAACTTTTATACACTCTTCATAAGTTAGTTTATATGTATCTTGCAATCCCTTTGGAATTATTAGTGTTTGATGATCATAATTATCTAATATTTCTAATCCTCTTTGATATGAATTTAAAAAAGTTAATAATCCTTCACTTGTTATATTATTTATCACACCTGCATTACTTAAATTATTTAATAATCCAAAAAGCTGTGAGTAATTTATACTATCTTTTCTTTTTTCATTTATTACATAGCCATCTAATAAATATTGCTTCAAAATCGAATTCGCCCATTTCCGAAATAATACTCCTCGATTTGACTTAACCCTATATCCGACCGATATTATAACATCTAGGTTGTATACTTTTACAGGCTTATCAGAATTTGCAATATCGGTTTTTCCGATATTGCCTATTTCATCCAATTCACCTTCTTTAAATATATTGGCAATATGCTCAGAAATAGTTGATTGACTTTTTCCAAATAAAGTAGAAATCTCTTTCTGCGTCAACCATACCGTTTCTTCCCCCAAGTCTAAATTAACATTTATTTCAAAGTCATTATCTTTAAAAACTACAATTTCTTTTTTATTCATCTAAACACATCCTTTTCTCTAATTATATAATTACAGCCTTATAATAACAATTAAATACTTATTTGCTTTTCCCTTTATTATATATTACCCTAACATAATTAATTTCCCTTACCATATTTCACAAAAAAATACAGTTTATCTTTTTATCACTAAACTGTATTTTTTTATGTAATCACAACCACATCACTTATTATTAAGGGACGCAAATGCAATGTAAAATTTTACGTTGCATTTGCGTCTTTCTTCATCTAAATATAATGCAAATACTATTCAATATAAAATAAACTTCTATTTACTTCTATCCTTCATATGTGGGAACAACAACACTTCACGAATTGTAGTAGACCCTGTAAGCAACATAATCATACGGTCAATACCAATACCGATACCACCTGTAGGAGGCATACCATATTCAAGTGCTTCCACATAATCAACATCCATTTCATTCGCTTCATCATTTCCTAATTCTTTTTCCTTCAATTGGTTTTCAAAACGTTCTTTTTGATCAATTGGATCATTCAACTCTGAGAATGCATTTGCATACTCTGCACCATCGATAAACAATTCAAAACGATCCGTAAATCTTGGATCCTTAACATTTTTCTTTGCCAATGGTGAAATTTCAACTGGATGCCCATATACATATGTTGGTTGAACCAATGTAACTTCTCCATATTTTTCAAAGAATAGATTTATAATATGTCCTATTCCTGTATGATGTTTTTCAACTTCAATATTATGTTCCTTTGCCAATGCAGCTGCTTCTTCAAATGTCATTTCTTTAAAGAAATCAATTCCTGTTTCTTCTTTAATTAAATCTACCATGTGAATTCGTTTAAATGGTGCTTTTAAAGAAATTGTCTTTCCATTCCATTCAATATCTGTTGTACCACATACTTCCTTTGCTACACTTTCAAATAATCCTTCACAAAGATCCATAATGCCATACATATCAGTATATGCAACATATGCTTCTACAGTTGTAAACTCTGGATTATGATTACGGTCCATTCCTTCATTTCTAAATAGACGTCCAATTTCATAAACACCTTCTAACCCACCAACAATCAATCGTTTTAATGGAAGCTCTGTAGCAATTCTTAAATAGAAAGGCATATCCAATGTATTGTGGTGTGTTTCAAAAGGACGAGCTGCTGCTCCACCAAGAATTGGTTGAAGCACCGGTGTCTCAACTTCAATAAGTCCTTTATCATCTAAATATTTTTGAATTGCACGAATGATTCTTGGTCTAGTTATTGCAATCTTTCTTGAATCTTCATTCATGATTAAATCTACATAACGACGACGATAACGTTCTTCCACATCACTTAATCCATGGAACTTCTCTGGTAATGGACGCAATGCTTTTACTAAGTGTGTATATACTTCTGCTTTAATTGAAAGTTCACCATGGTTGGTTTTCATAACCATTCCTTCAATTCCTACAATATCTCCTATATCACTTTTCTTAAATATTTCATATGCATCTTCACCAATCACATCTTTACGTACATAAATTTGAATTTGTCCATCAATATCTTGAATGTGCATAAATCCTGCTTTCCCTTGACGACGCTTTGTCATAATTCTACCAGCAATTTTCACATGTACATTCAATTCATTTAATTCTTCTTTATCTTTATCAGCATAAAGAGCTTTGATTTCACCACTTTTATGTGTACGCTCATAACGTTCACCAAATGGTAATATTCCTTGCTCTTCTAATTCCTTCATTTTCTCTCTTCTTACTACTTCTTGTTCTGTTAAGTTATCCATACAAATTTCCTCCTAAAAATATAAAAACTCTCATCCTGATAGGGACGAGAGTTACATCGTGGTACCACCCTAATTCGTTAATAGATCACTCTACTAACCTTAGTGACTAAATCTAGCCAATTCGTATCTCGTGAATCACCCGCTTAGCTCCAAGTCTTTATTCATCTATGACAACATCATCCATTTCCACCAACTAGGACTCTCTTTCACTTGTTTCATAAACTACTCATCTCTTCATCACTACTTATCAATCGTATTCATTTTATGCATTTTAAATACATTTGTCAACTTTTATCTAATTTTATTAAATTATAATGTTATATCATATATTGCTTTTCTATTTCTTAACTTCTATAATAGAAATATAAGGAGGTCTATTATGATCCATGCTATTATTTCTGATCAAGTTCATGCTAATTTAGAAGAAGCTTGTAAACAGATAAAAGAATTAGGTTATTCAAACATTGAGCTACATAATGTATTTGGAAAAAGTATTGAAGAATGTTCAGATACTGAAGTAGATGAAATTAAAAAGATTTTAAATTCTTATGATATGCAAGTTGCAAACATTGCAAGTACTATTTTCTTTTTATGCCCATTATACCCAAATTATAAAGTATCTTTATTCAATCCGACCTTCTACGCAATCGAAGGGGATGTCAAGAAACACTTGGAATATTTAGAACGTGCATGCGAAATAGCAATTAAGCTAAAGTGCCAAACGGTTAGAATATTTCCATTTCGGTTTCCTGATAATGAAGAAGTCGTTGTTGTAGGAACAGACGATGATATTCAAAAAATTATTGAATATTTAAAAATGGCTGTAAAAATTGCCGAAAAATATGGAGTAATTTTAGTATTAGAAAACTGTCCATATTCTCATTTGCCAAAAGGTGAAATGACAATGAAAGTCATTGAAGCAATTGCTAGCCCCAACTTAAAATTACTTTGGGATCCAGCAAATTCATATCGTGCAGAGAAACACAAGGTACCGAAGAAATATCTGAAACGATCTTTAGAAAATGAGTATGATTTGATTCACGATAAAATCAGACATATTCATTTAAAAAACTATCAGTATGATAAAACTTCTGAAAAACCTTTTCTTCATCGAGCTTTATTAGAAGGTGATATTGATTATCAAAAACTTCTTCAACGTATAAATAAAAACTATCAGTATTATATTTCGCTAGAACCTGAAGTAGACTACGAAAAAACGATTCAATCAATGAAAGAACTATTAACATTGATATAAAAAGAACTAAAATAAACCGACTCTTTCTTGGCATCCAAGTTTAGGGTCGGTTTATTTGATTACTATGTATTAGAAATTTCCAATTCATATGCTTTTATTTTCACTTCATAATTACTAAATATTTCATCCATTTCGTCATATGTATTCATTGCTGATAATTCATTTTTGACTTGATGTGAAGATGGCATTCCTTTGATATACCATGCAGCATGTCCACGCATCTCCTTCATTCCAATTTTCTCGCCCTTTAAATCACAAAGTCTTTGTGCATGTTTTCTTGCTAACTTGAATTTTTCATGATAAGGTATTTCATCCATAAATGTACCAGTTTCTAAATAATGTGCACACTGTTTAATTAACCATGGATTACCCAAAACGCCACGTCCAATGGATATAGCATCACAACCAGTAAACTCTAGCATTTGAATCATATCTTCGACACTACGGACATCACCATTCCCAATTACTGGAATCGATACAGCATCTTTTACTTCTTTAATAATTTGCCAATCTGCTTTTCCTTCATACATCTGCGTTCTTGTTCGTCCATGAACACAAACAGCACTAGCACCAGCTGCTTCTACTCCTTTTGCCAATTCTACCGCATTTATTGAGTGTACATCCCAACCTGCACGCATTTTCACCGTTACTGGTTTATTTACATTCTCAACGACTGCCTTTACTATTTTACATGCATGTTCCACATCTTTCATAAGTGCTGAACCTGCATTTGATTTAATCACTTTGTTTACTGGGCAGCCCATATTGATGTCGATAATATCGCAGTTTGTTTCTGTATCCAAAAGTTTTGCAGCGTACACCATACTATCAATATCATGACCAAAAATTTGCATACTCATTGGATGCTCATCTTCTAGAACTTGCGTCATTTTAAGCGTCTTTATATTATCATAATACAAAGCTTTATCACTCACCATTTCTGAGCATATCAAACCTGCACCAAATTCCTTGCAAATGCTACGAAAAGCAGCATTGCTAATGCCAGCCATTGGAGCTATAACAATTTTATTTTTAATCTCTACATCATTAATTTTCCACATACTTATTCCTTACTATCTAAGATTGCTTTTAACTCTGCTTCACTAAAAGTATATGTTGTTTTACAAAACTGACAAGATACCTCACTTCCATGATCTTCATCAATCATTTCCTGTAAATCCTTCTTATCAATTAATTTAATTGCATTTTCCACCTTTTCACGACTACAATTACAAGTAAACGCAATATCACTCACTTCTAATATTTTCACATCATCATATAAAGACTTCGCTATTTCCTCTAGTGACACATTGTCTTTGATAAGTTCCGACATAGGTGATAACGTTTTAATAACCGCTTCTGTTTTTTCTATATCTTCCTCTGTTGCATCTGGTAACATTTGAATCAGCAATCCACCTGACGAAATAATCGTATTATCCGAATCTACAAGAACACCTACCGATACAGCCGATGGTGTTTGCTCACTAAGTGCAAAGTAATAAGCAAAATCATCACCAATCTCGCCATTTTGAAGAGCAACTTGGCCACCAAATTCTTCTTTTAGACCAAAATCCTTTTTTACTTCTAAATATCCATCTGTACCAACTGCTATACCAACTGCTAATTTCCCAGTGTCATTATATTGGTAATGTACGTGTGGTTCACTTACAAAACCTCTTACATTTCCACCATAATAAGCATCTGCCATAATTGTCCCAATTGGTCCACCACCATTGATGGTAATGGTAAGTTTTTCTTTATCACTTTTAAGATTACCACCCATCATACTCGCAACACTTAACACTCTACCTAAAGCCGCACTCGCTGTTGGCCATAAATCATGTTGCTTTTGAGCATAATTGATAATCCCTGTTGTATTACATATATATATTCGAACATGTCCATCACATGCTAAAGCTTTTAATAATTGATCTTTCATATTCCACCTCTTTAATCTTCGTCATTATATCATATTCTATATAAAAGGTAACAGCACCTGTCTAATGACATGTGCTGTTTGTTTTGTTATTATTCATTTTCATCGATTACATCACCAATGATTTGGCTTGTTGAAGTAGGAATTTCCTTATCTTCTTTTTTTGATTCTGGAGAATCAATTGTTCCATGTTCTACCAAATTATTGATTTGTTCATTTGTAAGCGTTTCTTCTTCAATAAGTGTCTTTGCGATTAAATCAAGTAAGCTGCGATTTTCTGTAAGAATTTTCTTACATTGCTCATGACATTCATTTACAATCTTTCTAACTTCTTTATCAATCTCAAATGCTACCTCACCTGAATACGCATTACCACTATTATAATCTCTACCCAAGAATACATTTCCTTGTGCATCTGCATATTGAATTGGTCCTAAAGACGACATCCCAAATACACGTACCATATTCTTAGCAATCTTTGTAATTCGCTCAATATCATTTACTGCACCAGCACTAATCTCTCCAAATACAAGCTCTTCTGATACACGTCCGCCAAGCAAACCAGTAATCTGTGCCATATACTCTTTTTTGCGATGAAAGTATTTTTCTTCTCTTGGTGTCATCAAGTTATATCCACCAGCTTCACCACGAGGGATAATTGTAACTTTCTGTACCATATCAGCATCTTCCAACTTAATTCCAATAACTGCATGTCCAGCTTCATGATATGCAACCAACTGTTTGTCAGAATCCGTATATTTCTTAGATTTCTTAGCTGGTCCCATCATAACTCTATCGATTGCTTCATCAAGATCTTCCATTGTTATTTCTTTACGTTTATCACGAACTGCCAAAATTGCACCTTCGTTTAAAACATTGGCTAAATCTGCACCACTAAATCCAGGTGTACGTTTTGCTAAATTTTCTAAAGTTACATTCTTAGCTAATTTCTTACCACGTGCATGTACCTTCAAAATTTCTGTTCTTCCTTTTTTATCTGGAAGACTTACCGTAATTTGACGGTCAAAACGTCCACTTCTCAAAAGTGCAGGGTCCAATACATCCGGACGGTTGGTTGCAGCAATAACTACAATACCAACATTTTCTTCCATACCATCCATTTCAACAAGCAATTGGTTTAGGGTTTGTTCACGTTCATCGTTTCCTCCACCCATACCTGCTCCACGTTGTCGTCCTACAGCATCGATTTCATCAATAAATACGATACATGGTGCAGCTTGTTTTGCTTTTTTAAACATATCTCTTACACGACTTGCCCCAGTACCAACAAACATTTCTACGAAGTCAGATCCTGAAATTGAGAAGAACGGAACATCCGCTTCCCCAGCAACTGCTTTCGCCAACAATGTTTTCCCAGTACCTGGAGGACCTACCATCAACATACCTTTTGGTATCTTAGCTCCCATGTCAGAGAATTTCTTTGGACTTTTCAAGTAATCAATAATCTCTTTAACTTCTTCTTTTTCTTCATCTGCTCCAGCAACATCATTAAAACGTGTTTTGATGTTTCCTTGAATCTTAGCACGTGATTTGGCGAACTCAAATGCTTTATTTTGATTTCCACCACCCATTTTGCTAAACATGAAGAATATCATAATTCCAAATAAAATTATTGGAAAAAAGTTAACAAATAAACTTAAAAATACATTTTCGTTACTTGGCTCATAAACTGAAACTTTATTTTTCCCATCATCTAAAACATCTTGAAGCCATGCTATATTTTTATCTGTTTTAGGAATAGTAACCTTAAAACTAGTTTCTTTCTTATCTTTGTTGACGTATTTACCATTTACATCAATAACAACCTCACCAATACCCATTTCTACATCTTTGAAATCCATCTTTTCTGCTTTTTTAGCAAACTCATTATATGTAAACTCTTTTGTATTAGAAGTTTCATTTAATGTAAACAGCATTCCAAGAAGCGCCAATAATACAAGGTAAGGCAACAACAATAAAGGCCCTTTTTTATTTTTCATGAACGACTCCTCCTATTATTCATAAACCTCTTTTTTTAATATCCCAACATAAGGAAGGTTTCGATATTTTTGATTGTAATCTAAACCATACCCAATGACGAATTCATTTTTAATTGTGAAACCAACATAGTCAGCTTCTATATCTTCTGTACGGCGTTCAGGTTTATCTAACATTGAAACAACCTTCACATCTACTGCGCCTTTGTTTTCCAACATTCTCTTTACTTCAGTAAGTGTCTTTCCTGTATCGATAATATCTTCTACTAACAAGATCGAACGACCTGCTGCTGAATTTGATAAATCCTTATCAATTCTAATTGAACCAACCGAAGTTGTTCCATCATAGCTTGAAACATCCATAAAATCAATGCAAATATCCAAGCCAATATTTTTCATAAGCTCACTCATAAATGGTACAGAGCCACTAAGCAAACCTACTACCAAAGGTATTTCTCCCTTGCTTTTATAATCTTCTGTAATCTGTTTTCCTAACTCAATACATTTCGCATGTATTTCTTCTCTTGTAACTAAGATTTCAGCAACATCTTTATGCATTAAAAAATCCTCCTAAACAATAAACCTATTTTACCACAAACATATTAAAATTGTTACCATAATGTGCGATATCACACCCAATCCCACAAACAAAAATAATTTCTCCCATATTGTTGACTAAAACAGGCCATAATTGACGCTCTTTTCGAGAAATTTTGCGATCAATTAAAAATCTTGACACTTTTTTACTTCCATAACGAAGGCTTATTCTATCACCTGGACGATAATTTCGAATCGTAATTGGAAAATCTTTATCATCAACCAAAACCCCTTCAATCTTTTCACCTTTTTGACATATTTTAAAATATGATGTCTCTATATATTCTAATTTTGTAAACTGATAAGAAAAACCTAAAGCTTCTCGTTTTTCAATTGTTACCTCTCCATAATCACAACAAAGTTGATATATATCAGACAATGGATAAGTCCAATTTTTTGATTTCTCCATATTGTTATAAATAGCTTCTAACGTTTTCCTTGATACCTTTTTAATACCCGTTTTCATCACTATCCAATAACGCAAATAATCCAAACTAAAAGCTTTTGGATACGACATAATATGAGATATTATTAACCTACCATCGTTATCTTTATAAGCCTCCATAACCTTTTCTCGATTTTTTTGCAATTGTAAATTTTCCTTGCATATACATTTCAACATATTTTCCTTATCATTAACATTCATTTGCACGATTTGTTCATGACGAACTCTATTTCTTGTATACACATCACTATCGTTGGATTCATCATAAAAATAAGGAACAGCATGTTCATCGCAATACATCTCTAACTCCTTTTTGTTATAAGATAAAAGCAATCGCTTTACCATCACGCCATAAATAATTACTTCATCCTTGATTCCATAATATTCAGGAATACTTTTACGCTTCTTTTGCATTATATAAGTTTCTAAGACATCATCCAAATGATGCGCTACCAAAACACCTTTTGCATGTACTTGCTCTATTATTTCCTTAAAAAAAGAATACCGTATCTTTCTAGCTTGTGCTTGAAAATTACCACTATCATAGTGTTCTACCACATGCTTAAAAAAAGGGATTCCCCGCTTCCAGCAATAGCTTTCAACCCCTTTTTCATCACGTGAAGCACTGCTTCTTTTTTGATAATTTACATGAGCGACAACAATATCCATCTTTGCTTGATAACACATATCAAGTAAGGCCATTGAGTCTGATCCACCAGATACAGCTACGACCCATGTACCAGCCATTTTTTTCATGTAAGTATTATATCATTATCCTATCATTTCGTGAAATCGCTGTTTTATTTTTTTAAACAATTCACTATTTGTTGAAATATGTGCCTTCACATCGATAATTCTAGCAGAATTAATAAACTTTGAATCATTTAAAAATAATGTCGACTCTCGATGCATACCTTCTATTTTACCAATTGCCATCAAATGCCCTTTTCCATCATTACCTTGTGCATCACGATACGCTTTCACATTACTCGTCATAGGTACTACCAACACCTTATTATTTCGAATTGCCAAGATTACACCAAAATGTTGAAATCCTGCTTCATTTATATAATTGATTCCAAAATCAATATAACAAATATCACCCACACGAATCCAAACTCCCAATTCTTCACAAGATGACGCTTGTGAGCGGTTTTTAAAATTCACTTCTGATATCATTCTAACCAATGCTTCTTTTGTTGTTAAACAATTATATACCGATGTTGTTTCTTCGATATACATATTCCATACATTTGGCCAATACAATTGTTCTTTTGCTTTCTTATGTAAATTCCCTTCTTTTAGATAAACACTTAATTCTTCTATCTCCATGCATATCCCCCTTCTAGTAATTTATTACACAAAAGGGAAACTATTTCCTAGGAAATTAAAAAAAGCAAAGGGTATTCTCTGCTTTTTATAAGAAATAGAAATTAATTTCATTTGGTACATTCAAATCATAAAACTCATACTTCACTGTATTTAATCGTTCATGCACTTGATCGTTATACTTATATTTTACCGTCTCTTCTACTGTTTCTTCTACTATATATCCATCTTTGTTTACTTTTAATTCAAATTTTTGTCCAACATAGTCACCTTTAATTCCACAAGTAGAATCACGATCTGTGTTATATTTTTTATTATACCCATCTGCATCTTTTAGCGTAAATGTATAAACTTTGTTCCCCTCTTCCTCCTTCACATCTACTGTAAAATAAGTCGTATCAATTTCATGAAATACTTTATCCATTATCAATGTATCATTTTGTTCTTTACTCCAATCAGGTAATAGATTTACTGAACCACTCATCTGTGTGAATTCCTCATAAAAGCTACCATTCTTATAATAAATTATACGATATTGAATTTCTTGTTCTTGCTTTTGCTTCCAAAAGTATGCAATATCATCACCATCTTTTATAACTTGATACTCCCTTGGATTTGTATTTTCTTTCTTTACACTAATTTCTTCTGCTCCACAAACTGGAACTTCCACATCTTCTGTTTTTCTGATTTTATAACTGTCTAGTGTTTTCATTTTTGCTTCATATGCTGCAACTTCATCATATAACTCTACATTCGATACACCTGGATCAACAGGATCCGAATCTGAACTACATGCAATACAAGAAAAGGCAACAAGTGCTATTATAAATATTTTCTTCATATCCTTATTATATAAAAAAAGAATAACGTTAAGCAACCTTATTCTTTATCTTCTTTTCTAAATATTAATCTATATAATGATGTCAATGGGTGAAAATTATTCGATATCATATGTGTTTTTTCAACGAATATTTCTAATCCTACAAATAAACCCGCTACACAAGCAAGTCCAATCGTCTTATTTGAAATATAAATATACGCACTCACTCCAAAAGCTATTGTAATTGCATAGATAATAAACACGGTATTCCGATGTCCAAAACGTTTCATGAGCACATGATGAAGATGCCCTTTATCAGCATCCGTAAATCGTTTTCCGCCTAAGAGTCTCCGTAACATTGCACTAATCGTATCAATAATTGGCACCGCCAAAAGTAACATTGGAAAACCTAATGTAATGAATGTAGATCCTTTAAATCCCATGAGCGAGATTGCGGCAACAACAAATCCTAAAAAAAGTGCACCACAATCACCCATAAATAACTTTGCTGGATGAAAATTAAAAAATAAAAATCCCAATGTTGCACCTGCAACAATTAAACTTATCATTGCAATATCCGCTCGATCATCAGCAATGGAAATTGCCGCGATTGTCAATAATACGATTGTACTAACACCACCAGCTAAACCATCTAAACCATCAATTAAGTTTATTGCATTTGTTATTCCAATGACCCAAACAAACGTGATTAATAAGGAAATAATCCCCATATCAATAACGATATTAAATGGTAAATGGATAGTTCCCAACTCTACTCCACCAATTTGAATAAGAACAAATGCTGCAGCAAATTGAAATGCTAATTTTAAAAGAGGATTTAAATCAACGATATCGTCAATCAAACCTCCTAAAAACATAATTGCAGAACCAATTAACAACCCTTGGATTGCATTATCAATACCATCTGAAAAATATGTCATAGCTAAGATAAAAGCAACATAAATGGCAACACCACCAATACGTACAATTTTACCTTTATGTATTGTTCTTTCATTTGTGTGAGCATATATATCTAATTTTAACGCTATCCAATTAACAATTGGCGTCAATATTACAGATATGATTAAGGGAACAACAAAGTATGCAAACCATTGCATAATCTCACCTCACCTTATCGAACTAAATTCAAATTTTCTAACAATACTCCACAACCTTCTGCTACACAGCTAAGTGCATTTTCAGCAACATAAACTGGAACATTCAATTCATTTGATAAAAGTTCATCCAATCCATGAAGCAATGCTCCACCACCTGTAATAATAATTCCACGTGTCACAATATCACTTGATAACTCTGGAGGCGTTTGTTCAAGCACTGTTTTACATGCAGCAACGATTTGTTGCAAACTTTCACGCAATGCAACTTCTGTTTCAGCACTTGTCAACGTAACTTTATGTGGCAAACCAGTCACTAAATCACGACCACTAACTTCAATCGTTTCATTTCTAGACTTTGCCCATGCTGTACCAACTTCGGTTTTAATATTTTCAGCAGTTCTTTCACCTACTAATAATTTTTTATTTTCTTTTACGTATTTGATAATATCTTTATCAAGTGTATCTCCTGCTATTTTTAAAGATGAAGAAGTAACAATTTCGCCAAGAGATAACACAGCAATATCGGTAGTACCACCACCTATATCTAAAACCATACATCCACTTGGTTTACTGATATCCAAACCAGCACCAACAGCAGCAACCTTTGGTTCTTCTTCAATATACACTTTCTTTGCTCCTGCACGATATGCACAGTCTCTAATCGCATTTCTTTCTACACTAGTAATATTAGAAGGACAACAGATTAAAATTGTAGGACGATTAAAAAGTCCTTTAATATTAATCTTTTTAAGGAAATAGTTCAACATGATTTCGGTAACTTCAAAATCCGCAATAACTCCACCTTTCAATGGACGAATTGCCAAAACTCTTCCTGGTGTTCTTCCCAACATATCTTTTGCCTCTTCTCCAGCGGCTAAACATTTCTTTGTATCTGCGTCGATAGCTACAACGGAAGGTTCATCAACTACGATTCCTTCTCCTTTTACATAAATCAGTAAATTTGCTGTACCTAAATCGATTCCAACTTCTTTTGTAAAAAACATCTACACTTCCTCACTTTCTATTTTTATAATTACGCTTTTACATTATAGCACGAATTATCAAAAATTAAACATTTTCATAAAAAAGACTGTAAGGTTTTCTCGTCCTCATCAGTCTCTTAGATTTTGTTATAATATTATGCACTTTTTAACTATAAATTGTTAATGCAAAAATGAACTGCGAAACTATATATGCTAAACCTGTTGCCAATAAAATCCAAAGCAATTGAACTTTTAAAGGATTACTCACATGTGTAAATTTATCAAACTTTACACTGCTCAATGCATACATACACAAGCCAAAACTTGTAAAATATACAAAGTATTCAACAAAGTCAACAACGCTCATCATTCCACTTCCTTTTTATACATATCACTTGATCCCAAAACCAACAGAAACAAACCACCTGTTTGTACCCAGAAAATCGGAAAATCAATGATACAAAAAGTAATCGTAACAACTATAAACCCTAAAATTAAAGAACCAAGTGCAATATCTACTTTTCGTGTAAACAACCGTATCATCCGTTTCACTTGACTAATAAGATACCAACCTATAATAACCGAACCTATCACCCCAAAAGAAATAAATGGTTCTAAAAACATAGAATGTGAATGTGGTGCATCAATACCAAGCTTATTCAAATGGGAAGATCCATATTCACTCACATATGCATCATAGTAATCCGCATTACAATAATAATACGTTAATGGACCTCGTCCAAACATCCATGTATCTTTCATCATCATTTGAGCCGCCTCATAAATACGTGCACGTCTACCAATATCTAATCCCTTTTCTGCCAAACGCGGTATCAATCCAGGCTTCATAGATAATACGCCTACACCTACTCCAATTCCTGCACAAGCTGCAATAAACGTTTTATACCATCGATTCACAAGAATCATAATTAAGACTGCAAGTGCTATGCAAAGCCAGCCCAATCTTCCACCCGTCAAAAACAAGGCAAATAAATTTAATAAGCCCGCTAAAACATACTCGATACGTTTTTTAGCTTTAGGAATCGTAATATATTTATATATACAAACAACTTCAATAAACGCTATCATCATTGCATAATAATTCGCATTGAAGAAGAACGTATGTACCCGATGTGCTGGCTTGTTTTGAATATCAAAAAAACTGCTCATCTTCTCTACCGTATTCAAATAATAAAATTGTTCCCCAATTGCAACAACCACACAAATTATACTCATGATAATCATTACATCCAAGATAATCTCAAATAATTCTTTATGAATATATTTTCGATAATAGATAACTACAATAAATAAAAATAACATACCAAAAGCCAATGCCAACCCTAAATAATTACCGCTAACTAAAGAAGTAACCATTAAATACAAGGCAAATAAAAGTAAAATGTATGAGCGTTTCACACTACGCAAATTACTTCTAAAATCACTTTTTACTAATACATATATACCAATACCTAAAATTGTTACTACGGTTATTGGAAACGGTAAAAACAACGATGCCGCTAAAATTACAATCAGTTTATCGTCAATTGTAAATACATTTTTAAAGTCATAAAAAAAACTCTTCAATAGTCGCATAAGTTTCTCCTCGCCAACTTATTATATCATAAATAATATATACGTCTAAATTTTCATAAAATATCCCTGCCATATACACTACACAAAACAAAAAGCATGATATTTCATGCTTCTTATTTTGAATCAATAAATTTAAGTGTCATTTCCAAAATTGGTCCAATAAAGATAACTGCACAAACTGGTCCTAAGCCAAGTGTTCCGCCTAGCATATATCCAAAAATACAAAGTATCAAATCGCCACTACTCTTTATTATCCATAATGGTTTTCCTAATTTTTTACTAATCGCCAAAATTATTGCATCATAACTTGAACGTCCTAATTCAACACTAACATATATGCCAATACCGATTCCAATTAAAACAATTCCAATAGCCATACACAATACCGTCTCTATGGTAGTCATTTCAAAAGAAACATAGGTTAAGAACAAATCCAATGTTATCGCACATATGAACGGGGATACGATTGTGCCTATCCCGAATTGCTTTCTATCGATAACCAACATAGGAATCATAAATAATATATAAAACCCAATCGATGCCGTTCCTATTGTAACCTTAAAAGTTTCGCTCAACCCCTCACTAAAAACAGAGATTGCATCTCCACCATGTCCCGATACAATAGCCAAACCAATACCAATACCTAAAATTATTGCTCCCATACTAAGGAATAAAACTTTTTTTAAAAATGATATATTCATCTATCCATTATTTTCTCCTTCTTATCAAAACATAGAAGACACATATGTGTCTTCTATTCTTATTCTAAATTTTCACCATTTTCAGCAATCACCTTTTGATACCAATAGAAACTATCTTTCCTAGATCGCTTTCCACTTCCTTGTCCTCGATCATCTAAATCTACATGAACGAATCCATAACGTTTACTCATTTCTGCCGAAGATGAACTAACAATATCAATTGGTCCCCAGGCACAAAAGGCAAATACATCTACACCTTCACGAATACAGTCTTTAATTACTTTTAAATGCTTTTGATAATAGTCAATACGATACTCATCATGAATACTTCCATCTGCTTCAACCTTATCAATTGCTCCATACCCATTCTCCGCAATCATGATTGGTGTATGGTAACGATCCCAATATTGAGAAATACTGTTATACAATCCCAATGGATCCATTCGCCAATCCCATGGAGTTGGTTTTAGATGTGGGTTTTGACTTGTTTCTCTTGGATTCATTGAATGTTTGGTAGAATCAACCACATAAGATGCATAATAACTAATTGCCAAATAATCCATCGTATTTTCTTTCAAAAGCTTTTCATCTTCTTCAGTAATATCAATATGAATATTATGATCTTTGAAATAGCGTAAAGCATATCCAGGATATTCCCCTTGTAGAGGAACATCACCAAAGAAATATTGCATACGGTTACGCTGCATAGTCAAGACAATATCTTCTGGTAAACATGAATTTGGATAGAATGTACAATCGGCAAGCATAACTCCAATTTTTGCTTCTGGATCAATTTCTTTAGCTAACGCTTTTGTTTTCGCATTTGCAATAAATTGATTATGTGCTGCTTGATACATAAGTTCATCCATATTTTCACTTTGATCATTATAAATACCAAGTGAACCAAACATTACTGTTGGTAATAAATTGATTTGATTAAAAGGAATCCAATATTTAACTTTTCCTTTATATCGTTCCAACAATACTTTCGCATATCGTTCAAAGAACGTAATTACTTTAGGATTTGCAAACCCTCCATATTCTGTAACTAAATGTAATGGAATTTCATAATGTGACATTGTGATAATCGGTTCCATTCCATCTTTGATAATTTCATCAATCAAATTATCATAAAATTCTAGACCTTTTTCATTTGGTTCTAATTCATCTCCATTAGGGAAAATTCTTGACCAAGCAATACTTGTTCTAAAGTTCTTAAACCCCATCTCTTTCATAAATGCTAAATCTTCTTTATATGTATGATAAAAATCGATTCCATAACGTTTTGGAAAGTATCCTTTTTTATCGGCAATCAAATCTTTAATTTCTTGAAGGGTTCCACCACCTTCTTGTTTGATATTCTTCCTATCCATTCCTTGGTCATGACGATGAATATCAGATGTAGACAATCCTCTACCATCTACATCGTATGCACCTTCCGCCTGGCAAGCAGCAATTGCTCCACCCCATAAAAAATCTTTTGGAAATCCATCATTTACTTTTTTCATCATTTTCCTCCTCGTATAATATGTAATGTAATCAAACAGAAGCATCGCCTTCAATATCGATTGCATTTACACTCTAATTAATAGATAATAGATTCGTTT
>NZ_JAQFIQ010000022.1 GCF_029504745.1 Breznakia sp. PF5-3 | reverse complement strand
GTATTCATACCAAGTTTATGATGACACCCTATAAGTACCAACAACAAATATCACATGTATCTTAACTAGTTGTCAATTAAACTGTTGCAGTTCCCAGATATTAGAAAAAAATAATGACTTATGTTGATTACTATAATAAACTAATATAAAGGATATATATTAATTACTTGGATATATATAGGGTTAATTTCTGTGGTTTTATGAGAGGAGAAATAAATTTATGGATAAAAAAAGAGTACTATATTTAGATGTTTGTAGAATTGTTGCAACCTTCTTCATGGTAATGATTCATGTAGTTGCTCCGTTGTGGGGAGGAACCTCAGCTAGCAGTGATGAGTGGGGGATAATGAATATTTATGATAGTATCGCAAGATTTTGTGTACCTTTATTTTTAATGATTAGTGGAGCTTTGATGTTAGATAAGAATAAAGAAAAAAGTACAACGGATTTATTCAAAAAGAATATATTAAGAATAATTATTGCTTTTGTTTTTTGGTCTGCTATATATTTGATTCCTTATTACTTTTATGATGGAGTTAGAGTAAAAACACAATTTATGCTTAAGTTTCAAGGTGGACATTATCATATGTGGTTTTTATTTACTATATTAGGAATTTATTTAATGATTCCGCTTATAAAATCTTTTATTTATGATGATAAAAAATGTAAATATTTTTTAATTTTATGGCTCGTTTTTTCAATTATAATTCCTAATATTTATTTGATTTCAGAACTGTTTCCAAATTTACCACATTTTCTTCAAGATGAGTTTAGATTTCTGTCTACATTAAGTGAAAAAATCCAGCCTTCATTAGTCTTGGGGTATGTAGGATATTTTGTCTTAGGATATTATTTACATAATAAAGAAATTAGTTCTAAGCTTACTACAATAATTAATATTAGTGCTATTATAGGAATTGTCGCAACGATTATTATGACAAAACGTGTATCTATTCTAAGAGGAGAGAATGTTATGTATTTCTATGAATTTCTTACACCTAACGTTCTATTGCCATCGATAGCAGTTATGATTAGTGCAAAAAAATTAGTTCCAAATGAAATGAATCTCACTATGACAAAAGTATTAACAAGTTTATCTAAGCTTTCTTTAGGTATATATTTGTCACATGCCTTGTTTGAAATCATTTTACGAAGAAATGGAATTAATGTAAATAGTTTAAATTATATGTATATGGTTCCTATATTGACATTATTAATATATTTACTAAGTGCATTTACAACATATATAATTAGCAAAATACCTGTGTTAAGAAAGTACATAGTATAAATGATATATAGCTAAATAGATTTGAAAATTATAAGGAAACTTTAATTACTGATAAAACACCATTAAATGTTACGATTCGGCGACCATGGTTGCCAATTTTTATACAAGTTAAAAATTATATGATATGCTTTTGATATCAAATTAAATTTATACAAAAGGAGGATTTATGTTAAAGAAATATATACTATTTTATATGCCATTTATAACTTCTTTGGTATGTGAATAACTGATCTTTAAAGCATATGAGGGTTATTGGATGTCATACGATATTCGTTCAATGTATTTTGCACATATATACTATGTGCTATATGCAATAAGTATATTCATCTTTTCGCTTAATTTGAAAAAATATAGTGTATTATCTACATGGGTTTTCATTTTGACAGTAATTATTTAAGGTTTATTACTACAAGATAGTACAAAGATGTAAAAAGGATATTATATAAGATTGGTAATCCATAAAAGGAGGCAAAATGAAAAGTAGAACTAAAAAGATTGCATTTTCGATTCTAGCTATAATAATTATAATTATTGGTATTTATTTATACATACAATCTGTACGATCAAATGCTATTGAAGCAGTTAAAAAAACTTATAGGGAAGAATTAGCGTTAATAAGGGAAGATTATGATTTACCAAAGTTTGATGACAACACACTAGATTCATATTATATACCTTTGGCAGATCAATATGATGGAGAAAATCAAGGATCATTGATTTCTTCTGAAGTCGCATTTGATTTAATGAGTTTTATAGCTACTTATAACGAGTATTGGTCTTTCAATTATTTAAAGGAATATATTGAATAAGCATTTGAGTACTCTGATAGAGAATAACAACTAAAAAGACACAAGGGTGATAAGTCCTTATGTCTTTTTAGGATGATTAGTTTACGATTCTTCGTTAATTTCAATTTATTTTTTCATTGCTTCTACAACAACTTTGCTTTTTACCCTCTTGCGATCTTCATCGCTAAGGGTATCTGTGATAAAAATATCTATCTCTTCAAATGTTGTGTATTGATATTTACCAATCTTATCGAATTTAGATGAATCCGATAAAATCATTGATTTTGTTGTGCGTTTCATAACTTCAGAATTTAAGAAAATTTCTTCGCGTCCCATAATTCCAGGACCATTAATTCCCATACATCCATCCATTCCGAAAATAGCTAAATCGTAGTGAATGGATTTGATAACGTTAATTGCATATCCACCAACCATTCGTTTACCTGCTTTTAGGTAATCTCCACCAACGATAATTAATTTGTGGTCGCTCTCGGCAATAATAGGAATAAGCTCAAAAGAATTTGTAACAATCGTTAAATTTTTCTTTAGTCTTAAGAGACGCCCTAATGGCAAAGCAGTACTACTTGGATCAATATAAATGACGTCATCATCATTGATGAAGTTAATGGCCTTATAGGCTATCTGCTTTTTTTCTTCTGCTTTTTCTTTGATTCGGATATCCATTGGAAGATCCACAATCGCATTTCGTAAAGTGGCACCACCATGAGTCCGATAAAGCAAACCAGTATCTTCGAGGAAAGACAAATCACTACGAATTGTCTCCAAAGAGACATTCATTAATTTTGCTAATTCTTCTACTCTGACTTTTTCTTTGGTCAAAATATATTTTTTAATTTCATCTCTTCGCAAATCGTTGTTTTTTGACATTCAAAATTCCTCACACCTATATTATTATCGAAACAAAAAGAAAATACAATATAAAGATGATAAAATATGAAAACAAAAAGAATTTTATTCCCCTTTCAAAAAAAAGATATTTTGTTTGGGTAAAAAACCAAGAAAACTATAAATTCTTAATAGTGAAAGAAATTTATGGATTTGATATAATCAAAGCAAGGATGTGAGAAAAATGGAAAAACCAATCATTGCTTTGATGTATGATTTTGATAAAACGTTATGTACAAAAGATATGCAAGAATATTCTTTTATTCCTAATTTAAAGATGGAATCTTCTGTATTTTGGAATGAAGTTCAAACCTTGGCAACGAAAGAGGGGATGGATGGGATTCTTGCCTATATGTATCACATGATTCGAAAAGCGCAAGATAATCGTCTTTCAATAAAACGAAAAGATTTTGAAGATGCAGGAAAACATGTAGAACTTTTTCCTGGAGTAGAAACTTGGTTTGATAGAATCAATGCTTATGGAGAATCTTTAGGTGTTAAGATTGAACATTATATTATTTCAAGCGGTTTAAAAGAAATTATTGAAGGAACAAAGATAAAAGATGCTTTTGAAAAGATATATGCTTGTGAATTTCATTATAATGAAAATGGAGTCGCTGATTGGCCAGCATTAACAGTAAATTATACAAATAAAACACAGTTCTTATTTCGTATAAATAAGGGTGTGTTAGAGTTGTATGAAGATGAGAAGCTAAATGAATTTAAGGAAGATCGAGATCGACGGATTCCCTTTCGCAATATGATTTATATTGGTGATGGATTAACGGATGTTCCTTGCATGAAATTAGTAAAGGTTAATGGTGGACAATCAATTGCAGTGTATACAGAAAAACACAAAGTAGAAAAACTGTTGATGGATCAACGAGTTGATTTTATAACACCAGCTAATTATGAAGAAGGGAAAGAACTTGATTATCTAGTAAAAACAATTGTTCATAAAATGGCAATTGTAAATGAATTAGTTGATATTCATCATGAGCAGAGTAAAACTTAAAAAGGACTTGCACTCTATACTTTATAGAATGCAAGTTTTTCAATTATATTGATAAATTTTCAACACTTTATTTTCACCTTTTAAATTGTTATCGTTTTTGCGTTCTTGATATCAGGAATTACAGTGAAATGATTACTGTGAATTTCAAATACATCTAACATTGGTCCAGCCATATCCAAGGTATTTTTAAACTCTGGATTTTTTTGAATGAAGGCATCTGCAATATCAAAAATAGATGTTTCACTCTTCTTTACAATTGCATCAATTGAACGAACATGCTTTTGGCTTTGTGTTGGTAAAGTAGTGAAAGATACGTTAGGATTTTCTTTAAATTCATTAACCTTGGTATTGTTTTTAAATGTAGCAATATAGATAATATTTTTATCTTTATCATATACAAAATCCATAATTCTTACATGGGGTTTATCTTTTATACTTGTTGCTACTGCAATGTTTTTTGCTTCCTCCATTGTTTGGTAAAATATGTCTAAGTAATTCATAAAATATTCCTCCTTTATATTAGAATGAAAATATATCATAGGAATTATGACACCTATATGTCATAATTGTTTAAAAAGGAGAAAATTTATGAAAATTGATAGACTTATATCGATTATCTTTATTTTGTTGGATCGTAAAAAAATTAGTGCTAGAGAATTAGCGGCAATATTTGAAGTTAGTACAAGAACGATTTATCGAGATATTGATACGCTTACAATGGCAGGGGTACCAATTATTACGACGGTAGGTAGTGAGGGTGGAATTAGTATTCTTGAAGACTATAAGGTTCAGAAACATTATTTTTCTTCTTTGGATCTTTCAACTTTATTATTAGGGCTACACAGTGTATCTCCAACACTGACAATGGAAGAGGAATCTTCTGCTTTATCAAAGATTAAGAATTTGATTCCCAAAGAACTATATGCTGAAGTAGAAGATAAAATGTCTAAGATATCAATTGATTTAACTACATGGACATCGAATAATCAAACAAGTAAATCTTTTAAGAAGGTGAAAAAAGCTATTGATACAACAAAAATCATTAATTTCGCTTATTATGATCGTAATGGAAAAGCTTCGCAAAGAAGTATAGAACCATATCGGTTAGTAATGAAGGATACAAGTTGGTATGTTCAAGGGTATTGTTTATTACGTAAACAAGCACGTGTCTTTCGACTTTCAAGAATGGAAAACATCGTATTGACAGAAACATTTAAAAAACGAGAAATTACATTTGAACCATTAAATGGAAAAAAGTGGATAGGAGATAAACTCTTTATAATTAAGCTGTGTGTTGATGTTTCAGCACGTGAGCGTATTGTTGAAAGATGTGGAGAAGAAGCAATTACACAGGTAAAAGGAAATAAGATGTATGTAGATTTTCCTTTTGTAGATGATGATTATGGTTATTCGTTGTTACTTAGTTTTGGTGAGTCATGTGAATGTTTAGAGCCAGATTATGTGCGTGAAAAATTAGTTGATAAAGTAAAAAAAGTGTTAGCTGTTTATGAATCATAATATGAAATAATGAAATTGTACCTTAAGTGTGTTATCATTTTTTTATGAAATACACTACAATAATCGTAGCGGCTGGAAAAGGCACGCGTACCAATTTGGGGTACAATAAATTATTTTATGAAAAACATGGAGAACCTTTGATTACCAAAACGTTATCTCCTTTTATACAAGATCCAGATTGTATAGAAATTATCATGGTTGTTTCTTTGGATGATAAGAGTACTTTTGAACGAATCATTCATTCTGATAAGGTAATATATGCGATTGGAGGACAAACAAGACAGGAAAGTGTTTATAATGGTCTTAAGGTCGTACAGAGTGAATATGTGATGATTCATGATGGGGCTAGACCATTTTTGAAGAAAGAGCAAATTACAGCGTTAAAGCAAACATTACAAGAGGATGATGCTTGTTTATTAGTTGTTCCTGTGGTGGATACCATTAAGATTGTAGAAGATGGATATGTGAAGGAGTCACCATTACGGTCACAGTGTTATTCAGCACAAACACCACAATGCTTTAAAACAGGATTGATTTTAGAATGTCATAAAAAAGGTCAAAACGAAGGGTTTTTCGCAAGTGATGATGCACAATTGTTTGAAAGATATGGAAAAACAAGAGTTAAAGCAGTTGTTGGAGATTATGGAAATAAAAAAATAACAACAAAAGAAGATTTATAATTACGAAACCAAAATAGGAAAACTTACATCTAAGAATAATAGAGTATTGGAGGGAATATGAAATTAGTAAAATTAGTTTGTCCAAATTGTGGGGGTAAGGTAAAAGCAGATCCTAGTTTAAAAACGGCTGAATGTAAATATTGTCATTCGGAATTTTTGATTGATGATGAAGAACCAACAATAAATAATTATTATACATATGATAAGACAAATGTAAGAAAACCAGATTCTAAAAGAGTGATGCTAGGAATCATCGCTTTTTTTGTGATACTTTCAATGATTACAATTCCTATGCTTATGCATCTGGGATCTAGTTCATCTTCTAATAGTGGTAAGGTACAAGATTTACCTGAAGGAAAAGTAATGAAAGAATTTGTGGCAGTTGCATTAGAAAAAGATTTTGATGAAATTGATCAAGAAGATCTAGCGAAGATAAAATATGTATCTGTTCGATATGACAAGATGAAACAAGGGTATGACTTTCAGTATAGTTTTGAGAATTATTTTAAAAATAAAGCAGATTTTGGTGATTCCATAAAACATCTTCTTATTTCTAGTGAAGAATATAATTTAGAATTGAACGATATTCTTAGCTTACAAGCTTTGGTTAAGCTGGAGGTTGGTGATGGAATAAAAAGTGATTATAATCAGAATTTATCTGCCATGAAGGATTTACAATCGTATAAAAGTACAGATCAAACGAATTATCTTCAAAATATTGAAACGATACCTAATCCAGAAAAAATGAAAGATATTAGTATTTTCGCAAGCGATGATCAAATTGAAAAATTAATGGATTTCAAGAATTTAGAATCAATCGCTTTGTATGAGGCAAATAGCACTGATAAAATAGGTGATCTTACAAAATTAAAGAAATTGAAATCGGTAGAAGTAGTAGCTTATAGTAATGAAAATTGGGACTTATCATGGCTTTCATCAATGAAGAAGTTGACTTCGTTGAAAATCTCGGATATTGGAGGAAAGGTTGATGATTTTACATTTTTATATAGTTTGAATAATTTGGATCATTTAGATATTTATAGTGAGGCATTAAGGGAAATGGAGTTTGTTCACAATATGCCTAAATTAATTAGCTTATCATTGGAAAATACATCACTTATTAATCTTGAACCGCTACGTAATAGAACAGCTATGAGTGAACTCGTTGTTGGATATAATGGAAACTTATCAAATTTGGATGTTATATCAACCTTGACAGGGCTAACAAAGTTAAAAATAATTGATATTGCGAATGTACATGAAGTGAGTAAAACATTAGATTTGCATACTTTGAGAAACCTAGAAGAAGTATCAGTTGATAATTGGTGTATGGATACAATTGCTGATCTTCCAACAATTAAATGTTTAGAAATAGATGCAACTGGTGAATTGTTAATGGATAAGGTTGCTACTTTAAAAGGGTTGGAAACGTTAAAATTAAGAGATGGAAATCTTGATAATTTTGAAGCTTTGCAAGCACTACCTAATTTAAAGCATTTAATTCTAGGCGCTGATGTTAGTGGGTATTATACTGGTGGGAACTATGCAACGATGTTTAATTTGCCAATTGAAACTTTAGAAGTATACACAAGTTCATTGTATTTAGATGTGAGTCAAGTACAGCAGAATGCAACGATAAAAAAGTTATATTTCATTCAAGGAAATAACAATCTTACAAAGCTTGAGAATGGAAATGAGATAGGAGATAGTCTTGGGATTGGAGATTTTTCAGAAATTCTTTCTAAAATGATAGGTGTTGAAGAATTAGTTATATTGAATGGAAAGGTAAATTCATTAGAATTTGCTTCCATGATGCCAAATCTTAAGTTTATTAATATTAGTGATAATTATGTTAAAGATTTGGATGCTCTTAAAAATCTTAAGAACTTGAAATTTGTTATTTGTCATGATAACTCGATAAGCAATTATAAGGTATTGGATAAGAAGGTACTCATCTTTAAATAGGGTTATAATAGATAGGTGTACGTGAAATGAAGTAAATATAATATTGAAGAATTTGGTTATTTGTTATTTTTAAAAGATTTCTTTGCAATTCAATACTATGTTTGATATTATATATTAGCGAGTAAATGCAATTTACTCCTTGTTATTTCCTTATGAGAAATAGCCAATAGACCAGAAGGAGGTGTACGAAATGAGAAAATATGAAATTATGTACATCGTGAACGCATCACTTGAGGATGCTGCTAGAGCAAAGGTTGTTGAAAGTGTTCATAAAACACTTACTGACAATGGTGCTACCATCGACAAAGTTGACGAATGGGGAAGCAAAGAGTTCGCGTATGAAATCAACCATATGACAAAAGGTTTTTACTACGTAATTGATGTTACTGCTGGAAATGAAGCAATTGCTGAATTTAATCGTTTAACGAGAATTAATGCAAACGTTATTCGTTTCTTAGTTGTAAAAACTGACGAAGAGAAATAAGGAGGTTTATTATGATCAATCGAGTTGTTTTAGTTGGACGTATCACAAAAGATATAGAGTTAAGAAAAACACAATCAGGAACCTCTGTTGTTTCATTTACGATGGCTGTTAATCGTCGTTTCAAACAAGAAGGTCAGCCAGAAGCTGATTTTATTAGATGTATTGCTTGGAACAAGACAGCAGAGTTAATGAATCAATATTTAAACAAAGGTGCTTTAATTGGTATTGAGGGAAGAATTCAAACCGGAAGCTATCAAGATAAAGATGGCAAGACAGTTTATACTACAGATGTAGTAGTTGACAATGTACAATTCTTGGAACCTAAGAATGCTAGTAGTAATAACAGCACACAAACTTATGTACCACAAGATCCAAGTGGTTTTACACAACAAGATCAATCATCATCAGTTGCAGATGATTTCGCAAACGATACATTAGATATTGCAAGTGATGATTTACCATTCTAAGAAAGGAGTATATCATGGCTTATAAAAAACAAAGAGTTGGACGTAAAAAAGTATGTTATTTTACGAAAAATAAAATTGAAACAATTGACTACAAGGATGTAGAATTGTTGAGAAGATTTATTTCTGCTAATGGGAAAATTATTCCTAGACGTGTTACAGGGACAAAGGCAAAGTATCAAAGAATGCTTGCTACTGCTATCAAACGTGCTCGTCAAATGGCATTGTTACCATATGTAGAAGACTAATTATATAATGAAAAAAGAGAGCGAAGTAATTTGCTCTTTTTTATTTGTGTGGGATAATAAATAAAAAATGAGGGTTATTATGGATAAAACATATTCTACATCTGAAATCGCTAAATTAATAGGGGTGCATTCCAATACTGTACGTCTGTATGAAGAATGGGGATTTATCACAAAACCGAAAAGAAAAAAGAATGGCTATCGTATTTTTACGGATTTACATCTTCAACAAATGCGAATTCTACGTAGTCTTTTTCAAGTACCAATCGTACAGAATGGAATGCGTAAGAAGGTTGTGACAATTATTAAGGTTATGGCCTTACAAGAATATGATGAAGCCTTAAAACTCACCTTGGAATATTTAAATCAAATTGATGAGGAAAGGCAAAATGCGGAAGAAGCAATTGAGATTGTTGAAAAGATGTTACATGGTAAAAAGGAGAATTCAGAGGCTTGTTTGACTCGTAAAGAGACGGCTGATGTATTAGGTATTTCTATAGATCGTTTGCGTAATTGGGAATTGAATGGTCTTATCTTAGTAAAACGGAAAAAGAATGGCTATCGGGTGTATTATGAAGAAGATATCAATCGATTGAAAATTATTCGTTTGTTACGTTATGCAAATTACTCATTGACCGCAATTATGAGGATGTTGAATAAAGTAAGTGAAGATCCCACTTCAGATGTTCGCTCACTCATCAATACACCACATCCAGATGAATACATTATCACCGTATGTGATGAACTTATATCTTCTTTACATACAGCAAAAGGCAATGCCAAACAAGCATATAAAATTTTGAAAAAACTAAACCCTCCATCATAACACCAGACTTTGAACTGGTGTTATTATTTTGTCAGAAGGAGGCTTTATGAAAACAATAAATGTAGAAAATTTATCAAAAGCGTACGATCAAAAAGAGGTTTTAAAGGGCATATCTTTTTCCGTAGATAAGGGAGAGGTCTTTGGTTTATTAGGAGCGAATGGTGCTGGTAAAACGACGACGATAGAGTGTGTGTTAGGAACAAGAGTTGCAGATCAAGGAAAGATATCAGTTTTGGAAAAAGATCCACGAAAAGAACGCAAATTATTATTTAAACATGTTGGTGTCCAGTTTCAAGAAGGGAGTTATCAAGATAAGATAAAAGTTAACGAATTGTGTGAAGAAACATCATCATTTTATACAAATCCTCAAGATTATAAAGTATTGTTGAAGCAATTTGGTCTAGAAGAAAAAATATCAAGTATGGTAAAGGAATTATCTGGTGGACAACGACAGCGGTTATTTATTGTTTTAGCATTATTGCCAAATCCTGAAGTCTTGTTTTTAGATGAGTTAACAACAGGATTAGATACACAAGCAAGAAGATTTGTATGGGAATCAATCAAAAAGTTAAAAGAAGCAGGAATGAGTATCTTTTTGACTTCACATTTTATGGATGAAGTAGAGATTCTCTGTGATCAAATTGGTATTTTGAAAGAAGGAAGATTTATTTATTATGGAAGTGTAAAAGATGCAATTAAGGAGAGTCCTTATGAGACATTGGAAGATGCGTATCTATGGTATATCAATAAGGAGGATAATGATATTGAAAACTTTTAAAGAAATGTTGAAAGTAGAATTTATACTTTCTATTCGAGATATGAATATGGTAATTTTTGCGATTCTTATGCCAGTTGTAATCATGTTTTTAATTGGCTCAATCTATAGTGGAAATAATGGGAGTACCGAAATGATTTCCCGCTCATTCAGTGCTGTATCGACGGTTGGCATCTGTGCTGGAGGGCTTATGGGGTTGCCATTAGTGGTTGCTGATTATCGGCAGAAAAAGATTTTGAAAAGACTTCAAGTAACACCAATAAGTCCACTTCTAATCTTAATTGTACAGGTTGCAATATATATAATTTATGCAGTCGCTTCTTTAATTTTAGTATATCTATTAGCGACTATTTTCTTTGGTTATCAAATGCAAGGACCACTATGGCAGTTTTTAGGTTATTATGTTTTAGTGATGGCATCGATGTTTTCGATTGGCATGATGGTTGGTGGGTTATCAGCAAACATGAAGACAGCTTCACTGATTACGAGTTTATTATATTTTCCGATGTTAGTATTTTCAGGAACGACGTTACCTTATGAGATAATGCCTACATCATTACAAAAGATTGCTGATTTCTTGCCTTTAACCCAAGGAATAAAATTACTAGAAGCAGTTTCGCTCAATATGGAGATATCAAATATGTTTCCAATTCTTATCATGGTTGCCATTATAATTGTCTGTACAACGTTATCCATTAAATTATTTAAATGGGAATAGTAAAAAAGGAAAGGTAGTAGTTAAAAAACTACTACCTTTATTTCGTAAAAGCCTTTCATAATATGCTAAAAATTGATAAAATGAAAGATAAGTTGTAGGTGATGTTATGGTTTCTAAAACGAAACAAATAAGTGAAGGTGCGATGATGATTGCGATGATTGGAATTTTTCTACTCATCAATCGTCAAACGGCGAATTTTTTAGAAGATGCAATATCATGGCTTATTAGTTTGCCAATGATTGTTTATTGTACGAAATATGGATTAAAAGCAAGCCTTATCGTATGTGTTTCATGTTTGCTTTTATCTTTTATGATTGCAGCACCAACAACCATTTTCTATTTGTTTTCGGCATTAATAGTTGGTGTTATGTATGGTTATGGGGTTTCAAAAAAGTGGAAGAATGCCCATCTTTTGATTCTTTGTATCATCATGCAATTGATTACAATGTTGATAACAGTTCTAGTGCTATCAGAGATCTTTGGGTATAATATACTTAGTGAATTTAGAGAACTTTTGAAAATCGTTCAAAGTGTTGAAACAATTGAAAATTCGAAAACGATTACAGGATTGTTCTTGTTAATTATTTATATAGGAACAAGTATCTTACAAGGAATATTAATTCATGTGGTTGCCCATATCTTGCTGAAGAGGCTTCATGTAGATGTTTTACCATTGAAACAACTTCAAGAGGTTGTATTTCCAAAGTGGATGGCATATTTTGTAGGCATTAGTTGGTTACTTTATATGTTAAGCAGTTTAGGGATGTTTGATAAAACAATAAGTTCTTATGTTTTTATGGTATATGCAATTGCTTTTATCATTGGTGTGAGTAGCGGGCTTATTACTTTACTAACTTATGCAATGAAAGAGCAAAAACGATCTTTGATTTTTATTTCAATGGTATTGTGTTTTGTGCCAGGAATTAATAACTTAATTCTTTGGTTGGGTATATATGATATGTTTACTGGTTTTCATCAGAAAATAGGAAGTAGGTGAAAAGATGAAATATATGGAAAGTATTAAGGTTCAAGTTGGAATTGTTTTAATGCTTGAATTGGTTGCGCTTATTTTATTGGTTGCATTGGGACTTGTAGATCTTGCTATTGCTTTAGTTGTTATTGTAGGAGTGAATGCAACGGTTGTCTTATGGATTTTGTATACGGTAGAAAATGAGCGGGAAAATCGATCAATTGATATTTCGCGAATATTAGGGAAAGAAGCCAAAGGGGCATTTGATTTTGGTGAAGTTGGTATTATTACTTACAATGACCAGTACGAAGTTACTTGGGTGAGTAGTTTTCTTATTTCACGAGGAATTAATATTGTAGGTAAAAAAGCGACCAGTTTTATTGCTCAAATTGAAGATCTTTTTCAAGGTGAAATGGATACAATATATGGAACATATAAAAATCGTGTTTATGAATTATCGAGAAAAGAACAAGCACATGTATTGTTTGTTCGAGATATTACGAGATTAAGTGAATTGAAATCTAAATATGAAAGTGAATCGTTGGTTGTGGGATTGATTCATATGGATAATTATGCGGATATTCAAGCATTTGAAGATGAAACAACCTTGACGAATATTAACTTGAATCTTCGTCAACCGATTGTGAATTGGGCAAATGATAATGGAATTATTATTCGCCGTCTTCGTAGTGATCGATTCTTTTTGATTTTAAATGAAGATATTTATGATAAGATAGCAAATAATAAATTCGATATTCTTACTTATGTTCGTGGAAAAGCAGCGGAAATTGATGTGAATATTACGTTATCAATGGCTTTCGCAAGAGGTCATACGGAGCTTATGTCGTTGGATGAAATGGTAAGTGATTTGTTGGAGTTAGCTCAGAGTCGTGGAGGCGACCAAGTCGCTGTAAAACGGTATGGGGATGATGTAAAATACTATGGTGGAAAAAGTGAAGCGACATCGACTCGTAGTAGGGTTCGTGTAAGAGTAATGGCGCAAGCTATTAAAGAAGTTATCATGGAGTCAAATCAAATTTTTATTAGTGGGCATAAGGATATGGACTTTGATTGTATGGGAGCGAATCTTGCAATTTCTCAACTTGTACAATCTTATGGAAAGAAGGCTTATATTGTTTCTCAAAGTGGTGGATTAGAAAGTCATTTAAAGGAAGCAATGGAATATTATGATGCGCATTTAAGTGAGCGACATAATTTTATTAGTGATGATGAAGCACTAAGGATGCAAAAGAAGAATGATTTGATGATTATTTTGGATTATCACAATCCAGCACATTCTAATGCACCGAAGTTATTAAATAGTAGTGAGCGAGTAATGGTTTTAGATCATCATCGTAGAGGATCTGAATTTATTAAGAAACCAATTTTGGTTTACTTGGAGTCAAGTGCAAGTAGTACTTGTGAATTGATTAGTGAATTGATAGCATATCAACCTGGTAAGGTTGGTATTAGTGAAGTTGAAGCAACAATTATGTATCTTGGAATCTTGGTGGATACGAACCGGTTTAAAATGCGTACCGGATTCCGTACCTTTGAGGCATGTGCTCAACTTAAAAAATGGGGTGTGGACCCTGTCGAAGCAGAAGCTTTACTGAAGGAAAATTATGATGAATTTGAGGCAAAAATTAATGTCTTAAAGTATAGTAAGATGTATAATGATAATATTATTATCTCTTGTGTTGATGATACAGAAAGGTTAGAGCGCTCTTTGATGTCGATTGGTGCCGACTCTATGTTGAGTATTAAGAATGTAGAAGCAGCCTTTGTTGTTGGTAGAATTAGTGAAAATCAAGTAGCTATTTCTGCACGAAGTAAGGGTGTCATCAATGTACAGGTAATTATGGAAGAATTGCAGGGTGGAGGTCATTTCACAGCGGCTGCAGTTCAAAGAGAAGATATGACTACCGAGGAGTTGTTAGAATTATTGGAAGTTGAACTTGAAAAGTATTTGAATGAGGAGGATGTAACATATGAAAGTAATCTTGCTTAAAGATGTGAAAAAAGTAGGAAAAAAAGGAGAAACGGTAGAAGTAGCTGATGGTTATGGAAGAAACTTTTTAGTCGCAAAAGGGTTTGCCGTTGAGGAAACAAAGCGTAGCAAAGAAATTTTGAATCAGCAAAAAGCCGACAAGCAAAAAGAAGAACAACATTTGGAAGCGGAAGCGAAAGCTTTGAAAGAACGTTTGGCAAAATCAGTTGTTGAATTTAAAGTGAAAACAGGAGAGGGCGGTAGAGTGTTTGGTAGTGTTTCTAGCAAACAAATTATTGAAGGTTTGAGAAAGCAATATGATATTCATTTGGATAAAAGAAAAATAATTGATGTTCACAATGTTTCAAGTTTAGGGACAACGATTGTGAAAATTGATTTATATAAGAATAAAGTAATAGGCGAAATTCATGTTCATTTAAGTGAACAAAAGTAGGAGGTTTTTATGAGTAGAGAATTACCACACAATAATGAAGCAGAGCAAGCGATTTTGGGTGCCTTATTGATATATCCCAAAGTTTCGCAAACCGTTTATGATCAAGATTTAAGTAAAGATGATTTTTATTTAGAAGCTCATAAACGTATTTTTGATGTGATGGTAACTTTAATGGAAGAAGGAAAACCGATTGATCCTACAAGTATTATTTCAAAGTTGCAAGATCGTGAAGAACTTGCACTTGTAGGTGGGGCAGACTATATTTTGTTATTGAGTGATAGTGCTGTTACAAGCGCTAATGTAAATTACTATATTGAGATTGTGAAAAATAAGGCAGATGCACGAAGATTGATTGAAACGGCTGAGAGAATTGCGGAAGAAGGCTTTGATACATCAAATGAGTTGGATGTTCTTTTAGATGAAGCCGAAAAGCAAATACTTTATGTTACGCGAAATCGTAGAGTTAACGATTTTCAAAATAGTAGCACGGTTGTGAGTAATGTAATGAATGAAATTAGTGAATTACAGAAATCGAAAGATGGAATTACTGGGGTAAAGACAGGATTTCGTCGCTTAGATGAAATCACTAATGGATTACAACGTGGTGATTTAATTATCTTGGCTGCTCGTCCTTCCGTGGGGAAGACAGCATTTGCTTTAAATCTTGGGCTTAGAGCTTCAAAGAACAATAAGAAAACAAGTAATGGAGCAGTTGCCATTTTCTCACTTGAGATGCCTGCTGAACAGTTAATGAAGCGTATGTTGAGTGCTCAAAGTGAAGTAGAAGGAAATAAATTGCGTAACGGACAGTTAAACAATGATGAAATGAACAAACTGTATGAAGCGGCTACAAAACTTACAGGATGTAAGTTATATATTGATGATTCTTCATCTATCAAGATGGCCGAAATTTTTTCTAAATGTAGAAAATTAAAAGCGGAAGAAGGTTTGGATTTAGTGGTGATTGATTACCTTCAATTGATTGAAGGTAGTGGAAGAAGAAGTTCTGATAGTAGACAACAAGAGGTATCAGAAATTTCCCGTTCACTTAAAATGTTAGCTAGAGAATTGAGTGTTCCTGTAATCGCCTTATCACAATTATCACGTTCTGTAGAACAGCGTGCAGGTGATAAGCGACCAATGTTATCAGATTTGCGTGAATCGGGTGCAATTGAGCAGGATGCCGATATTGTAATGTTCTTATATCGCGAAGATTATCATAATACCAATACTGAAGAACGCGAAAAAGAAGATGAAGTACAAGTTGAAGTATCACTACAAAAACATCGTAATGGAGCTACTGGAACGTTTGAATTGAGTTTTAAAAAATCAGTAAATGCTTTTTATGATTTCGCTAAACCTGCATTTGAGGGGTTTGGACAATGATAAAATTTGCATTATTAGCAAGTGGTTCAAAAGGGAATTGTTGTTTGATTAAAAATTGTGAAACTTCCATTGTTATTGATTGTGGTAGTACAAAAAAATATCTTTCTACGTGTTTTGAACGACTTAAATTTGATTATCATTCAATTAGTGCATTGTTTGTTACACATACCCATACAGATCATATCAGTCAGTTAAAAATGTTTGAAGGAATTGATACATATGCACTTGCAAATTTAGATATTGATTCATTTTATAAAGTTGAGCCGTATGATGAAATTACCCTTGATACGCTCCGAGTTAAAGTTATTCCTACATCACATGATGCAAAAGACTCATGTGGATATGTAGTTGAAAGCAGTGATCAAAAATTAGTGTATATCACTGATACGGGGTATATAAATGAAGCGATAAAGCCATACTTAATGAACGCTGATTATTATATTTTTGAAAGCAATCATGATATTGAAATGTTGATGGCTACAAAGCGACCAATGTTTGTGAAGCAGAGAATTATTGGAGATTTTGGACATCTTTGTAATGAAGATAGCGCAAATGTATTGGCAGAGTTAGTTGGAAAAAAAACAAAGGAAATTGTACTTGCTCATATTTCAGAAGAAGGAAATTCAAAAGAACGAGCAAAAGCTGTTTTACTTGATACTTTGCAAGCAAAACAAATTGATACATCAAGATTGCGTATCATAAGTGCACCACAGTTTGAAATTGTCCGTGGGGGAAATAATTCAAAATAAACCATTTTAGTTGACAAAGTAATTAAATATTTATATTATATAATCGTAAAACGAAGTAATATCCCTTTCCTATCTTCTTGCTTCGTTTTACTTTGAATTTAATCATAATAAATTTTGAAAATAAAAGCTTACATTCCTAATAGATAGGGTGTAAGCTTTTTTATATGCTTTGCTGTTTTTGACAAACTATTTTTATAATGGAATAATTAATTTATATTTAGAAAATTAAGGGGGATATAAGATGATACCATTAATAACTGATTTTGATAAAGAAAGAAATGCAATTATTAATCCAAGTGAAATTGTAGAAAGTGTAGAGGAAATGCCAAAATATATTATTTCTTGTTTCACTAGATCAATTATTGAAAAGTTAGCAAGCCGAGATGATGTGGAAGTCGTTTGGGTGAATGAAACAGCAAACGGCGGATACCCTGTTTATAAGACGAAATATAACGGGGTTGAAATAGGTTTTTTTATGTCTGGAATAGGAGCTGCTTTAAGTGCTTCGATGTTAGAAGAAATGATTGCAATAGGTGCAGAAAAATTTCTGTATTTTGGATCATGCGGTGTTTTAAGTAATCAAATTGAAGATGGAGAAGTTATTGTTCCTAAATATGCTATTCGCGATGAAGGAACAAGTTATCATTATTTACCTGCATCTGAACGCGTGGAAATGGATGATCATGCATATCAAACAATTTGTTCGATTTTGGATGAAATGAATGTTCCACATTGTACTGGAGGTACATGGACAACAGATGCATTTTATCGGGAAACGCAAAAAAAGATGAAAAAGAGAATAAAACAAGGATGTCTTTGTGTCGAAATGGAATGTTCCGCATTGTTAGCGGTATCTAAATTTCGGGAGGTATCTTTTGGGCAATTTTTATTTGCTGCAGATTGTTTAGATGAAACAGTATGGCAACAAAGAGGTCTTCATGTAGATCAGGGATTGACGTTAAGTGATTTGTATATTGAAATAGCTATGAAGAGCGTATTGAAACTTTAATGTATCTGTTGCATATTTTTGATATAATACAGCTATGATAAAAATTATTGGTGTTGGAAAAATAAAAGATAAAAACCTAAAGGCTTTGTGCGAAGAATATAAAAAACGTATTCAGCCTTATCATAAACTTGAGATAATTGAGGTGAATGATGAAGCGATTGGTGGAAATGCATCTTTAAAAGATGAAATAATCATTAAGGATAAAGAAGGTATGGAAGTATTAAAGCGAGTGAAAGATAACGACTATATGATTTTGTTGGACCTTCATGGTACACAGCTGACAAGTGAAGCGTTCGCAACAAAGATTGAACAGATTCAAACCTACCATACAAGTAATATAACGTTTGTGATTGGTGGTAGTTTAGGGGTTAGTGAAGCATTGATGAAACGCAGTGATTTTCGTTTTAAATTATCTGATCTTACCTTCTTACATCAAATGACAAGATTGATTTTATTAGAACAAATTTATCGAAGTTTTAAAATTCTCCATAATGAAACATATCATAAATAAGATAGGAGTAAGTATATATGTACGAAGAAGATAAAATTCGATTGTATGATGAAGATATCCGTGATCCATTATTTGATTATTTAGAAAGTATGTATGGAAAGATTCGTGTATTTGAAGAGAAGATCATTGGTAAATCAAGAGCTGACTTCATAGTTGTTTGTGAAGATAAAATTCTTGGGATTGAAATAAAAAGTGATGTAGATACTTATGAACGATTGAAGACACAAGTTAAAAATTATAATAAATACTGTGATTATAATTATATCGCAATTGGGAAATCACATGCATTACATGTGGATAAGCACATTCCAAAAGAATGGGGAATTTTAGTATTATCCGTGCATCAAGGAGCAATTTGTGTTGAGGAAAAGCGACCTGCACAAGTGAATCCAAAGATGAAAAAAGAACATCAGATTACAATGATGTGGAGACCTGAGATACAACGTATTTTAAAGCGAAATCATCTGCCTGAATATAAGCAGAAAAGCAAAAAGTTTGTCCAACAAAAATTATTAGAAAAAATGCAATGGAATTGTCTGAAACAGCAGATGTGTGAGGAATTGTTTGAAAGAGACTATACTTTATGGGAAGCAGAGCTAGAACAATATAAAAGAAAGTGATTTTTTAGGAGGAACAATGAAAGAAAAAGTATTAGTGAGTTCCTGTTTGCAAGGAATTGAATGTCGTTATAATGCAAGTGCTTATCATAATGACAAGGTAGATGAATATGTAAAAGATAAGGATGTTATTCTTGTGTGCCCAGAGGTGTTAGGTGGTTTGCAGGTGCCTCGTAATCCTTGTGAAATAAAAGTGGGTAAGGTAATAAGTGTTAGTGGCGAAGATGTAAGTGAAGCATTTCAAAAAGGTGCAGAGATAGTGTTTAAAATTGCTCAGGAAAATAATATAAAGAAAGCGATTTTAAAAAGTAGAAGTCCTAGTTGTGGGAGTAATTGGATATACGATGGAACTTTTTCAGGGAAGTTAGTTAAAGGTGATGGGATATGTAGTTCTTTATTGAAGAAACACGGAATCGAAGTAATTAGTGAGGAGGACTTATAAAGTTATGGAAACACTAACAAAGCAAGATGAAGAATTGCTTGCACTTGCGAAAGCGGTTATTTATAAGAATTATGATGGTGTTCATTATAATCATACGGTAGGAGCGGCAGTTCGTTGTAGAAATGGAAATATGTACATTGGTGTAAATGTGTATTCACTTCATGGTGCTTGTGCAGAGATGATTGCGCTTGGTAATGCAATTACTGCAGGAGAACGTGATTTTGAATGTATTGTTGCATATCGTGGTGGAGAAGATGAAGGGGTGCTATCACCATGTGGAAACTGTAGACAATTGTTGTCTACCTATATGCCAAAAGGTGAGGTTATCCTTGAAATTAATGGAGAACATAAAAAAATATCAGTGAGTGAATTACTGCCTTATGCATATGAGGTTGAAAGTGAATGAAAAACATATCCAAGGTTTCTGAAAAAAAGTGATTGTAAGTGCTTTCGATATGTTGTAAAATAGAAGTGATAGAAATGAGCTTAGGAGGAAACAGAAATGAAACAAATAACAGTGACTGTAATTGATCCAGTTGGATTACATGCTCGTCCTGCAACAGTTGCGGTACACGCAGCAGGTAAGTTTAAATGTGAAGTAAATGTTGCATATGGTGGACGTGAAGTTAACATGAAATCAATTATGGGTGTTATGTCTTTAGGAATTCCTACACAATCAGAAATTACAATTTCTTGTAACGGGGAAGATGAAGATGCAGCTATAGCAGCTATCGAAGATGTATTACGCGCTCAAAAAATTATTGGGTAATAAAAGAAAGATGGCTTGACCGTCTTTTTTTATTTATATTGGAAAGGAGTAATCAATATGTATAGCAAAGAAAAAGATGTAGAATACTTACGGTGGATAGAAAGTCCGAACTTAGATGAGGAATTACGTAAAGAATTAGATAATATGAGTGATGAGGAAATCCATGACAGTTTCTACACTAATATTGAATTTGGAACGGCAGGGATGAGAGGATTATTGGGACCAGGAACAAATCGTATTAATGTGCATACGATTGCTAAAGCAAACGTTGGGTTTGCAAAGTATATTAGAGATAATGGTGAAGAAGCAAAAAAAAGAGGTGTAGCAATTGCATATGATAATCGTCATATGTCATATGAGTTGGCAATGGTTAGTGCTAAGGTTTTAGCTACTTATGGAATTCGATCATATGTATTTGAATCCCTTCGACCTACTCCTGAGCTATCATTTGCAACTCGTTATTTAAATTGTTTTGGTGGGATTGTTGTGACAGCGTCGCATAATCCTAAAGAATATAATGGATATAAACTATATGATGAAAAAGGATGTCAGTTAATCCCTTCATTGGTAGAGAAGGTAATTGCTTATGTAAATGAAATAAAGGATGAGTTAGCAATTTCCTTTACTGTTGATGAACAACAAGAAGCTTTGATAACAATGATTGGTAAAGATGTAGATGAAGCATATTATAAAGAAGTACTAGGTATTCAGTTACAACCAGATATAGATAAGAGCAATGTGAAAATTGTTTTTACTCCGCAACATGGAACCGCTAATATTCCTGTACAAGAAGTATTTAAACGCACAGGTTATCATTGTATCCCAGTTGTGGAACAGTGTTCACCGGATCCTAACTTTAGTAATACGAAGACACCAAATCCAGAAGAGAGTGCATCTTATGATTTGGCTATTGAATATGCGAAGAAACATCAAGCGGATATTGTGTTGTCTTGTGACCCAGATGCAGATCGAATGGGAGTTGTAGTGGATCAAAATGGATCTTACATCTTACTTACAGGAAATCAAAGTGGAGCATTATTGTTGGATTATATCTTGCATCAATTGAAAGAACAAGGGAAAATGCCACCAAATCCAGTGATGTTTAATACAGTCGTTACTGGAGACCTTGGTGAAAAAGTAGCTAATGCATATGGTGTTGAGTGTGAAAAAACACTTACCGGATTTAAATTTATAGGTGAAAAGATTGCAAAATATGAAGTTACAAATGAAAAACAATATGTTTTTGGTTATGAAGAAAGCTATGGTAGTTTGATAAAACCATTTGTTCGTGATAAAGATGCTGTACAAGCATGTTTAATGCTAGCAGAGGCAACTGTTTATTATAAGCAACAAGGAAAAACCTTGTATGATGTATTGAATGATTTATATGAAAAGCATGGCTATTATGAAGAAAGCCAAGTTTCACTTACATTAGAAGGAAGTGAAGGGGCAGCAAAGATTAAGGAAATCTTGAAAAACCTACGTGCAGCTAAATTAGAAAAGATTGGTACTTATAGAGTAACGCGCTTTGAAGACTTTAAAGAATGTATTGTAAGAGAACAAGGGGTGGAATCAAAATTAGAAGGTTTTTCTACTTCGGATGTCTTAAAGTATTTTTTAGAGGATGGTAGTTGGATTGCTATTCGCCCAAGTGGAACGGAACCAAAGTGTAAGTTTTATTATTGTATAAAAGGTAGCAGTGGTGAAGAGGCTCATGAAAAAGCTAATATCTTGAAAAAAGAGATGGAGAAATTTACAAAATGATACGTCATGTCGTAATGTGGAAATTAAAAGAGGATTTGACACCATTTGAACGTGAACAACTCATGCTTGAGTTTAAATTGAATATGAGTAACTTAGGTCCTATTGTTGAAGGTATTGTGAAGATAGAAGTCATTGTGGATATCTTAGATTCTAGCAATATGGATATGCTTTTGATTAGTGAGTTTGAAAGTAAAGATGCTTTGAATCAATATCAAAATCATCCAAAACATAAGGATGCAACAAAGTGTTTGAAAGGAATGGCAAAGATTCGTAGTTGTGTAGATTACGTTTTATAAAAAGGATGAAGACAATATGGTATATACATATTGTCTTTTTTAATGATATATTGTATTCGAAAAAGCTTGTATTATTGATATAATATATTATTATGTTACTAATAGATAGTTATCTTTATTTTATATCGATTAAGTTGTATCGAAGATAAGAAAAAGGTAAAATGAATATAACAGGAGGTTTGCTATGAAGAGTAGAGTCATAAATGCATTTTTTGAGGGACAATCTATAGATTCGTATACATCTTTTGGTGCCCATATAGGGTTTGAGCAAACTTCAGGGGTTCGTTTCAGTGTATATGCACCAGCAGCAAAAAGTGTTCGGGTAATTGGAAGTTTTAATGATTGGAATCCAGATAGCCATGTTATGCAGAAAGTGGATAATCGTGGAGTGTGGAGCATTTTTATTGTTGGTGCCAAAGCAGGAGATTATTATAAATATCGTGTTGAGCAAGCGGATGGTGAAGTGGTGGATAAGATGGATCCATATGCATTTTATAGTGAATTGCGACCTAATACAGCATCAATTGTTGTAGATTTAAAATATGAGTGGAGCGATCAAGAATGGATGGATAAACGAACACGTTGTTTTCATTCACCAATGAATATTTATGAAATGCATCTTGGTGCTTGGAAAACGAATGGTGAAGAAGTTACCTATCGTTCAATTTGTGAAGCTTTGATTGCATATATTAAAGAGATGAAGTTTACGCATGTGGAATTTATGCCATTGAGTGAGTATCCTTTTGATGGAAGTTGGGGATATCAAACCAGTGGTTATTTTAGTGCAACATCACGGTATGGATCCATTCAGGATTTGAAATATTTAATAAACGAACTTCATCGAAATAACATTGGTGTAATCTTTGATTTTGTACCAGTTCATTTTGTGATGGACAATTATGCATTACGAAATTTTGATGGAACTCATCTTTATGAATATGAAAAGAAATATGATGCATTTAGTGAATGGGGAACAGCGAACTTTGATCTTCATAAAGAAGAAGTGCGTTCTTTTTTGATGAGTGCAGCTGGATATTGGTTAAGTGAATTTCATGGTGATGGTTTACGGATTGATGCAGTATCGAATATTATTTATTGGCAAGGGAATAAAGATCGTGGAATTAATGAAGGGGCATTAACGTTTATTCGTCGCATGAATTATTTGTTACATAAACATTTGGGTGAGGTAATCTTAATTGCTGAGGATTCTAGTGATTTTGAAAATGTTACTAGCAATATCAATAATCTTGGATTAGGCTTTGATTATAAATGGGATCTAGGGTGGATGAATGATACACTTGAATATTTTAAAATGGATCCTGTTTATCGGCAACATAATCATAATAAAATAAACTTTAGTATGTCTTATTTCTTTAGTGAAAACTTTATTCTGCCTTTCTCTCATGATGAGGTGGTTCATGGAAAAGCTACGATTGTTAACAAGATGTGGGGAAGCTATGAAGAAAAATTTGCACAAGCTCGATTATTGTATACATATATGTATACACATCCTGGTAAAAAGTTAAACTTCATGGGCAATGAAATTGGTCATATGCGTGAGTTTGATGAAGAGCAAGAGAATGATTGGTTCTTGTTGGAGTATCCGATGCATGATTCTTTCAAACGGTTTATGAAAGATTTGAATACGCTTTATACAACCCAACCAGCTCTTTATCAAAATGATTATGATTATCGTTACTTTGAATGGATTGATGCTGATAATACCAATGAAAATTTATTTTCATTTATTCGAAAAAGTGATGATGAAACATTAGTAGTTATATTGAACATGTCACCAAATACATATAAGAATCATTATTTTGGTGTTTTAGAAGATGGATTATATGAAGAAATATTGAATAGTGAAAAAGATATTTACTCAGGTTCTAATATCATAAATTCAAAACCAGTAAAAGCTTTGGAAAAATATGTTGACTATAAACCATATTATATTAAAATTGATGTAGCACCTTTTGCAGGTGTCATTTTGAAGCATGTAAATAAGCATGATAAAAATAAGTATTTTGAATAGGAGAGTAAATATGATTAGAGATTTTACTAAAGAAAATTTCATACGAGAATATGAAGAAAAAATGATTGAGTTATTCGGAATCTCAATAGATACAGCACACATTACTGAACAATATTTGACGTTGGGTGAAGTTATACGTGAGTATATTAGTCTGCACTGGAAGGAAAGTAAAGATGAAAATCGCATGTCCCAAGAAAAACAAGTGTTCTATTTTTCAATGGAATTCTTAATGGGTCGTTTATTTACGAATAATCTTATGAATCTTCAAATATATGATATTGTGAAAGAAGGTTTGGAAGAATTAGGGATTGATATCAATGGCTTAGAAGATTTGGAAACGGATGCAGGATTAGGTAATGGTGGTCTAGGAAGACTAGCTGCTTGTTTCATGGATTCGATTGCTTCTGAAGGGTATATTGGTCATGGAAATTGTATCCGATATGAGTATGGTTTTTTCAAACAGTTAATTGAAGATTACAAGCAAAAAGAAGTACCTGATCTTTGGCTAAAATTAGGAAATGTATGGGAAATAAAGAAACCAAAACATACTGTGCAGGTACATTTCGGTGGTAAAGTACACCAATATGTAAATGAACATGGAAAGATTAAAATTGAACTACGGAATTCACAGGTTGTAAATGCCGTACCTTATGATGTTCCAATTGTTGGGTATAATCGAAAACTTACTAATACATTACGTCTTTGGTCAGCAGAGCCTGCTGAAGAGAGTTTAAATCGTGACCATACACAATATATTAAAGAAGTACGTGAGATTTGTAATAGTTTGTATCCAGATGACTCTACAGAAGAAGGTAAGCTGTTGAGAATTAAACAACAGTATTTCTTTGTTAGTGCTGGAGTTCATTCTATTATTCGTCAACATTTAAAGAATTATCCTAATTTGGACAATTTTTCTGAAAAGGTTGCAATTCAATTGAATGATACGCATCCGGTTTTGGCAATTCCTGAATTGATGAGAATTTTGATGGATGATTATGAATATGCATGGGATCAAGCTTGGGATATTACGATTAATACAATGGCTTATACAAACCATACTGTTTTGTCAGAAGCTTTAGAAAAATGGCCAATAGCTTATATTCAGAAATTGTTACCAAGAGTGTATATGGTTATTCAAGAGATTCAAAATCGATTTGAATATAATTTGCATCATAAATATAATCGTCCAGAAATCTTACCTAATGTATCGATTTTAAAGGAAGGTCAGATTCATATGGCTCATTTAGCAATTGTGGGATCACATAGTGTAAATGGGGTTGCAGCTTTGCATACAAAGATTTTAAAAGAAGAGGTAATGAAAGATTTTTATGATATCATGCCTCATAAATTTAATAATAAGACAAATGGAATTACGCATCGCCGATGGTTGATGTATTCAAATCCACAACTTACAAAGTTATTGGATGATACAATTGGTGAAGGATGGAAAGAAAATCCTAAAGAGCTTAAAAAGCTATTAACATATGCAGATGACATGGGTATTAAAGAGAGTTTCTTGAATGTGAAACAGAAACGAAAAGAAATACTAGCAGCCTATATTAAAAAAACATGTGATGTGGAGATAGATGTTAATTCTATCTTTGATGTTCAAGCTAAACGCTTGCACGCATACAAAAGACAATTATTGAATGTCTTGCATATTATTTATTTATATAATCGAATCAAAGAAAACCCAGAGTATACGATGTATCCAAGAACCTTTATTTTTGCAGCGAAAGCGGCTCCATCCTATGTGTTTGCGAAAAAGGTTATTAAATTGATTAATTGTTTAGCGAATAAAGTAAACAATGATCCAGATGTATCAAAATATATGAAGGTTGTATTCATTCCAAATTATGGAGTGAGTATCGCAGAAATATTGATGAATGCAGCAGATGTCTCAGAACAAATCTCTACTGCTGGTAAGGAAGCAAGTGGTACTGGTAATATGAAGTTTATGATGAATGGGGCATTGACACTTGGTACATTGGATGGTGCAAATGTTGAGATTGTTGAGAAAGTGGGATTTGATAATGCGGAAATCTTTGGTTTACGAGCTGAAGAAGTAGCACAATTAAAATATGAAAATGCATACAATGTATGGGACATATATAACAGTGATCCAGAAATACATAAAGTGATGGATTCCTTGTTAAGTGATGAATTTAGTGGAATAGACCGTGATTTTGCCGCTATCTTTGAAGAGGTTATGAATAAAAACGATGAATATTTAGTATTGAAAGACTTTTGGGCATATCATCAAGCACAACATAATGTGGAAGAGCGTTATAAAAACCGTAGTGAATGGGCAACGATGTGTTTAAAGAATATTGCATGTTCAAGCTATTTCTCTAGTGATCGTACCATTGATGAGTATGTGAAGGACATTTGGTTTTTACCAAAAACCAATTTTTAGTAAAAGATAAATCCTGTAATTATATAAAGATGTTATAGTTTTATAACATCTTTTCTTGTGATACAATAAATAGGCGAGGTTACTATTATGGATGAAAATAAAAAAAAGATTATGGTCGAAAAACATAGATGGCCAGATGAAATAGCAAGAGAAAAGAAAAAAAGAAGAATTGGAATACTTATTGTATTAGCGTGTGTACTTTGTTTCACAGGAGGTTTTTTTGTTGGTGGAAATGTAGGAGGTTCATCTCGTACAACATCTTCTAGAACCCAGAGTTTAAGCGCTGTTGAGTCAGAAAAATTTCAAGAAATTTATGATATTTTAGCGAGTGATTGGTATTTTGGAAAAGATGTAAAGGATTTAGAAAGCTATATTATTGATCATGCAATCAATGGAATTGCGAATGAAAATGATATGGATACACATACAGAATATATGGATGAGAAATCAGCAAGTGCATTGCTTACTTCGCTTTCAGGTTCACTAACAGGAATTGGAATTCAATACTATGAATTGAATGATGCAATTTTAGTAGAAAAGATTTTTATTGATTCACCGGCTGAAAAGGCAGGAATGAAAGAAGGAGATATCATCAAAAAAGTGGATGGTGTCGATATATCAAAAAAAGAAATTAATGATATTAAAGAAATGATCATTGGTGAAGAAGGAACAAAGGTTAGCGTTGAAGTGCAACGAGGGAAAGAAACATTAACCCTTGATATGACAAGAGCAAAGGTTTCCGTAACTGTGTATGGATATGTGAAAGATGGAATAGGAGTATTGGAATTATCTTCTTTTTCAGATGATACAGCAGTTGAAGTAGAACGTTATTTAGAAGCGTTTAAAGAAAAGAAAGTAAAAAATGTAGTGATTGATTTACGTGATAATGGTGGTGGATATGTAACAACAGCAATCTCAATTGCTGGATTGTTCTTGGGACCTAATGAAATTGTGTTATATCAAGAAGATAAAAATGGAGAACTTAGTGAATATGCAACTAAGTCATCAAGTAAACAGTATAAATTTGATAACGTTGGTATTATTATCAATGAAAATACAGCGAGTGCTTCGGAATTATTAACGGCTGCTTTAAAAGAGCATTTAGATGCTAAAGTAGTAGGTACAAAATCATATGGAAAAGGAACGGTACAAAATTCTATTTCTTTTGATGATGGTAGTATTTTCAAGTATACAATTGCAGAATGGTTAACGCCAACGAAAGAAAAAATTCATAAGATTGGTATCAAACCAGATTATGAAGTAAAATTAAATCAAGCGATGAGTTATAAAACATCAGATGATGAAGAGACATATAAAGTAAATCAAGTTGGTGATCCAGTGAAGGATATGCAGGTTTATTTAAGTTTCTTAGGATATGATGTGGATCGTAAAGATGGTTATTTTTCTGAATCTACATTAGCGGCAGTGAAGCGGTTTCAAAAGGATAATGGTCTAACAGAATCAGGAGAAGTTAATGCTAAATTGGTGAGTAGTGCAATTTCTGCAGCATCACGAAAATGGCATGATGAAAAAGATGTTTTGGATACACAGATGAAAAAAGCATTGGAGGTAGTGAGTGGAAAATAAACTATTTGATTTAGTATCAGATTTTAAGCCACAAGGAGATCAAATCAAAGCGATTGCAGAACTTACCAAAGGCTTAGAAGCTGGAAAAAAACAGCAAGTTTTACTTGGTGCCACAGGTACTGGGAAAACGTTTACTGTATCAAATGTAATAGCCAAAGTAAATAAACCTACTTTGGTTTTTGTACATAATAAAACCTTGGCGGGACAATTGTACAGTGAGTTTAAAGAGTTCTTCCCGAATAACCGAGTAGAGTATTTTGTTTCAAATTTTGATTATTATCAACCAGAGGCATATATTCCAAACAGTGACACTTATATCGATAAAACAGCAACGACAAATCAAGAACTTGATATGTTGAGAATGGCTGCAGAAAACAGTGTTTTAGAACGTAGAGATACGATTATTGTAGCGAGTGTAGCATGTATCTATGGGGCTAGTAATCCAGAAACATATCGTAATATGTTTTTTAATCTACGGGTAAATGAGGAAATCGATCGTAAAGAATTACTACAAAAACTAGTTGATCGTCAATATAAACGTAATGATATTGATTTACAGCGTGGTTGTTTTAGAGTTCGTGGAGATAGTATTGAAGTGGCTTTAGGACATACGGATAGTTATATATTACGGATTGAAATGTTTGATAATATGATTGAACGTATTGTTGAGGTGGATCCAGTTACAGGAAAAGTCTTCCATGCCTATCAAGTTTATGTAGTATATCCTGCAAATGGATATGCATCACCAAAAGAACAACTTGAAAGAGCGTGTCTAACAATTGAAGCAGAGTTGAAAGAACGTTTATCATATTTTAGAAGTGAAGATAAATTGTTGGAAGCACAACGTTTGGAACAACGTGCTTTATATGATATTGAAGCGTTAAGAGAGTTCGGTGTTTGTCCAGGTATTGAAAACTATTCACGTCATATTGATGGGCGTTCACCTGGCGAAAGACCATATACATTATTTGATTATTTTCCTGATGATTATTTATTAATCGTAGATGAAAGTCATGTGAGTTTACCACAAGTTCGTGGTATGTATAATGGGGATCGAGCAAGAAAAGAAACATTGGTTAATTTTGGGTTTCGACTTCCTAGTGCATTAGATAATCGTCCAATGAAATTTAATGAATTTGAATCTATGATCAACCAAGCGATTTTTGTATCAGCAACACCAGGGGATTATGAACTTGAAAAAACAAATGGGGAAATTGTAGAGCAAATCATTCGTCCTACAGGATTGCTTGATCCAGAAGTAGAAGTACGGAAAACACATGGGCAAATTGATGATATTGTGGATGAAATTCAAGAGCAGATAAAACGTGGTGAGCGAACGCTAATCACTACGTTAACTGTACGAATGGCTGAAGATCTAACAAGTCATTTAAAGCAACTTGATTTCAAGGTTGCATGGTTGCACCATGAGGTTACAACCATTGAACGTACAGAGATTATTCGTGAATTGAGACAAGGGAAATATGATGTATTAGTAGGGATTAATTTACTTCGTGAAGGATTGGATATTCCAGAGGTTTCATTAATCTGTATTTTAGATGCAGATAAAGAAGGTTTTTTACGTAGTAAACGTTCACTAGTCCAAATTATAGGACGTGCTGCACGTAATAGTAATGGGCATGTTATCATGTATGCTGACAATATGACAGAATCTATGAAATATGCATTAGATGAAACAAAACGACGTCGTGATATTCAAATTGCATATAATAAAGAACATGGTATTACACCAAAAACGATTATTAAACCAATTCATGAAGCATTACACTCTTTAGAAACAAAAGAGATGACTGCGAAATATTTAAGTAAGAAAACCAAAGTATCGAAAAAGGATAAAGATAAAATGTTGGCAAATATTGAAAAAGAAATGAAGGATGCTGCCAAAGTATTAGACTTTGAAAGAGCAGCAGAATTACGGGATATTTTAGTGGAACTTAGAAATGAATAATTATATAAGTGAAAAAAAATTATATCTATTTTTAGCGATTGTTGCGATTGAAAGTCTTGCTGCCAACTTTGCACATCCAATCACACCAACGTTGATAAAAAACTTACAGCTACCCGATTATATGTTTGGGGTAGCTTTTGCAGGCATGGCGTTTACAAATTTCTTGTTTTCACCGTTTTGGGCAAAGATGGTAAATCGGATTAGTAGTAGAAAAACCTTGCTGATTTGTTGTTGTGGATATGGAGTTGGACAGATTATGTTCATGTTGGCACAAGAGCAAGGAACGATTTTGATGGCAAGATTTACTTCAGGTTTTTTTGTTGGAGGTATCATGGTAAGCTTTCTTACTTATGTAATTAATAAAGGAAACCCAGAAATTCGAGGTAAACATTTGGCCTTGAATGCAACTTGTACAACTGTATTTGGTGCTTTTGGATATTTGATTGGTGGTTTTATTGGGGTTATATCAATTCCGTTTACTTTTATGTTACAGGCAGGAACTTTAATTCTTAGTGGAGTTATGTTTTACTTTCTTTTAGAAGATGATAAACAACCACAAAAAGATACTTTTAAATTTGTTAGAGATGCAAATCCATTTAAAGCATTTTCTGATTCAAGACAGTTTATGAATAAACTGTTTGTAATTTTATTTCTTATTGTATTCATTACTTCTCTAGCATCTACTGCCTATGATCAATGTTTTAATTATTATATAAAAGATGCTTTTGATTTTAATTCTAGTTATAATGGAACATTAAAAGCAGTTGTAGGTTTTATTTCTTTATTGGCAAATACAACAATCTGTTTATGGATTTTAAGAAATACAGATGTTAGAAAATCACTTATGTATATTTTCTTAGGTGCTAGTACTTGTTTGTTCATGATTTTCTTATTTGATGATATTTTACCGTTTATTTTAGTGAATATTATATTCTTTGCTTTTAATGCAATGTACATACCACTAGTTCAAGATCTATGTGCTAAAAATAGTAACAATGAGAATAGTAGTATGGTAATGGGATTTTATAATGCAATGAAGAGTTTAGGGATGATTGTAGGTGCATTGTTTGCAGGGTTTATCTATGCACTTGGAGCAAAGTTGTCTTTTCTTTTCGCAGGTATCTTCTTTGGATGTGCACTAGTATTAATGGCCATGTATCGTCGAAAACAAAACGAAAAAGAATTAACACAAAAAAATTGAAGATTTTAATCTTCAATTTTTATTTGCAGTGATTTCCCACAAATTATTAATTTGATAAGCTAATTTTTCATAACTCCATGTCTTTTGAGAACGTTCTTTACTATTGGGGTCATGAAGTTTATAATAGCCATTTTTATCTTTTCCATAGATAATAATAAAGTGACCAGTATTTGTGAAATCACCAGGTCGCATACTGCATATAACTAACCCGCCATTTTCAAGAACTTGGTTAATATATTGTTCATCAAGGGATAAAGGAGAACAGTTTAAACCCAATGCTTTACTTCCTTGGGTGAATAAATCCCATGATGTTCCTATAGAGGGAACATAGAAGCCATTTTGCTCGCTGAATTGGGAGATATAATAAGGTGTATATGTGATATCTTTGGTAAGATGTATTGCAGCCATAGATAGTACGGTTGGTCCACATCCTGTAAAAGCCATCATACTATCACCATAATTTGTATATCCCCATCGTGGATCCCATTGATAGAGTTTAGGGAAGCTTAAAAGATCAATACTTGATAAGTTATCATCAAGCTTATCTTTTTGTTTAAGATATTGTAAAGCAAAATCTAAAGTATCAGGATTGTTTAATAAGAAATCAATAATCTCTGAGGGATATTCATCAAAATGGTCTAGTATATAACCGATATCTGGATATTTTTCCATCATTGATTCTAGTTGACCCTTTTTTGAATCTTTTGGGTATTTTCTACTTATGGATGGACTCGCCTTTGGGTGATTCTCTGTTTTAGGAAGGATAAAAACAGTAAGGATAGCAATTGCAAATATTATCATGTTTAATAATAGCAAGTATATAAATTTTGAAGATATTGTATTCTTCTTCATGGTTGTCACCTCTTTCTCTTCTATTCAACCATGAATAAGCTTTTTGTTTTTTAAGATGAACATAAAAGGGAATTAAGTTTTTCTTAACAGAAATATTAAAATTTAAGAAAAACTTAAGAATTTTAATTACGATTTATGATACGATATGAAAAAGAGGGAGAATACTGTGGCTAAAATTTTAATTGTTGATGATGAGATAGAAATTTTAAATCTATTAGAGTTGTATTTGCGCAATAATCAGCACGAAGTAGAAAAGTTTGATTCACCAGAAGAAGCATTGAAAACAGATTTGGATACTGTTGATTTAGCGATTTTAGATATTATGATGCCCAAAATCAATGGGTTTGATTTGTGTCGTAAGTTTCGTGAGGCTGGTTATACATTTCCTGTTATCATGCTTACAGCAAAGGATGAAGACCAAGATAAGATAAATGGGTTAATGATTGGCGCAGATGATTACATGATTAAACCATTTAATCCATTAGAGGTAATTGCTAGAGTAAATGCGCAATTACGTAGAGCAAATATCAATAAAGTAGATAAAGTAAGCGAAGATCGCTATTATGAGATTCATGGTTTGGAATTGTTTCCAGCTTCTCATCGTTGTTTATTATATGGGAAGGAAGTTATGCTCACAAACTTGGAATTTTCAATTTTAGTTTTGCTTTTTGAAAATCAAGGGAAGGTGTTGAGTAGTGAGAATATTTTTGAATCTGTATGGAAGGAGCGATATTTTGATAATAACAATACAGTGATGGTACATATGCAAAGTATTCGTAAAAAGTTAAATGATACCCAGAAAAAGAAAAAGTTTATTCAAACGATTTGGGGGGTGGGTTATAAAATTGAAAGCTAAATATAGATTATGGAATTCCAAAATACTATTTCGGATGTTTATCGTAGGTTTGGGGTCACTTATTGTGTGCGCAATTGTTGGTATTTTTATAAGAGAGTATCTTGATAATGTAATTAGAACAGAAATAGATGCACCAAAAATTTATTATGATATCTTTTATTTTTTATCTACCTATCAATTACAGGTATATATCCTTGTTTTTCTAGCAGCATTTTTGATTTTTTCAGGTTGGATAATACAACCATCTCTGCAAGAGATTGCAGGGATTGTGAAAGATAATATTCAGTTGGATGACAAACAAGAAGAAATTCATTTGCCTTCTTACCTAAGTGATTTAGAAAAAGAGCTTACCCAAGTTAATAAAGAAATTCAATTATGGAAATATGCAGCAAAGGATGCTGAGCAAAGAAAAGATGATTTGATTGTGTATTTGGCCCATGATATTAGAACACCCCTTGCTTCGGTTTTAGGGTATTTAATTTTACTTGATGAAAATAATGAATTGAGCGATGAGCAACGGCAACGATTTATTAAGATTGCGTTACAGAAATCTGAAAAGATTCAAACATTAGTAGAAGAATTGTTTGAAATAACGAGGTTTAATATTTCACAACTTGAACTTGTAAAACAAGATGTAAACTTGTATATGCTAATTCAACAGATGATAGAAGAGTATCAAGCAAATTTTGAAGCTAAGAATATCAAGGTTGATATTCAGGCAAAGAAATCAACCCATGTTTTTGCAGATGATGAAAAATTAGCTAGAGCCATAGAAAATGTTTTGATGAATGCAATACGTTATACACCGTTTGATGGGGAGATTAATGTTTTGATTGAGGAAGATGAAGAAAAGGCAATGGTGCGTATTGAAAATACAGGAGTAGAGATTAGTGAAAGTGAGTTAGAACGAATTTTTGATAAGTTCTATCGTGGAGATGAGGCAAGACAGACCAAAACAGGAGGTAGTGGGTTAGGTTTGGCTATCGCTAAGAATATTGTTGAATCTCATGGTGGTAAGATTATAGCAAAGAGTCAGAATCAGATAACTTCGTTTATTTTAGAGTTGCCTAAAAAATGAGACCTAAACAAAATGTTTAGGTCTTTTCATATTCAGTGACAATATTTTCTAAAATCAAGTTTTCAAAATCGGTAAAGGTATTACATTCTTTAACTAGTTGAATAACTTTTTCTTTGCTAAACAACTCTACCAATGCTTCGTATAAATCATGGAAAATTCGTTTATCTGCTTTATTGATGGCAACTAGAAGAACAATATTTACGAGTTGATTATTCCAATGGATACCTTTTTTAGAAATGCAAACACTAACACTAGTTTTGAGCGCCTCCATTTTCATAGCATGAGGAATTGCAATGTTTCCAAAGGCTGTGGAAGCAGCATTCTCACGGATGAGTACTTTTTCTTCAAAAGTTTCATCAACGTAGTTTAAATCAAGCATTTTTGATGATAAAACATGAAGGACTTCATGTTTGGTGGATTCGTTTGAATTTGCTAAAAATAATTCAGCAGAGAAAAATTGATGAAATTTACTTTTTAAAATCCAATTTTTACGGTTATTGTATATTTTATTGATTGTATCATAGATTTGTACTTTATCTACTTGTTGAAGAAATGGTGGAATAAAGATAACATCTTGAACAATTTTCTTTTGTAAACGAACAGTTGTAATACACATGCTAAAAGAGTATTTATCTAAATCTTCTTCGCTTGTAATCGTTTTTATAATATCAATTTGATTTCCAAATTCAATTAATAATTGATTATATATTTGGGTGCTGATCTTCATGTATTCAGGACATAATAAAATACATTTTACTTTTTCATCATTGGTCTTTTGGCGTTCAATTTCAGCACCGATATGTAGAGCTAAAAAGGTAACCTCATCCTCATTGATATGGATATTATAGTGATCCATTAATTCAATAGATATATAAATTGCGATATCGTATACCGTAGGACAGGAAGTTTTTATACTTTGTGTCATCGGATTTTTTGTAAAGGCTCCGTTTTTTGCTCGCAGGATAAGGTTTTTCAGATGTAGTGTAAAGGGGGTTAGGAAATTCTCGTTTCCTAAATTGATATAATAATATTCATTTACTTTTTCAATAATATCATTCGCTAAATGAATGATATCAGATCCAACAATTTTTCGTAGTGTATCTTGACTTGACGGCAATGAATAATTAGCATTGGTTTTGAAAAGCATATATATTTCATATTGTTCACTTTTATTAAATTTAATATCAAATTCTTTTTCTAATAAAGCACATAATTCAAAGACTAAAGAATGTTCGTTTTCATCTTCAATAACAAAGTCAGCATTTTTTTGATTAACGATATTCCCTTCTTTGATTCGATCAATGATAATCACAATATGCAAAAGTAAGTTTATGTTTGCGAAATCATTGATATAGTAATTATATTTGTTGAATGTTTTAGTGATGACATTGTTTATTTTATCAATTGGCATATCTTGGAAACTATCTTTAATAATATCTGCATTCATGAATTTATTATTAGTTTCTTCATAAATAACATAACTTACAAGTTTACGTTTGTTTTTTTCGCTTCCAATAATTTTTAATGTATCATTTTCGCAAACGAATTCAATATGAAAGTTAGAAAACGCTTTGTTCATTTTGGCGATATCTGCTTTTAGTGTGGAATAACTTACATAAAGACTTTCACACAGTTCATAAAGATCTAAATGTGATGTGTGTGCAACAAGAATTTGTTTCACAATATAAAAAGCTCTTTCTTCACTGGTTTGTGGAATCTGGGTATCTTGATGGTCTAATAACTTTAGAGCGATACTTTTGTGAATGGTATAACCTGTGTTGGAAGATAAAATTATTTTTTCGTTTGCTTGAATATTTAATGTGTTTACATAGTTTTTTATTGAACGGACTGAAACACCAAGGGCATTGGATAATTCTTTGCTTGTTGTCGGTCGCGTTTGCTCACACAAATAGTTTATTAATTCAATGTGTTTTTTCTTCATAATAATAAACCCCTAATTATAATGTGTTCTTTTCTTCTATTATAGTGGAAGAAAGAAAGACTGACAATTTAACTTTTGCACTACCCCGTGCAAAAGTTAAGTTGATGAGGATGAAAAAAACGAAGATAATGAAATCATAAGAAAACCAAAGGAGGTGAACGAGTGGAGACTAAAAAAATATTGTTGTGCTGTGGAGCAGGGATGTCGAGTGGTTTTTTGGCTCAAAAAACTAGACAAGCAGCAAAAAAAGAAGGTATTTCAGTTTCGGTAGAAGCACGGAGTATTGCTGATATAGCAAGTTATATGAGCTCTATCGATGTATTAATGATTGGACCACATTATGGAAATGAATTGGAAAAGTTTGAAAATATGGCTTCGCCCTATAATGTGCCAGTAGTGGTAATTCCACAGGTTGTATATTCACAACTAAGAGGCGATGAGCTACTTAAGTTAGCATTGGAAACAATTAATGATGCAAAATAAAAGAGTTAAGTGGTCAGACTTAACTCAACTGAAAGAAATTAATGTGTATATCTTTCTACTATATTATACATGAAATAAACGTAGAAAAGCAAAATTTATGTTCAAATAAATAAGGAGAATTATATGAAAAAATTTATGGATTGGTTAGCAAATTCATTTGCACCAAAAATGAACGAAATATGTGGACGTCCTTGGATTTCTGCGGTATCAAGTTCAATGCAAAAGGTTATTCCGTTTATCTTAACGGGATCATTGATTTATTTTTATAACGTATTTAGATCTTATATACCAGCATTACCAGATTTAGGACCAATTGCTGATTACAGTTTTGGTATCATATCATTAACACTTGCATTTGTTGTTGGACAACAAGTAATGGAAAAATTAGGGAAACCTTTCTATACGACAAATTGTGGATTGGTTGCAATTGCAGTATTCTTAATGTTTGTAATGCCAACAACAGATGAAGCATATAACTTTATTATTCCTGGTGGAAGATTAGGAGCAACAGGAATTGCAGCAGGATTGATTGCAGGGTTATTTACATCAATTATATTTAACTTGTGGTCAAAATTAAAATTCTTAGATAGTTCAACATCAATTCCAGATTTTGTTTCTGGATGGATAAATTATATTATACCTACAGTATTGTGTTTAGGAATTTCAATGATTATTACAGTACATTTAGAAATTGATATTTTTGAAGCGATTTTATCCGTGTTTAGTCCACTAGCAGATTTTGGTCAAACATTACCGGGTTTTGTATTATTGTGTTTTATCCCAGTTGTTTTATATTCAATGGGAGTTTCTTCTTGGCTGTTTGGAGCTGTTGCAACACCAATTTATTTAGCTGGTATTCAAGCAAACATTGATGCTGTAGCAGCAGGTGGAATAGCAACGAATATCGCAACTAGTGAAACCGTGTTTACAGCAGCATTAATCACCATGGGGGGTATGGGAGCAACCTTAGGACTTAATATCTTAATGATGTTCTCGAAATCAAAAAATTTAAAGACTATGGGTAGAATCTTCATTGGTCCATCTATTTTCAATATTAATGAGCCAATTATGTTTGGTGCCCCAGTTGTGTTTAATCCAATATTGATGTTACCAATGTGGATCAATGGAATTGTAGGTCCAACCATTGTATACCTTGTTATGAGTTTGGGATGGTTAAATATACCAGCTACTTTAAATCAAGTAGGACAAGTACCAGTACCAATTTCAACGGTGATGATTACACAAGATTTTAGAGGAATTATATGGGCTGTTGTATTGTTTGTAATTTATCTGTTTATTTGGTATCCATTCTTCAAGGTGTATGAAAAAGAATGTTTAGAGAAAGAAAGAGTTGAAGCGTTAGCAGATAAGGAATAGAAAGGATAATTTTATATGTCTGATTTTATTAATGAAAATGAATTGGTTGAAGTTGCAATGCAAATAATACTTCATGCAGGTGATGCCAGACTTAAAATAGAAAAAGCTTTGGATGAAGTGAAAGAGTTTAACTTTATGAAAGCAAAAGAAGTATTGATAGAAGCAGAGGAATGTATAAGACAAGCTCATGTTGCACAAACACAAATCATTCAAAATGAAACAAGTGGGAAGACATATGAAGCGAGCTTATTATTTAACCATGCTCAAGATACATTAATGACTATAATGTCAGAAGAGAAAATTGCCAAGCAAATGGTAGAAGTTGCTGAGGTATTGTATAAAGAATTTAAAAATTAGGAGGTAAGAGAAATGGAACAATTTCCAAAAGATTTTCTATGGGGCGCTGCTACAAGTGCATATCAAGTAGAAGGTGCTGCATTAGAGGACGGTAAAGGCCTCTCACAACAAGATGTAATAAATAAAGAAAGATCAGATCGATATGGATTCGCTGATGCTAGTGTAGCAAGTGATCACTATCATAAATATAAAGAAGATATTGCATTGTTTAAAGAAATGGGATTTACTAGTTATCGCTTTTCAATTGCATGGGCTAGAATCTTTCCAGACGGTGTAGGAGAAGTGAATGAGCAAGGGATACAATTTTATCGCAATCTCATTCAGGAATGTAAAGCAAATGGAATTGAACCACTAGTAACGTTATATCACTATGATTTGCCGATGGCTTTAGTTGATAAATATGGTGGTTGGATTTCTAGAGATGTTGTTGCGGATTTTGAATATTTTGCGAAATATGTAATCAATGAATTTAAAGATGATGTGAAGTATTGGATTACAATTAATGAGCAAAGTATCATTGTTCAATATTGGACGCAAAAGTGTTATATCACAGAAGAACAAGCTAAAAACAATCAATTGCGTTATCAAATAAATCACCACATGAACTTAGCGCAAGCATTAGCAGTGAAATGGGTGCATGAACTTGTTCCAGGTGGTGTAGCAGGTCCTGCATTAGGATATGCTCCTGTATATCCGCTTACGTGTAAGCCAGAGGATATGATGGCAGCATTGAATGCACATGATTTAAAGAATTCATATTATTTAGATATATATTTTAAAGGTTACTATAATGTAGCAGCAGCTACATACTTAGAAAAGGCAGGACTAGCTCCTACCATTGAAGATGGTGACATGGAGCTTATTGCGGCAAATCTATCGGATTTCTTTGCTATCAATTACTACAATAGTGATTGTGCAAAGGCATGCCCAGAAAAAGCAGAGCGAAGATGGGCAGGTTATAACCTTACAGGTAAAAAAGGTGAAATGGAGGGGTATGAAACACATCCAGGATTCTATCAGATTTGTAAGAACCCACATCTAGATACAACCGATTGGGATTGGGCGATTGATCCAATAGGGTTAGAATATGTATACCGTGATTTATATACAAGATATAAAGTTCCATTTATGATTACAGAAAATGGAATGGGAGCACATGATGAATTAACAGCTGATGGAAAAATTCATGATGATTATCGTATTGACTATTTGAGAGAGCATATTAAAGCAACAAAAAGAGCAATGGATTTAGGTGTTGAAATTGTTGGATATATGCCTTGGTCAGCACTTGATTTACTCTCTACGAGCAATGGTTATAAAAAACGATATGGATTGATTTATGTGGATAGAACGGATGAAGATCCTAAAGAATGTAAACGAATTCGTAAAGATTCCTTTAATTGGTATAAAAAGGTTATTGGTTCGAATGGTACAGATTTAGATTAAGAAGACAAACTATTAGATGTCAACAGCTAAATAAAATTAACTATAATCTATCAAAAAAGTGCAATTGTCTTGCTTCAGAGGTGAATCCTCTATAAAAATCTTGTTGCTAGTGCTTGAAA
>NZ_JAQFIQ010000021.1 GCF_029504745.1 Breznakia sp. PF5-3 | reverse complement strand
ACTGTTCCTTCATTTGTAGCTGTTATTGTGTATGTCAATTCTTCGCCTGGTGATGCATATCCATCCCCATTTGCGTCACTTACACTCTTCACTGCTGATGTAAGATCACTTATTCCGGTTGGAATTTCTGCAGTTGGACTTTGATCTCCAATGGTAGCTTTATTCGCTATCTTCTTAACTTTCGTTGTATCTAAGTCTGCTTTTACATTTACTTTGAATGTCAATGTCAGTGTTTCATTTGCTTGTAACTTGTATTTCAATCCTGTTACTAACTCACTTCCACTTACTGTTCCATTCTTAGTTGCATCCTTGTCACTCTTCACTGTTACTACGATGCTTGCCGCACTCTCGTCTACATTTCCTAACACATTTGTTAGTTCATCTTTTAGTGTTAATTCGCTTGACGTAGCTGCACCTGAGTTTTTAGCGGTAATCACATATGTCAATTCTTCTCCAGGAGCTGCAATATTATCGCCACTTGCATCACTTACTGTTTTGCTTGTAGAAAGTTCAACTTTTCCCGTTGGAATTTCAATCGTTGGTTTTGTATCTCCAACTGTTGCTGTGTTCGCTATCTTGTTTACTTTACTTACATCTAAATCATCTTTTACTGTTACTGCGAAACTTACACTCAATGTCTTATCTTTCGCTAACTTGTCAATTGTGATTCCATCAATCAAGTCTTGTAATGTATAATTTCCTACTGGTGCTCCATCTATTGTCACGTTGATGTTTACTGCTGATGGTGTTTCGTTAATGTGTCCTACCACTCCAGTCATTTCATCTTTTACCAATAAATCGCTTGCATCTGCTGGTCCATTGTTTTTCGAGATAATTGTATATGTCAGTTTTTCTCCTGGTGATGCTACTCCATCTCCACTTGCATCCACTACTTTCTTAGCTGATTGTAGTTCTGCTTTTCCTGTTAGAATAATGCTTTCACCAACTGTTGATTTATTCACAATTTCTTTTACTGTATCTACATCTAAGTCTGCTTTTACTTTTACCTTGAATACAACAGTAACTTTTGTTTTCCCAGCAATTTTATCAATAGGGATTCCATCAATTAAATCTTGCACTGTGTGTGTTGTAATAGCACCATTATTATTAACTGTAACAGATCCTGCTTTTGGATCCTCTACATATGGTAATACGGTTTTTAATTCATCTTGGATAAGAACATTTTTTGCTGATCCACTACCTTCATTTTCATAAGTTAGAGTATACGTTAATTCTTCTCCAGGAGATGCATATCCATCTCCATTTTTATCTACAACTGTTTTTTCACTATTTTCGCTCCATGTTCCATATAAGAATGTAATTACTGTATCTTCAGTAGGCGTATACACAAGGTCGCCAGAACTGTCTAAATTATAGATTGTCTTATCTGTATTTACATTGTATCCTAATATCTCATAATCTGAAATTTCTGGAGGAGTTCTAGTTAATTCTTTATCAATTTTTACAATCTCAGGATTTGGATCCATACTAAATGCAGGTAAAGCTAGACCTGAATCTATATCTTTTCCTTCATAACTAATTGTTATCCATCCTGATGGATTTCTTTCGTATTTAAACTCATGTGTAAAATCTTCATCAACATATTTTTTATCATCCAATGTCAATGATAATGAGCCATCTTGTGGTGTACTAAATAACCAATATTTATCTTCACCATTTGGAAGAACATCATATTTTTCGACTTTCACTTTATCATATCCAAAAGTAGGGTTTTCAATTACATTTCCTTTAGCATCTAAAGGCACTCCATATACATCCGAAGTATCTGTTCCCTCTTTTGTCTTAGTAACATTTTCACTTGTTGGAGCATAAATTTCTTCATAGATTTTTCCATCTACATATCCATTTCCAACATGTTCAATAACTGCTGGTGTATAGAAGTTATCTGCAGTATATGCTTTTAAAGTATTTGTAACTTTACCATAAGCATTATCTACTGTTAACACATAAATTCTACCATTCTCAGTTATTTCTATTTCATCTTTCCATTCTTTACCATCATCACCACCACTGATCGTGTCGTCTAATAAATCTGCTTTCTTCGTATATGCGGAATTATTATACATTGCATTAAATTGATCAATTGTCAATTCATCATCAGCAATATTAAAATCTGGATTTGATTTATCATATGGAACAAATACATATTTTACATCTCGTAAATCCGATGTAAATTTAATATTCATATCTTCATCTACATATGCTGCTGGAATATCTGCTTTTACAGTTACTTTATCACTTTTTGTATTACCCTCTGTTTGGTAAATTTTTGATGTACTCTTTTGAATGGTAACATCTACAGGCGTTACCATTGGTGCACCTCTCATAAATACTAACTCATGATTATACTTATTATATAATCCTTCTCCTGGTCTAACACTTCCTGTATGTAAATCATAAAGTTCATTATCCCAACCCCAAGCAATAGCTCCGGCGCCATCATACGTTGTTTTGTACAAGTTACCTGAAGCATCAACATATAAACTTGAAGATTGATATGTACTAATATCTATCATATAAGGAGTTTGTTTCATATTATGTCCAGTCCAATTATGAGTTTCTAAGTCGACTGCAAGACCAATCCAACCTTTTTCTTTTTCTTTAATTGCTGGAACACTTGTTTCTTCTGTTACTCCTGATGGAAGATCATATGTTGAACGATTGTCTACCAACCAAGTCCCAGTATAACTATCTTCAGCTACATAATAGTTTCCCGAAATTGTACTAGCTCCATCTTTTCTAACTACATATACTAGTCTTCTGTCCTTCTCATCCACTAGATACACTTTTGAATGCGCTGTTGCTAACGCAGCTAAAGTTGTTGGATTATTATTTGAAAACTCCCCAACGGTTTTACAATATTTTTTATCATAAATTGTAGGATGCATTCCATTTGCTATATCAGAGAAATTCCCCCACCAACGATATGTATTTATCGTTTCATTCATGTATGTACCATAAGCACCGCTTGTAGGCCAATTTGAAAAAACTGGTCCCTTTACTGCTTGAATATATTCTTGAGTATCTCCATCACCCATGGTAAGAGGTTGCATTGTCGCTTTTAAACGAACTTCATGTAATTTCCCATATCTAGTTGGATCTGGATTTCCTGCTCCAACATTTGCTGGTGCCATCGGTCCATCGGTTGAAAAAGAATAGAAAACATTTGATCCCCAACTCCAAACACGACCATGTGTATCAATTACATAGCTTGTATAACGCCCACAGATAATTTTTTGCCACTCTGGTGTATATCCATATGGATTACTTGTTAAATCTATACCTACTTCTGTAGGTGTTAACATTGTTGTAAATCCACCAACACTTGTTGCTATATGACCCCATTGGTAAATTTTACCATCTTCAGTAAGGGCTAAACTTGAATTTGTTGAAGCTGAAATTTGCACAACTTTTTTATTGTTATTTGCAAACCATTCAACTTCTTTAGGATAATTCACATTTGTTGTGTTTCCATGTCCAAGTCGACCTTGATAACCATATCCTTGTGTGTACACTTTTCCATCTTTGCTAAGGAACATACAGTGTGCATCACCTAATGATATATCAACAATATTTAACCCATTTAAACTTGTCATTTCTTTTGGTGTAGTAACATAAACACCACTATTTGGAATTCTATTGTTATCTGCATATCCCCATGCAAAAATACGACCATCTTCAGCCATTGCGTACGTATGAGATGCCGCTTCAATACCAGTTACTATTTTTCTAATTTTAACACCTGATAATGCTGCGATTGGTTTTGGAGTTTGGTTAACACTACGGTTTGAACCATCTCCCATCTGACCTTCAATTCCACGTCCCCATACATATACTTGACCTTTATCATCAATTGCATATGCAGTATAATATCCACTTTCAATAGAAACAATATTAATATCGTTTTCTGTAAAGTATGGGATACGTTTCATACCACCATTATACATACCAGTAGCAGTATAGCCACACCCTTGGATACCATGTTCATTATATCCCCATGTCCATACTTTTCCATTGGTATCTAATGCAAGTCCACTCAACAATCCTTGATCGGCTTGTGTAAAACGAACTGCAGATACTTGCCCATAATCGGGAGCATCTCCATTTCCTCTAGGTTTAAGCGGACTTCGCATAAAGCTAAGCCATAAATTACCATTAGAATCTTCATCATGAAGATTCGTTGTTTCATTCAAATTGCTTTCATTTGAATTAGAAACACTAGCATCTGTTTTTTCAACTGTTTGCGAAGATGTCTCATTAGCACTCGCAAATATTTCTGTTGGTAAACTTGTAAGCATCATAAATGCTGCCAAGAACACAACAAAAAGTTTGTAGAAATAAGATGTTAAGTTTCCTTTTTTCTTTTCTCTTTTGACCATTTTTTCCTCCATCCTTACAATACTCAATGGAATTTTTAATCCATCTCAGTATTAAAGTCGCTACTTCATTTTAAAAGGTTCGAAATTATTTCAAATATTTAGAAACAACTGTAACATCCACTACGTTTCCTGCGTTATCATGTATTTCAAAAATATTTTCCGTATAATCTTCATAATTAAAATGAATGGTTTGCGTTTCTTGATTAAAAGTAAAGTTCGTATTCAATTGTCCATTTTTATAATATTTAATCATGGCTGGATTTATTTTCGATTGGGTATCATTTAAATAAACTGTATATACGTTTCCATCAGCAGAATAGCCAAGATATTCCGTTGGTGTTCTATCAATATTGTTTATCGAAATAACTCTTTCATCTACAACGTTTCCTTCAAACATAATTTGGATTACATAATCCCCATTTTCATGAATCTCTTGAGTTTGTACACCATTAATTAATATCTCATCGTAGTTATCATTGGTTACTTTCACTTCTACATGTACAAGTTGATTTGTAAATTCTTCACTATAGATAACATCTTGTATTTGACACTTCTCTGGTGCAACAGCAGGAGCTTTTTTATCTAGATGAACTGGATTCACTCCGACTGCAACAGTTGGGGCTCTATTCAATAAAAGACCTCCAGAAATTGTAATTGTGGCAACAACTCCTCCTGTAATTAATCGTTTTGCCATAGATCCGCCAATTTTAGCTGTTGAACCATTAACTGCACTAATTCCAGTTGCTAATCCTATTCCACCACCAATTCCTTTTGCAGTGTTCACAATCGTTGTGTAATCTGGCTGTACAGTAGGTATTTGCGTTTGCATGTAGTAACAAGCAGAAACAAAAATAGTAGGAATTGAAAAACCATATGTTTTATATGTACCTGGAGTTATTCCATTTTTCTTTAAACTATCTTGAAGAATAACCTTAGCTTTATATGTTCTACTTTTAACAGTTCCTTTAGGAATTCTTAAAATTCCTGATATCTCCTTCTCACTTAATCCCTCTAAATATTTAAGAATGGCAACATCTTTTATCTTATTATTCATCATTTTTATTTCTTTAGAAACAATATCTTGAAGAACCTTATCCTCCATCTGTTCATCAATTGTATCACTCTTATTATCCTCTAGAGCATCAATGTCCATATACTCTGGCAAATCAACGGTTTTGATTTTATTCTTTCTATATATATTCTGACACTCACAATATGCAATTCGCATAATCCAAGCATGAAAAGCTTCAAGGTGTTGCAATTTGCTAATACCTCGATATACAGAGAGAAAAGTATTTTGCACCACATCTTGTGCTAAATCCGTATCACTCAAATGATTATAAGCAAAAAACAACACTCGATTAAAATAGTGATCATAAATTTTCGCAAACGCTTCTTCACTTCCATCTTTGAATGCTTGAATGACTTCATGACTTATTCTTTTAGTTTCCATATTGTCCCCCTTATTATTTATAAAATATTCTACTGACATCTTCTATATACATATGTAACTATCCTTATATCTTATTCGCTTTATTCTATTCTTTGCATTATGCTTCTTGAGTCATCGTAAATTCCCCACTGATTTGTGCACCTTTTTCTATTTCAATTACATTGGTATAAATATCACCAAAAATCTTTGCACTTTCATTTACATTTAAACTACTTGTCTTCATATTCCCTTCAATAGTTCCAGCAACTACAATGTCTTGCGTTTCAATATTTCCTTTTATATATCCCTTTTCCGATATAAATATTTGTTTTGAAGCTAAAATATCACAAAGTAAACTACCACTTTTTATATGCACCATAGGAGCAATAAGTTTTCCCTTGATTTGCGCATCTGCATCAATTTCTATATATTTTTCTGATTTTACAGATCCATTTACCTTTCCTAGTATCATTACTTCTTCTTTCGCAATAATATTTCCATCTATCTTTGTTTGTGATGAAATTATTGAAACACCTTCATTTCCTTTTAAATCCTGCATTATTATATTTGGTCGTTGATCAACTTTAGGCTTTGGTTCTTCATTGCTAGTTTTTGGTTTCACTATTTCTTTATTTAAAGATTTTACGCTTTGTTGTACTGGTTGACGTTTTGGTTCCACTTGCTCATGTTTTTGAATCACATCTACTTTAGAATCTAATTTTAAAGACTGTGTTTGCTGGATACAAGCATGATAAAAATCTGAAATCGTATCTTCCATATTATCCATCAATCCATTGATAAATGTTAACGTAGAGTTTACTGTTCTTCGATCCATATCTCCTAGGTTTTGTGCATTAAAATCATTAAGTAACAACTTACAAGCTCTTAAATCTTCAGATAACCTATTATAATTATCATGCATATTACTTTGTTCAAGCAACATGTCTATTTGCTTATCATGTTTCGCTAAGTTTGACAAATATTCCCATTCACTACTATTTACTTCTTGATAAAGAGTTTCATACACATCTACTGCTAATTCGATTTCCTTTTTCAATTGATATAAAAGAATCTTACGTATGATATACGTAATTATTAATACTGCGATTACAAATGATAAAATTGCAATTATTACATTAAACGAAAATATGTTAGCCCCTGTCAATATATCCATGTCTTTTCTCCTCTTGCTCCCAATATAAGAAATATGCTATTTTCATAATAACCTGATAACTTTGTTATTATAAATACTTTAATATACTAAAAAAACGAACTTATCCCATAATACATACGCCACTATCTTCCTTGGATACACACCCTCTCAATTTATAGTCGTAAATTACAGTGAATAAGTTCATTTTGTTTTTATTACTTTTAAAAAAATTAAAATAAACTGTAGTTTCAGTTTATTAAATATAATAATTTATAAAAAAATTCAACGAAGCCTAACCTGTCTTAAAATAATGTCCTTCATGAAATACTCATTATCATTTACGCCCTCAAATAATAGATGATTATTTATGATTATACTATACGCCTTTTTTACCAAAATAAATATTATTTGTTATAAGTGTTTCATGAATTGTCACAAATCATCAATATATAAGAAATAATTAAATATTTTCTTTCCTATATATAGTATGATTCTATGAATTTTTAGTTTTCGTTGTTATTCCTTATATCTTACGGTATAATGGTTAAAATTATAGTTGAGGTGAACTTATTATGAAAAGAATTGTAATTAAAGTTGGTTCCAGTACCATTGCTTATGAGAATGGTTTGTTGAACCTAAGAAAAATTGAAGAACTCACAAAGATTATTAGTGACTTGAGTAATCAAGGTATGGAAGTAATCCTAGTTAGCAGCGGATCCGTTGCTGCTGGTATGGGAAAAATGCAAATGACCTCAGCCCCCTCAACTTTATTTAACAAGCAAGCAGTTGCTGCTATTGGACAATGTGAATTAATGTATATATATGATAAGTTTTTTTCACAATTTGGAAAAATTGTAGGACAAATGCTAATGACAAAACGCGTTGTTGTAGATAGTACCTTAAGAGAAAATGCTACCAATACATTGGAAACACTACTACAATATCGTAGTATTCCTATTATTAACGAAAATGATAGTGTAGCAACAGAAGAACTTGTATATGGAGACAATGATACCTTGGGAGCAATCACTGCACAGCTAATTAACGCAGAAATGTTGATTGTTTTAAGTGATATCGATGGTCTTTATGATAAAAATCCAAGTTGTTATCCTGATGCTAAACTTATCCCAATAGTTGAAAAGGTAACTAAAGAGATTGAAGATATGGCTGAAGACACTACAAATAAAGTTGGTACTGGTGGTATGATTACAAAATTAGCAGCAGCAAAAATTGCTACAAGTGCTGGATGTGATATGGTAATTTGTAACAGTAAAGACTTAAATGTTATCTATGATGTTATTGAAAACAAAAAAGTAGGTACACTATTTAAAAAGGAGGTATAAAATGAGTGAATTAATATGTAAAGGAAAAGCTTGTAAAGATGCTTCTTATGAATTAATGAATTTAGATGAACAAAGTAAGAACAATCTTTTAGATGCAATTGCTCAAAGCTTAAAAATACATACAAGTACAATTTTAGAAGCTAATAAAAAAGATATTGAACAAGCAGAACTAAATAAGAAACCAATTTCATTTATTGATCGTTTAACCCTGACTCCATCACGTATGGATGCTATCATCGCTGGTGTTAAGCAAGTTATTTCCTTACCAGACCCTTGCAATGTTATATTGGACGAATGGCAAAGAAATGATTTAAAGATTATCAAAAAAAGTGTCCCAATTGGTGTTATAGGAATGATTTACGAAGCACGACCTAATGTTAGTGTAGATGCTGCGACACTTTGTTTAAAAGCTGGAAATGTTTGTTTTTTACGCGGTAGTAAAGATACCATACATTCTAATAAAGCTTTAGTCCAAGCTATGAAGGAAGGTATCATAAAAGCAGGCTACAATGAACATTTTATTGAACTGCTAGAAGATACATCAAGAGAAAGTGCTGTTGCTTTTATGAAATTAATAGAATATTTAAATTTGCTAATTCCTCGAGGTGGAGCAAACCTTATCAAAGCAACAGTTGAAAATGCAAGTGTTCCTATTATTGAAACAGGAACTGGAAATTGTCATGTATATGTTGACAAAGATGCTGACTTCAAAAAAGCAATTGATATTATTATCAATGCAAAGTGTCAACGAATCAGTGTTTGTAATACCTGTGAAAGTGTTTTAGTTCACAACGATATACAAGCTAACTTTTTACCACTGTTAATTGAGAACTTAAAAGCAAATCAGGTGTTAATTCATGGAGATGCTTTAACTACTTCATATGACGATAGTATTTTACTAGCAGATGAAGAAGATTATGGAAAAGAGTATCTTGCTATGGAAATATCTGTGAAAGTTGTTTCTTCATTAGACGACGCTATCTCACATATTAATCATTATGGAACACATCATTCCGATGTTATTATTACGGAAGATAAGAAGCGTGCAGAAAAATTCTTGAATCAAGTAGATAGTGCAGTTGTGTACGAAAATGCTTCTAGTCGTTTCTCAGATGGTGAAGAGTTTGGTTTTGGAGCAGAAATTGGAATCTCTACACAAAAAATTCATGCCCGTGGTCCTATGGGACTAACCGCATTAACATCCTATAAATATCTTGTATATGGAGATGGAACAATACGAAAATAATATCCTTGCGGATATTATTTTTTTGGTAATATAAGATTCAAAGCTTTTGGTATTACATAAATTTCAGGATCTTTTTCCAATGTCGTTTCCCCATCCATATTTAATGCAACGGCTTTCTCTCCTATAATTTTTATTTTCTTACATTGTCGATGATAAGCAAAATCATATTTCATATGTTCGCCAGCCTTATAAGTACTAATTAACCCCATAACTCGATAACGGGGCAATGAAGTAATGGTTAATACATCCATACATCCATCATCAATCGTTGCATCTGGGGTGGGATTGAATCCACCACCATAATAGCGTCCATTCGCAGCCACAACAAATATATAGTTTTGTTCTGGTATATATTCATCATCAATTTGCAAACTGTGCTTAAATTTCATAGAAGAAAAAAAACTATTGAATACAGCTAAAAGATATGCCATTTTCCCATTAACGAAAGGAACTCGCTTGAATTTTGCAACCTTTTGTACAACTTGAGCATCAAACCCTACTGAAGCAATATTCATACATACACGCTTATTACATTTCAAAAGGTCACTTTTCATCAAATACCCATCTTTAATAGCTTTTAAATCTAAAAAATCTTCATGTGTATATGCATCAAAATATTTTATAAAATCATTTCCTGTCCCGATTGGAATAATAGCTAAACTTGCATTTGGATACTCGTACATTCCATTTAACACTTCGTGAAGTGTTCCATCTCCGCCACAAGCATAAAAACGAACATCCTCACCTTCAGAGGCGTATTGCTTTGCAATCTCTGTAGCATGATGTTCTTGCTTAGTTAATTCAATATAATATTCACAATCTTTAAAAACTTTTTTAATTTCACCACTCAATGCAACGCTTTGATTACGCTTCCCTGCAATTGGGTTAATTATAAATACATGTTTCATATATCATCCTCTGCTTTTAAGTGTAATTGAAGAAAGCAAAAATATCAATGAAAGAAGTATAATTTTCCTTGTTTTTATCGAAAAAAGACTTGCAAAGCACATGGAAGTTTGATATTATGATAAAGCGCTGTAAAGAGCATGTTATTAATGCGCCCATAGCTCAACTGGATAGAGCGTCTGACTACGGATCAGAAGGTTGTGGATTCGATTTCTGCTGGGCGCGCCATTTATTTATTTAGAGTATTCGGGAAGTAGCACAGCTTGGTAGTGCACCTGGTTTGGGACCAGGGGGTCGCAGGTTCGAATCCTGTCTTCCCGACCATTAAAATTTTGGCTGGGTAGCTTAGCTGGCTAGAGCATCCGGTTCATACCCGGAAGGTCGTGAGTTCGAGTCTCACTTCAGCCACCATTTTATTTAATGCTTAAGCTGGACCCTTAGCTCAGTTGGTCAGAGCATCCGGCTCATAACCGGTGGGTCACAGGTTCGAGTCCTGTAGGGTCCACCATTTAAAAAAAGAATCTATTTGGAGGAATACCCAAGTGGCTGAAGGGTCCGGTCTTGAAAACCGGTAGGTCGGGAAACTGGCGCCTGGGTTCGAATCCCAGTTCCTCCGCCATTCTTAAAATTTAGTATACCATTTATCGCGGGGTAGAGCAGTTCGGTAGCTCGTCGGGCTCATAACCCGGAGGTCGCAGGTTCAAATCCTGTCCCCGCAACCAAATGGTCCCGTAGCTCAGTCGGTAGAGCAAAGGACTGAAAATCCTTGTGTCGTTGGTTCGATTCCGACCGGGACCACCATTTGAAAAAATAGTGCTTAATCCTTAATTTAAAGGTTTAAACACTTTTTTTATTTATCTAATAGAATTGTTAATTTCTAAATTTTTATCATGTTTTATCACATAAATGTCGTCAAAACAAATCGCATCAATAATGATTTCAAACGCCTCTTCATATGATATATTGCCATCGCTCAAGTCTATCAATATATCGTATATATTATCACCTCAATAGTATACATAATATATAGAAAAGAAATCCTAAAATATTCTCTAATTAGTAAACAACCATATGATAAAAATTACTATGATGATCCCTAATGTAATTAGTAATCTGCCAAGTGCATAAGACTTATTATCATTATTCAATTGATTCATTTTATTTGAAAATTTCTGATTTTTCATAAATATTCCTCTTTTCAAAATTCTATTACTATTTCTATTCTATTCCAATATCATGTTACTTTGTGGAACACCAAATTCTACAATATCATATGGCTCACCCTCGCTTACTGTAACAAGTATATTTGAGTCATTGTCTCCACCTACAGAGAATGGAGTTCCGCTATCCGTTGTTTTATAAGTAAAAGTATAATCTACTTTATCTGGATACTTCCCATAGCAGATCTAGTTAAAGTTACAACATAAGTTGCTGTGCCTCCTGAATATCTTTTTTTGAGTATGAATTAATTTTAAGTTTTTTCATTTTTTCCTTCTTTTCTTTTTATCAAATCCTATATGGCTACATCTATCATTTAATAGTTATAATATATCATCTTTTTATACATTTGTGTAAAAATAGTCGGTGAAACGTGACATTTGGTAGCGCCTATGGAAAAATCTGCAAATTGATGGAATTTTTGGAAAACTAAGTGGAGTAAAACCTAAAGGAGATCATACAGTAGGGCTTTTAAAAGGAAGTAAATAAAAAAGCTACGAATGAGTAGCTTTTATTATTGTTCTATTTTTCTTTTTATAGTATTTATACTAATCAACCCTGCTACTAATAACAACGAAATCATAAGTTTTGCATTTGATGTATCATTAGTTTCTGGAGCATCTTTTCCTGATGCTTTATTAGGTGTTGGAGTTGGTGCAGGCTTTGGAACTATATAATTCATGTTGAATGCTCCTTCTGCTGCTAAACCATTTGAATATTGAATTGCTATATTATGTTCCCCATAAGGTAATGATTTCATATATTCATCCTTAAAAGTTACCACTGTACTTCCCAATGTAACTTCATAGTTTGATGAATCTACCACTTCACCATCAATCAATACATTACTAAATAAATCTTTATCATAATTAACACTAGTTATATATGGTTGTTCACCTGTATAAGTATCTCCATTGACATGATTGATTGTCATATCTGGTGTAAAGCTACCTGCGTTTGGAGAAGTGTATTTAATTCCTTCTGTTTTTACCACATCAAAGCCATTTGAAACACATGATACTAAATTATCAAATTGATTCCTACTAAAATAATCTTTGCTATAAGTATATGTTTTTTTATATATTCCAGATTTTAATTTTCCATCTCTATTTAAACACCATCCATAGCTCTCCACATTACCATTTATTGCTGCACCATTAGAGTAACCATAATCATAAAGCTTATTAACATACGTATTTGTGTTGTCACAATCCAGGACAATTATATCATTGTATATTAGTGTAATTCTCGGCATCCTTTGAGTGAATAATCCATTTTTGGGCAAATATCCACTAAGAAAATTGAATCTTTCTCCAATTTCCAAACCGTCTTCTACTTCTAATTTTGCTATTTCAGTCACAATTATTTCTGTATCAGTTTCAACTATATCAAACCGTTCCAGAGTAAACTTTCCCCCTGCGAATTCATAAACATTTTGGTTACTTGCGCTCAAAGTAGCACTATTCATTGTAAGCACTAATGTAAAAACCAAAAAAGCAGAAAACATAATCATTATTCTTTTTTTCATAATATTATATCCTTTCTTTTTGTATTATGCATATTAATTATACGGTATTATTAATCCAAAAAACAAGAATATATTGAACATTCAAAAAAAACTACCCTCAACAATTATGAGAGTAAGTCTTTTTAGTCTTTTACTTCATATATTAAAACATAACATAGCCATTTATCCATATATTTTCCAGCATTTGTTTTCAAAGTAATTAAAGCTTCCTCTGTAGACATATGGAGCTTTATTCTCTATATGTGCATATGCAACCTATTTTGTCCAACCTCTACTATCAAGCTTTATTTTAAGAACATCCTAACCACCATTTACTTTTTCTAATATCCTTTTCTTTTCCTATTCCTCTACTTTCTTTATTTCTATTATGCTATAATTCTTGCATATAAGGAGATATCATATGTCTGATTTAAATAATGATGAATTATACTTCACATGTCCCCATTGTGGTAATCACATTGCTTTAAGCTATGTGAAAAATCGCGTTAAGAAAGTCAAGGGAAATAAGGAATGCCCTCATTGTGGTAAAAAAAGCAGAATCGCTATAAATAAAGTTGATTACTTTGTTATAGTTTGTTTAACGGTTTTGATTTTTGTACCAATTTTTCTTTTTCTCAATAATTTAATACAAACTAGTATTTCAACCACTTTACTAGAAATGATTCTAACTATTGCATTACTTTTTGCATTTGCATTCTCTGCATTGTTATTTCGAGATCTAATAATCCGAAAAAGGTTAATAGGTTATTTAGCTAATTACAATCAAAATACAGATAAACAGAAAATGAAACTCACTAAGAAAGGAAACGTTTTTTAAGACTATGATTAGTCTTTTTTTATTTTCTATTCCTCCTAAAATAATTTCATTGTTCATCAATTGGATAATTCCACTAAATAACCTCGATTCTCTTTTTACCAAATTCAGCACAAGAATCAAATTCAATTCGATACCAGTCTTTTAAAAAGGAATTATATAGTTCATTGGTATAACCACTGATCATTGTTTTTGCATTACTTTTTAATATGACTTTTAACAAATCAATGTGGTCAACTTTTGTCATTTCGTGTTTATATTGTTTTCTGCCCTAGTATTCAATAAATATGGTGGATTTATATACATAAATACATTTTCATAATTAAGTCTTCAATCACTTCTATAGTTGGTTTATTTTCAAGTTATGTCGTTGGTTCGATTCCGATCAGGACCACCATTTTAAAAAAATAGTACTTAAGCCTTATGGTTTAGGTACTATTTTATTTAGAGATACAAAGAGTTTATCAACTTCTCCACCTTTTTCTTACTTATTTGCTAATACATAACTTTTATCGATACGCTGATATATTTCTTCAATTGGAACAGATCCATCTAAGCAAATCGTATACCAATGTTTTTTATTCATATGATACCCAGGAAAATATCGTTTATTATCTATTAAAGTTACAAGTTCTTCTGGATTATATCGAAGATCAATAACTTCTATCAATCCATCTTCCATAATTCCTAATTTTGATTTCTTTATTGTTAATAATGCCGCATACCATTGATTTGTTTCTTTACGACGAAGAATTGCATTATTTGGGGTTTTCTTCCACAAAAATTCCAATTCATCCTGATACGTTTCTTTAGCATATTGAATAACTTGCTTTGCATATTCACTTTTGAAAACATCCATATCAAAACAACACTCTGCAACTTCACTAAGTTTTGCTACATACTCTTCACGAATAGCACTTACAAAAGATCCTTGTGCAGATTTTAAAAGATGAAGTATGTAGGTTTCATCTGTCGCTACATCAATTACCTCACTTAATACTTCACCTGTTTTTGTAATTGTAACAATCATATCAAACTGTTCTTCTCCTAAGCTTGATTTATAAACATATGCTTCGTTATGCTTTTTAAATCCATAGGTAAGCAATGCTTCGATATTCATCTTTTTGTTTTTAAACAAGCTTTCTGTATCTAACATATAAGTCCTTTCTATATAATATAAATAGCATCACATAATATATATTAACCCCATTATAACATGCCCTAAAAACTTTTTTATTCTTTCGTGCGTTAGAAATGACAATATCCTATTTTATGATATTATATAGATACCACTTATATAATAGGAAAGTGGAGAAACTTCTATTAATGAATATTAATTTGTTCCCTTAATTTTTCTCATAATGATTTTACTAAAGTATTAATATTCAGATAGTTCCCTCTAAAAATAGAAGTTTAAAGTCATTGGTTCCCCTAAGCCAATGACTTTTTATTTTATCCATGTACCTCAATAGATGAAACTAGCGTTTAATGATATGATAAAGCTGGAAAGAAAAAGGGGGATATTTATGATTAACCAATATTATCAATATGAAGGAGAACGCCTTGCAAACAAAGTGAAAGCAATTCAAGATAAGTTACCTATTACAAATCGAAGACGTATTCTTTCATCAAAAATGACATTAGATAATGTTTTAATCAATATCATAGGTGAACATCATGATGATGAAAGTAACCTTATGTTTCTAATAACATTTGATATTGAAAACAACAATATCGAAGCACATGTCGCTATTGGTGGAGCACCAAAAGAAGATGTATACCAACATAGCCATCATGAACGATTATTATTAGATTCCTTTAATGAAGTATTTCTTCAAGAAGGTTTTACAATTTATGATTAATAAGAAATAAAGTAACCTTAGTAAAGGTTATTTTTTTATCTAGTTTATTTGTTCGAAAAATAGTATAATTCTTATATTATACAAAATGGAGGACGCAATGTTAAACTCAAAATACTTCGCACATATCACAGCTATCTTCACAGTCATTATTTGGGGGTCTACTTTTATTTCCACAAAAGTTTTACTTGATACCTTTACTCCAATCGAAATCTTGTTTATACGCTTTTGTATCGGTTTGATTGCTCTTTATATTATTCAACCAAAGCGAATGCAAATAAAAGATAAAAGACACAACCTCTATTTCATCGGGGCTGGGTTAAGTGGAGTTACATTATATTTTCTATTTGAAAATATAGCATTAACATATTCCCTTGCTTCAAATATTGGTGTAATCGTATCAACTGCACCTTTCTTCACTGCCATCTTAGCTCATATCTTAATTAAGGATGCAAAGATTCATCGCAATTTCATGCTGGGTTTTATCATTGCAATACTTGGTATTTTTCTTATCAGTTTTAATGGCTCTTCTGCACTTACAGTGAACCCTATTGGTGATATTCTTGCTATCCTTGCAGCCATTGTCTGGGCTTTTTACTCTATCATCATGAAACGAATTAGTACCTTTGAATATACAACCATTCAATCAACAAGACGAATCTTTAGTTTCGGTATCCTCTTTATGATTCCTTTCTTATTCTTTTTGGATTTTCATATCACACCAGATAAGTTTAGTGATCCTATTATGGTATTAAACTTATTGTATTTGGGGTTTGGTGCCTCAGCAGTATGTTTTGTTTCTTGGAATTATACAATTAAAGTTTTAGGAGCATTGCGTTCTAGTGCTTATATTTATTTAGTTCCTGTTGTTACCGTTGCTTTTTCAGCAATCATTTTAAATGAACCACTTACCTGGTCAATTGTTGTTGGAACAATCTGTACATTGCTAGGTTTATATTTGTCAGAAAAGAAAGCTACTCCAGCAAAGGAAAATATTATATTAGAGGAAGAAAAAGTTTAATTTTTTCTTTCTTGTATGTTATATTAGAAATATCGTAAGGAAAGGAGATTATCCAATGGAAAAGAAACCTTATGTTTGTCCTAAATGTGGAAATACATCTTATGAGCATGATCAATTTCAAGCTACTGGAGGAAACTTCGCTAAAATATTTGATGTTCAAAACAAGAAATTCATAACAATTTCTTGTACACAGTGTGGATTTACAGAACTATATAAAGGTCAAACAAGTGATGGATGGAACATCCTTGACTTCTTCACAAATTAAAAAGAGCGAATGCTCTTTTTTTAACTGCCGTCATAATTTTTATGTTTTTGTAAATAGTAGAACTTTATAATCGAAAAAATAACAACAATCACTATAAAAACACTGGTTATTTTAACACTGCCATACCAATAGTAAACAAAAAATGCTGCTAAAGAGCATTGTATAATCTCACCACTACCAAGTAAAAGAAGTAGCACATTTCGATTTACAACAAGAAAAAAACGATCTATATCGTAGTTTGGGTATCGCATAAATTTATATACGAAAAAGATTGCTAAAGTTACCAAGCTAGATAAAAAAGCATATACTTGTAAAAATAATAAAAAGGTAATGATTGTCATCATATACATAATAATACCATATTTATATTTCAACATTTATGACAATTGTCAAAGAAATCAATGACATCCATCAAGTGTTTTAGCCTTTTTCCTTTACTATAATAATGATATAAGCATTCATAAGCTGTATTGTTTAACAAAATATACAATTTATTTTCGTAAAAACAAGTCGGTTTATAGACTTGTTTTAAATGTATTAACAGGAGGAAATATGGTATGATAAAAAAGAAAAAGGAGGCCTTTTTAAAGATGGTAAATAATAGCTCTTTTTCTTTTAAAGCTGTAGCAATTATTATTCTTACGCTTGCCATTACTGTAATTGGCTTGCTGAGTTTTGATAGTTATTCAAAAACGCATATTAAAGACCGTATCAAAGAACCTGTTTACTTTGGTGCTTCCTATATGACTATGAACAACCCTTTTTTTGAAATTATAAACGATGAAATAAAAAGTGTGGTGGAAGCAAACGGTGATATTCTTATTACATTAGATCCAGCATTGTCATTGGATGAGCAAATCAAGCAAATTAATTATATGCTTGATAAAGGGATTGAAGTTCTTTTTGTGAATCCAATTGATTGGGAAGGATTAAGTGATGTATTAAAACGTTGCAAAGAAGAAAATGTGAAAGTCGTCGTAGTGGATACAAATATTAAAGACGATGAACTAGTGTCTTATACAGTTGTTTCTGATAATTACAATGCTGGTGTTCAAGCTGCTGAAGATATGATGTCACAATTAGATGAAGCAAACATCTTGCTGTTAGAACATAGCAATGTACAATCTGCTATCCAACGGATTCAAGGTTTTACAGATACAATTGACCCTGAACATTACCATATTGTTTATCGGAAAAACTGTGAGGGACAATTAGAAAATGCAACACCTATCGTAAATGAAGCGATTGAAGAAGGAATTAAATTTGATGTTGTTATGGCTTTAAATGACCCTAGTGCAATGGGTGCAATGGCCGCGCTTCAAGAACATGACCTATTAGATGGCATTCTAGTTTATGGAGTTGATGGCACACCAGAGACAAAAGCATTAATTCGAGATAATAAAATGCGTGGTACCGTTGCTCAATCTCCCATCAGAATGGGTAGAAGGGCAGCTGAAATCGGATACCAACTACTAAATGATGATATACCACAAAAAACAGAACTCATCGATGTAGAGTTGATCACCAAAGAAACGATTCATAATTATACAATCGAAGGGTGGCAGTAATTATGAAAAATAATACAAATAAACTTAATCAGCGCCTGGATTTGGCATATCTAGTTCTATGCTGTATTAACTTCATTATCATTTCTTTTATTTCTGGAGTTATGTACATTTGTATCCAAAGAATGATTGATAATCATTCTTCACTTTATTTTTTGGAAAAATTAAGTACCTTACCTCCTTCTCCACCCTATCAAATAATTGTCTTTTCTATTATTTCATTTGGCATTTTATTATGTTTGCTACAAATCAAAAAAATTCAAGAATTAACACGTTTCATGAATGTTTTTATTTATATCACAGTAATTTCCTTAAGCATGATTATTATGTACTATACCAGTTTTGCAAATAATTCCATCTTACTACTAGTAATGACCAATTTTTTTGTATATGCTAGGTTTAATGAAAAACGTTATTTATATTTATTCATTACTGTTATTATTTATATGCTATGTAATTTCAATCTGTTATCTTTTATACCAATGGTTTCATTTAATGATTATACTTCTTTTTTTGGTAGTGATACACAAAATATTTTAAATGTAATTATGAATTCATTAAATACGATTAGCATTGTTTTATTTTTATTAATCATGGTGATGATGATTTTAAAAGAAGTAAATGAAAGTAGAAGGGTTTTACAATTAAATAGTGAATTACAGCTTTTGAATAAACAATTACAAGAATATGCAAGTATTCAAGAAAAAATGGGAGAAACAAAAGAACGAAATCGTTTGGCTAGAGAAATACATGATACTTTAGGGCATACACTAACTGGTTTGTCTATGGGCATTGATGCATCAATGATGTTACTTGATGATAATCCAGAGGCATCTAAAAAGCAATTAGAGCGTTTATCTAAAACGGCTAGACAAGGTCTTACCGATGTACGTCGATCAGTCAACAAGCTACGTCCTGATGCCCTTGAAAGACATACTTTAAAAGAAGCCATTGAACAGATGATTGCCGATTTTCAATTACTTTCTGATATTGAAATACGCTTTGCTTGCCATATGCCAACCTTAGCTTTTGAACCTGATGAAGAAGATACTATTTATCGTATTATTCAGGAATCTATAACAAACTCCGTTCGACATGGGAATGCAACAAAAATATTTGTTTCGATTGCACTGGATAACAATAATATAATATTATTAATTGAAGATAATGGAATCGGAAGTAAAAAAATACAGTATGGATTTGGTTTACATCATATGAAAGAGAGAATTGATTTGTTGAATGGAACGATGCGTGTCTATGGTCTAGATGGGTTTGTTGTGGTCGCTGAAATTCCACTGCGGAAGGAGAATATGAATGATTAATATTATTATTGCGGATGATCAAGAATTAATTAGAGAAAGTTTAAATATCTTATTGAATGCAAAAGATGATTTTCAAGTTATTGATTTAGTTAAAACAGGTGCTGAGGTATTAAATAGTATCCAAAAAAAGAAACCTGATCTAATTCTAATGGATATTAGAATGCCTGAGATGGATGGTGTGCAGTGTACAAAGATCATCAAAGAAACGTATCCTGATATTCAAATCATTTTGTTGACTACTTTTGATGATGATGAATATATCTATAACGCATTAAAATATGGAGCAGATGGATATTTATTGAAAGAAGTATCTCCTAATGAACTAACTTCTGCTATTAAAACAGTGCATAATGGTGGTTCCATCATTCATCCTAATGTTGCAACAAAGGCTATCAACTTATTTTCAGAAATGGCAAATCATAGCCAAGTAAATATCCAAACTGATGAAAGTGGTGTTCAAAATTTAAGTGATAAAGAATGGCAAGTAATCGAAAAGGTTGGTTTAGGTCTTTCAAATAAAGAAATTGCTCATGAACTTCATTTTACAGAAGGTACTATTCGCAATTACTTAAGTATTATTCTAGACAAATTACAACTTCGCGATCGCACGCAGTTGGCAATTTGGTATCTACAAAGCGGAAATCGCAAAAATAGTTCACACGAATGAAACGAAAATATATAATATCAATTATAGCAATTGCTATCTGTTTATGCGTTGGAGTTGGATATGCGATCATCCAAAGTTCTCATAAAGTAATTACCATTGGGGTTTTTGCGGGAAGTAATTGGGATGTCCCTACGGCAGACTCTTATCAAATTGTTCAAAATGTTATAGAGCGCTACGAAAAGGAACATCCTAATGTTCGTGTAAAATTTATGAGCGGGATTAGAAAAAGTGATTATTCAGAGTGGTTAGCAGGGGAAACTTTAAATGGTGATGCACCTGATATTTTCTTTGTTCTATCTGATGATTTTACAACCTTTCATCAAGTTGGTTTACTTGAAAACTTAGACTCTTATATTGCTAATGATAATAATTTTGATACAGAAGCCTATTACCCTTCCTCTTACGCTACTGGAATGGATAATAACCATATGTATGCATTACCCTATGAAAGTGTTCCTAACCTTGTCTTTGTAAATAAGTCATTATTAGAGAAGGAAGGTATTTCACTACCTAACAATAATTGGACATGGAATGATTTTTATGAAATTTGTAAAAAGGTATCAAAAGATACAGATAATGATGGAAAAATAGATCAATTTGGCGTTTATGGATACACATGGGAAGATGCTATGTTTGCAAATGGAATTGCTCTTTTTGATGAAAAAGAAGACGTTAATGATTTCAATAATACCAACGCGATTGAATCAATTCGATTTTTACGACAATTAAACGAATTGAATGACAATGTTCATGTCACTTCACAAATGTTTGATGAAGGAAATGTTGCTTTCTGTATCATGCCATTTTCTGAATATCGCACTTATAAACCTTATCCCTGGAAAGTAAAAAAATACTCTAACTTTGAATGGGATTGTGTAATGCTTCCTTCGGGTCCCAATGGTGATAACATTTCAAAGGTTGATACATTATTAATTGGTATGAATGCTCAATCAAAGCATAAAGATGAAGCTTGGGAACTACTAAAACTTTTATCCTATGATCAGCAAACACAATTAGAAATTTTTAAGCATTCACAAGGGGTATCCGTTTTACGTGAGATAACAAAATCTGAGGAAGCAATTGATATTATTTCCAGTGATACTCCAGGGGATAGCCTATTTCAAATGTATCTATTAAATGAAGTAATGGAAAATGGAAAGACACAATATCGGTTCAAAAAATTTGAAAGCGTTACTTCTTTGATTGATAATGAAATATATAGAATCATAAATAGTGAAAGTGATATTAAAACGGAAATGGTTTCTTTACAAAATAAAATTGAAACCTCACTAAAAGAATAAAAAGGTCAAGAACCACTATATGGTTCTCAACCTTTTTTTAATATCTAGATTTTCCAAAATAGAACAATGCCACTGTACCAGGTCCTGAATGAGCTCCAATCACTGGTCCAATATCAGATATAATAACATCTGCGACTGGAACACTTTCTATAATTTTATCTTTTAAAAACTGTGCATCTTCCAAACAGTCCCCATGTGATATCATAATCACTTGACCTTTTGGTTCTAAAATTGTATCTTTCAATTTTTGTGCTAGTGTACTTAGCGATTTCTTTCTACCATGTGCCTTTGATATACTTACCAAATGTCCCGTCTCATCAACATGTAAGACTGGTTTAATACTTAATGCTGAACCAACAATCGCTGTTGCAGCTGAAACACGTCCTCCACGTTTCAAATGATGTAAATCATCCACTGTAAACCAATGTGCAAAATTTTGCACATGACTTTCCAACCATTCTTTGTTTTCTTCTATTGTCATCCCTTGTTCACGATTCAAGCAAGCATAATATACCATCAGCCCTTCACCTGCCGAAGCTGCTAAAGAGTCAATTGTGATAATCTTTCGTTCGGGAAACTTTTCCGTTAACTCATTGATTGCGATTACAGATGATTCATATGTACTACTTAATCCAGAAGAAAAGGCAACATATAAAATATCATTCCCTGCTTCTAGATATGGTGTTAAAAATTCAGTATAAGTGAATGGGTTGATTTGTGACGTAGATGCCATAGAACCATTACGAAGACGATCATAAAATTTTATTTCCTTAAATACTTTAAAATCTGCACTATGTAAATGCTTTTCATCATCGATCGTAAATTCCATCGGAATTACTTTGATATCATATCGATCGATAAGATCAAGTGATAAATCACATGTACAGTCTGTTACAATTGTATATTTTTTCATTTTTATCTCCCTTATATGACATATATTATATCGGTTAATTTATAATCTTACAAGTTCCAAATATCGATGCTCACATAGTTTCACAAAAAACTATGATAATTGAATGAATTAGATTTCATATAGTAATAGTGCAAGGTAACTACCTTGCATGTATGTTATCCCTATTACATACATTTCTATCCCCTTATAAACACACACAAAAAGAAAAGAAGTATCATAATATTTATACTTCTTTTCTTTTTGTTTTATACAACTTTGCTTTTTCAATAAGTTTATTGTAACAATCTAACATATAGGCTTCTTCTACTTTATCATTTAGCTCGCGAATTGAAATCCAACAAACATCACTATTTTCATCTGGCTTTATTATTAAATCTTGTTTATCATCTGCTTGAAATAAATATGTAAAATTAATATGCATATGCTCTTTGATAAGCTTTCCATGTTTTTTATGTTTTTTCACATCAAGAATATCGAATGCAAAAAGATCCTCGCTTAATAAAGAATACTTTTGAATACCCGTTTCTTCTTCTAATTCCTTACTAGCAACATGAATTAAATCACTACATCCATCTACATGTCCCCCACTCCAAGAATAACTTTGATAAATGTTATGATAGACCATTAATACTTTATCAAAATTTTGGTTTACAACCCAAGCAGAAGCACTTAGATGAAAGTTCTCATTTGTCCTAGTGAGTAAATCCTTTTCATATTGTAGCTTATCCAAAAAATAATTTTTATCTTTTTGCTCTTGTTCATTAAAGGGCTGATAGTCTACTATAGCTTTTATAATATTATCAATCTGTTTCATTTTTATCCTCCAAATATTGTATCACTGCTTCACAATAAACTTTAAATGCTGTTGGTAATGCATACATTGTTTCCAATTCATCTATTGTAATAAATAAACCTTTATTTGGTTTTTCTAATACTATCAAATACCCTTTCATATGCCACTCGATATGTGAAAAAATATGTTTAGCTTTCGTTAAAGGTATTATTTTTTCCATAGGATAGTTTTCTACTACATATTCTTCTAATGCTTTTTTAGTGTAGTGTTGATTAATGTTTGGAAATTCATATAATCCTGCTAGCAAACCTTTATCTTCGCGTTTTTGAATTTGTAATTTATTTTTATAAACAAATACAAAAACACTTCTTTTTTCAATTCTACGTCTTTTCTTAGGGCTTTTGTTAGGAAGATGTGGAGCTTTTCCACTTTGATACCCTAGGCAATCCTTTGCAAGAGGACATATATTACATCGTGGTGCTGCATTTGGCACACAGATGAGTGCTCCAATTTCCATTAACGCTTGATTAAATGCATCTGCATGATTTTTTGGAATGTAAGATTTTATAATAGTTTGAAACTTCTTTTTAGTTGCTTCTTTTAAAATATCATCTTCACTTACAAGAACTCTTGAGAAAACCCGCAATACATTCCCATCTACAGCCGCTACAGGCTGTTTAAAAGCAATAGACGCAATGGCACCTGCAGTATAGCTTCCAATCCCTGGAAGCGTTAATAGCATCTCATAATCGCTTGGTAATTTACCATCATATTGTTCAACACAAACAATGGCACACTTCTTCATATTTTTCACTCGATTATAGTATCCCAAACCTTCCCACATCTTATGCAACTTCTCATCTGTTGCCTCTGCTAAGTCATAAAGTGAAGGAAATGCTTTCATAAACCTTTCAAAATATGGCCTCACAGCTTCTACTCTTGTCTGCTGTAACATGATTTCACTAACCCATACACGATAAGGCGTTGGTTCACTACGCCAAGGCAATATTCGAGCATTCTCATCATACCATTGTAATAAATTTTCTGTAAATGTTTCCTTATTATGTCGCATATTAAAATTATACCATATAAGACTAAAAACATTGCTACAGTATCTGTAACAATGTTCTTTTCTTATAGATCATCCTCCAAAGCACTTGATTTTGCATATGCACTCGATTTTGCTTCAAAGAAATCGGTTTTGATTAGATTTGCATTCGCATACATACTTACCCATTCCATAGAAGAAGGTTCATTTTCATAACCTTCATATAAAGGACCAAACTCTAAACCCGTACTCCTTAAATTACCAAGGTAGCGAATATAATCTTCAACCATTTGCATGGTTAATCCTTCAATCTTATCACCTATAACATATTTTCCCCATTTGATTTCTTGCTCGACACCTTCACGCATCATATCTTTGTAATATTCAACTTTTTCATCAGTGAATAAATCTGGTTCTTCTTTCTTCAATTCTAAAATAATTGATCTAAATAACCATAAATGTGTATTTTCATCCCGATTAATATAACGAATTTCCTGCACTGATCCAGGCATCTTTCCCATTCTTCCAAGATTATAGAAAAACATAAATCCTGAATAAAAATAAATGCCTTCCAAAATATAATTTGCAATTATTGTTTTCATTAAATGAAAGCGATCTTTATGAAGTTGAAAATCATTATAAAGATCCCCAATAAATTTATTTCGCGATAGCAAATGTTCATCGTTTTTCCATTGATACAAGATATCGCTACGTTCTTCTGGAGAACAAATCGTATCTAACATATAACTATAGCTTTGTGAATGAACAGCTTCTTGAAAGGCTTGTATTGTTAAACACAAATTTACTTCATTTGCTGTAACATATTCAGCCACGTTTGGTAAATTCGCGGTTTGAATGCTATCCAAGAAAATCAAGAATGAGAGCGTTTTATCATATGCTGTCCTTTCCGCTTCATTAAGATTTCGATAATCTTTAATATCCTGATTCATATTAATTTCTTCTGGTACCCAAAAATTATTCATTGCTTGGCGATACCAATTTGATACCCATGTATATTTCATATTATTAAAATCATTTAAATTGGTAGTATTACCATTGATCATTCTTCGATGTAAGACATTGCTATCTCCATTCTCATTAAATAATGCCTTCTTGTGTAAGTCGCTCATTGTTTTCCTCCTATTATGATGCACATGATTCACATTCTTCTACTTCTAATGCTTTACTTCTAACATAATAAATTGTCTTCACACCACGTTCCCATGCTCTAATATATAGATTTAAAAGCTCTGACATTCGATACTCATTAGTAACATATAAATTCACAGATTGTGCTTGATCGATATGACGTTGACGAATTCCTGCCGCATCAATTACCCATCGTTGGTCAATCTGATGAGCATTTTTATATAACCAATATGTTTTACCATCAAGATCTGGTGCAACTCTAGCAATCATGCTACCTTTCTTTTCTTCTAAAAAGTATTTATTCATAATTGGATCTACCGCAGCTGTTGTTCCCGCAATAATAGACGTAGAACTTGTAGGAGCAATAGCCATAAGATATGCATTACGAATTCCATATTGTTTTACATCAGCTCTTAATTCTGTCCATCTTTCACTTGTATAATTTCGTTTATCAAAATATGCACCATTATCCCAATCACTACCCTTAAATAACGAATAGTAGTCTTTTTCTTTTGCTAATTCCATACTAGCATGAATTGTATAATAGTTGATATCATCATATACTTTATCAACAAAGGTTAAATGTTCTTCTGATTCAAATGCAATCCCATGTTTACTCAACATGTGATGATACCCACTCGTTCCCAATCCAATTGAACGATATTTTTGATTGGTTACCTCAGCATATGGGACTGGATAATAATTTAAATCAATTACATTATCAAGTGCTCTTACTACTACATCAATTGTATGCTTTAATTCTGTTTGATTTTCAACATCAATATTACCTAAAATTAATGATGCTAGATTACAAACTACAAAATCCCCAGGCTTACTTTTCTCTACAATGATTTCTTCATCATCTACCTTGATAATCTCTTTAGGAAGCATTTCAATTTCATGCATATTTTGTGCAATTTCTGTACATAAATTGCTACAATAAATCATTCCTTGATGAGGATTGGGATTCATAGCATTTACATGGTCACGATTAAAGGTAAAAGGTGTTCCTGTTTCAACTGCAGACTTTAAAATTAAACGAATCAAATCTTTAACCTTCATTACTCTTTTTGAAATTCTTATATCTTGTACACAATCCCAGTACTTTTCTTCCCACTCTTTGCCAAAAGAATCTTCTAATGCATAGCCTTTTACTTTCAAAATTTCATGAGGACACATCAATGACCATTCAGCATCAATATTTTCTTTTGCTAGCTTCCAAAACAAATCAGGATAACAAACCGCTGGAAATACATCATGCGCTTTCATACGATCGTCTCCGTTGTTTGTGCGTAATGATAAAAACTCTGGTAAATCTTTATGCCATGCATCCAAATATACAGCTACAGCACCTTGGCGCATTCCTAGTTGATCAACAGCTGTTGCTGTGTCATTCACTAACTTAATCCAACGAATAACCCCTCCAGCGGCTCCTTTGAAGCCTCGGATATCAGAACCAATTGCTCGCACTTTTCCAAAGTACAATCCCATACCACCACCAAACTTTGATACTTGTGCAAAGTTATCTATACTCTTATAGATATTCGTTAAAGAATCTCCCACTGTATCAATAAAGCAAGAAGACAATTGGTGATAAGGCTTTCTAGCATTTGACATTGTTGGTGTTGCCATCGTTACTTTTAAAGTACTAAGAATGTCATAAATTTCTTTCGCCCACGATACCTTCTTTTCTTTCTCGGGAATTGCTAAATGCATAGCGATCCCCATAAACATCTCTTGTACTTTCTCAAGCACATCATGATCATTATTTTGAATAAGATAACGTTTCACAACAAGTTCTAAACCACTATATGTAAATAAATAATTACGTTCTTCTTTCATATAAGTTTCCAATTCAGCTATCTCATCATCTTGATATGCTTCTCTTATATACTTTCCATAGTACCCTTCACTTTCAAGATATGCTATCTTTTCAGCAAAACTATGAATATTCAATTTCATCATTTGTGAGTCAATTTGTGCATTTAATTGATAAGTTAAAAACCGTGCTGCAATAAATTCCCATTTTGGTGCTTGCTTACTAATCAATTCAGCACTGGCTTTCATCAACATTTCCAATTGTTCATCTTTACTCATATCCACTTTAATAAAAGATTGAAATTTTTGATACAAAAGTTCCAAAGAATACACTTCATCTCCAAAATCTCGCTGTATTTTTCTCATTACTTCTATCAATTGTTCATCTTTCACAATCGCTTCAAATTTTACTAATAGTTCACGCTCTTCCGTATGCTTTTGGCGATATAAAATATATGCTTTGGCTTCTTTATAAAACTGATGCTCCATTAACTTCTCTTCTACTAAATCCTGAATGTGTTCTACATTGTGCAAAGTTCTATCATTCATAAGAATATCTTCAATTGACTTTACAATTTCTATTAGCACCGTTTCATCAATATCATTATTCTGACTTGCAAATGCTGCTTTAATCGCTTTCATAATTTTTTCTTTATTATAATCTTGTAATGTATTATCTCGCTTTTTTATTTTCATATCCATACTCCATTCTTATATCAAGTATACTAAAGTATATATGTGCCTTCTACTGACTTGCACTGTAAACTTTTTATGATTTCCATTTTCTTTCATACTTTTTTCATAATTAAAAATTTCATTTCCCATACTTTCACAAAAAGCTAAGATAATTGAAAGGTTTCAATTTTATATAGTAATAGTGCAAGGTAGTTACCTTGCATGTATGTTATCCCTATTACATACATTTCTATCCCCTTATAAACACACACAAAAAGAAAAGAAGCGCTCCTCATAATTATGTGCTTCTTTTCTTTTTTTCTTTAATTTTCTACAAGTTGATCACATTTAAAGTAATTATCTTGTACTTTTTTTCTAAAAGATTCAACAGATTCAAAATCCTTTTCTTCAAATGTTAAATTAAATACTTGCAGTGGATCCTTAATTGCATCGTATTTATCAATATTGACTTGTACTGTCGTTGTAATGATTGCCAAATCTACTTGTATTTCGGCATCTATCCCATCTTCTTCATTATAACTTTTGATGATTTTTTTCCAATCATCTTTTTTTTCTTCTAATTCTTTTTTTGATAAATCTTTATAGTTCATAACCGTAATAATTTTAACCTTTGTAATCTCATCATCCGAATAATATACTTCATAATCTAAATAATCCTTTAATGGTTGATATTCACAAACCATTAAATTTTCATTTTCTAATAGGAAGCAACCACTAGTGATACAAACTACAAGTATTGATAAAATCACATTTCTAATTCTTTTCATACTTCTCACCACCCATGATTTCATTTATTAATTTCATTACTCTTGTTAATGATTTCCCATCTTGATATTTAAAGAACCTATCTTTAAACCTTTGTATATCACCCATATCAAACTTATTTTTTACAATTGTCTCAATAACCTCTGTTTCATTTTTGCAGATTGGTCCTGGCATTTCTTTTTCATAATCTACATACAAGCCTACTTCATGACGATATTCCTCTAAATCAGGAACATAGAATAACATAGGTTTAACAAATACTGAGAAATCTAAAATAATGGCAGAATAATCAGAAATCAAGATATCTGTAACTGAGAATAATTGTTTGATACTCATTCCATTACAACATATAATTTCTTTGTTCTCTGATATTATTTTATCTTCCAATAATGGATGCATCTTATAAAGTAAAACATAATCATCGCCAAGGTTTTCTTGAATTTTATCTAAATTAATATATCCATCTTGAAACCCTTTCATTAACCGACCTCTAAATGTAGGTGCATAAAGGATAACTTTTTTTCCTATAATTTGAGGAAAACGATTTTGCATTCTGCGAACATCTTTACGAATTCGCTTTCGATCAAACAAACGATCTGTCTTAGGTATACCGGTCACTCTTACTTGTTCTGGTCTTACATTAAAAGCTTCACTAAAAGGTTCTACAAAATAATCACAATTACTAATCACATAATCATAATTTGAAATAAGATAATCCCGATTTACTGCATTTCCAAACTTCTTAATTGCACCTGTTGCATGCCACAATTGTAAAACTTTTACATTTTTTCGTTTAAACTTTGAAACTACATAATTGTTATAATCTAAGATAACCAATTTTGATGTGTTAATTTCAAATAATTGTTTAATACAAACAAATAAATATTTTAAATTTCCACTCAAAGTCTTTTCAAATTTAACCAATACATAATTTAATTCATATGTTCCTTCGCGCTCTAACGCTTTACTTAATAAAGCAAAGTCACCAGTTAGTTCCTCACTCTCCAGAGATATAAAGGTTATCTTTTTAGGATTTATTTTATAAAAAACTAAAAAGAGGCGACAAAAACTTAAAATACAATAGATTACCATCTTTCTAAGTTTCATAGCCACACCTCTTTCTAATCATTAAACATAATATTTACAACCTTTTCACAACAATGTCCATCTTGTAAATCATTAAATTCTTCATTAAACTTCGCAAGTCGTTTATAATCATAGTTACCACTTTTAATTTTCATTAAAAGTTCATCTTCATTCTTGATAATATCCCCAGGTAAAGTTTTATAAATATCAAAATAGAATCCCCGTAATTCTTCTGCATATGCATCCAAATCAAACATGTAGAAATACATTGGACGATTTAAATTCGCATAATCAAAGAAAACACTAGAATAATCAGTAATTAATACATCTGCGATAACATATAATTCATTGATATCTCTTCCAGCTCGCACATTTTTCACAAATTCGCGAATTTCTTCATCTCGCTTGAATTTATTAACAATAAGATAATGAGGTTTAAATAACACTACATATTCATCCCCAAGCACTTCCATCCATTTATGAAAATCTGCCTGCAATTCAAACGTATATCCACGTGCATTATAGGTATTATCTCGCCATGTTGGAGCATATAAGATAACTTTTTTTCCTTCAGGAATATGATATTTTTCTTTTAATACTTCTATTTCTTCTTGCGTAATATTTGTCAGATAATCATTTCTTGGATACCCTGTTTCAATCAAACGTTTGCGATCAATACGAAATGCACTTTGAAATACTTTCGTACTGAAATGATTTGGTGAAATCATATAATTGTATTTTTTAACATCATTATCATACGTGTTTGCCATTTGTTCAAATGACATTTCACTACGATAGAACGTTGTATCTTCTTTTACTTGAATGTCATGAGCCAAACGTTTCAATGGTGTTCCATGCCATGTTTGTAAATATACTTGTTCTGGTTTTTTAACAATATGCTTTGGCATCTTACAATTAATAACCCAATATTTTGCTTTAGACATATAATAGAAATATTTTAATCCATTATATCGAACGATTTTAGCACCTTCGATTTTGGTAATCTTAAATTTTTTTACTGCCCACACCATCTTATAATCTTTAAATCGTTCTTGACTCATCATATACTTATGCAAATATTTTGGATTACATGCGTATCCGCGCCCATGATAAGCAATAAAAATAATTGTTTTATCATCTACAGAAATTCTTGGATTTATTTTCTTATAAATGATTTTTGAAATTTTAGTAACACACCGTCTAATAAATCGCATTATTTTCCGTAGTGTTTTCCGTATTTTTCTTTTTGTTCTCCTAATGATTCTCAAAGTATTACTCCCCTTGATTTTTTAGCTCTGCTTTTATCTGAGTTGTACTTACTCCCTCTGTACGAGGTAAATATACAACTTCACAGTATTCTTCTAAAAAGTCAAATTCTCCTTTCCAGTCGTCTCCAATGACAAAGACATCCGCATTGTATTTTTGAACATCCTCAACCTTTTGATCCCAAGAATCTTCAAAAATTACTTTATCTACATATTTAATTGCTTCTACTATTGCTGCACGATCAACATCTTTAACATAACATGTTTTATCTTTTTCTTCTTTATTAAACCGGTCGCTAGAAACAGCAACAATCAAATAGTCACCTAGTTCTTTTGCTCTTTTCAACATATTTAAATGACCTACATGAAATAAATCATATGTTCCATATGTAATCACTGTTTTCATTTTACGATCCTCTCTTCAAACAATTCCTCTTTGAATTGTTTTTGCTCTTTCTTACTTTTCTTTTTAAAGTCTTCTACATAATTTTCATATAAATCTGCAATTTCTTGCATTTTTCCTTGTGCTTTTAATTCCCCACCTTCAATCCAAATACCATCTTCACAAAACTCACGTATTTGATTAATTGAATGGGAAATGAAGAAAATAGTTTTTCCTGTGGTTCTGAGTTCATTCATCTTATCCATACATTTTGCTGCAAAAGCTTTATCTCCAACAGATAGTGCTTCATCAACAATAATAATATCTGGATCAAGACATATTGAAATTGAAAATCCCAATCTGGATTTCATTCCACTAGAATACTTTTTTACTGGTTGGTATAAAAATTCCCCCAATTCAGCAAACTCTATAACACCCTCTGTAATCTCTTGAATTCTTTTTTTACTCAATCCTAAAAGGGCCCCTTTTACTTTAATATTTTCCAATCCTGTCAATTGGTTATTCAATCCAGCTTTAATAGCAATAAGTGCTTGTTCTCCACGAATGCTAACACTTCCATTTGTTGGTGATGAAATCCCTGCCAAAATATTCGATAAAGTACTTTTCCCACTACCATTTGTTCCTAAAATACCAACAATGCTTCCTTTTTTTATATTAAAGGATACATCCTTTAATGCATAAAATTGTTTTTTAGGAGCAAATCTCCGTTTACTCTTATTTTCTAATTTATAGATTTTATCTACATTTTTAAACTCTACGATATATTTTTCATTCATATTATCACCTACAGCATATCGATAAACTTGTGTTTAAAACGATACATCAAGTTACTACCTATCACAAACATAACAATAATCAACCCCCAGAAAAATGCTGTCTGTGCAGGATGATTCATAAAACTATCTTGAAAAAACAAACTTCCTCGATACCCTTCAACAATATAATATAATGGATTCATTTTCATAATAATTTGATATTTCTCAGGTATATTTTCCATTGTCCATAAAATAGGAGTTAAATACATCAACATTCGCATACATGCTGTTACTAATTTTTTCACATCTCTTGTGAACATGTTTAAAACACTTGTAATCATTCCTAAAGAAATCGAAAAACAAATTGCACAGAACATATAATATAAGATTTGAAACCACATTAGGTTAGGTTGATGACCTCTGACAAACAAAATGGTTATCACTAGTGTAATCATAATTATATGGTTAAATAACTCTTTCAATACAATGGTAGCTGGTAATATACTAACAGGAAATTTCATTTTTGTTATAATATTACGTTTTTCATAAATACAACTTACCCCTTTTGTTATACATGGACTTATAAAGAACCAGACTGTAATTCCAACAATCATCCAAGGTAAAAAACTAACGATTCCTACTCCACGTCCCTTACGTATTCCAATACCAAAAACAAACCAAAAGGTTGCCATTTGGATAAGTGGATTTGCTATATTCCAGAATATCCCTAATTTAGAGTCTCTCATATCTGCTAATAGTTCATATTTCGCAATCGAAAAAATCCGATATAGATTTGTGATATTCTCTTTTAAAACAAAAAAAACACTTTTCATTTTCTCACCTTTTCAAAATCCCTCACCTATTTATTTTATACTATTTGCTATATATTTACAATATCAACAAGTTTTTAGAATAGAAAGTGCTATAAATGAAAAAACGTTCTATAATAACTGTAAATTATAAAAGCTAATTTTAATTTAATTAAAAAAAGATAGGCTGATGAAGCAAATTTCAATTCTTCTTAATGTATTAATTTTACTTATAAAAATGAGTTAATCATTGCACAAAAAAGACATTAGCCTCTTTGTGAAATGGCCAATGCCCTTTTGATACTTATATTCTACTCATTACTCTCCAATCCCTTTTCTCATCTATTTAGGAATTCTTACAATTGGTGGTGTTACTTGTGGATTCATCAAGAAATAACTTAATCTCGCTGAATCATAAGAATCTATCATTCCATTCCCATTCGCATCACTCAATAATAATGCTTCTGGTGTCATTGCTATATTTCCCATTAAATAATTATTAAACATTGCATTATCATAAGAGTCTACAACTCCATTCCCGTTGTAGTCAAATAAATATGCTTCATAGTAATCTACACTCACACTTACCACTACATCCTTACTTACACTTCCTTTTTCAAAACTTACATCATATTTCCCTTCTGTTCCATTTTTGATTGTTGTAAACTTACTTGCTACTACATCTGGGATTCCTTTTCTTCCATCAGCATAATATACTTCTGCTTTACATTTTGTAATTAAATCTTCCTTCACATTCAACCCTTTTGCTTCGTCTACACTCAATGTTGCATCTTCTGCATAAATTGCTAAATCTCTTTCTGGCCCGATTTGTGCCCCATCTTTTACGACAGTTACTTTTACATCCTTCGCTACACTTACTCCATCTTCCACATAGGAATATTTCACATTGTAACTTCCCAAAGTTCCTGCTTTTATCTTCGCCAACTCACTTGTCGTTACACTTGGATTGGTTGTTGTTCCATCACCAAAATATACCATCGCTGCATTATATCTTATTAAACCATTTTCATTCGCTATTCCTTTAGCTTCACTTTGTGTAATTACTGCATCTTTGGCATATACTGCAAAGGTTCTTTCTGGGGATATCTCACTTCCATCTGGACATACTGTTACTTTCACCTTCTTTTGTGTATAGTTATTCCCGTTTCCATAACTATATGTAACTTCATATACTCCTACAACTCCATTATTTAACTCTGTCCATTTTGATGTTAATATATCTACATTCGGTACCGTTGAACCACTTCCATCTGTAAAGACTACCTCTGCTTTATTGATTTGTAGCAATTCTTGTTTTCCTAATAATGCTTTGGCTTCACTTTGACTCATCAATGCATCTTGCGCTTTCAAAATAAAGTCTTCATCTGGAGATATTTGTCCCTTCACTACAGTGACACTTGCCGCTACTTCTACGGCATTCGCTCCACTTCCATAACTATAATAATTCATATGTGGTTTTTCTAATGAGTTTCCTGATTGAATCAATGCAAATTCTGGTGCTCGTACTACTGGATCGGTAGTTGTTCCATCTGCAAATGTTACTGCTGCTTCATTGTATGCGATTAAATCTTCTTTCACATTCAATGCTCTTGCTTGCTCTTGGGTTATCACTTTATTTTTTGCTGATACTACAAACTTGCGATCTGGTGATATCTTCCCATCCTTGATGGTTATCTTCACTCCTCTACTCACATTCCCATATGTATATGTAATCGGATATGTTCCTTCTACTCCTGCTAAAATCATTGACTCATATGGTGAACTTGCACTTACTTCACTTGTTTTATCTATACTACCTTCTTTTGCTGTTACTTTATTATATATCTTTACTCCATTTAAATCGGCTAAGGCTTGTGCTTCACTTGGGCTCATAATTCCATCTTGCGCTTCCACGCTTACTGCTATTTCAATGACAAATAATCCTACTTCCTTAGTTTCCTGATTGCTTCCACTTCCATATCCAAATATAACCGCATACAGCCCTACTTTCCCTTGTGTCACTTCTCCCCATGCTTCTTTATCTTTACTTGCTGTTAATACCGAAACACTTGGTTGTCCACTTCCTCCATTTGCTAATTCTACTCTTGCTTGATGGACTGATATCAATTCATTTCTATTCGTTAACTGCTTTGCTTCCGCTGCATGCATTACTGCTGTATTCGCATAGATTACAAATGAACGATCCGGTGGAATTACTCCTCCATCTTCAACTACTCTTACATTTACTGTTTTACTTTGTCCTTTATAACTATACTCTACTTTATACGTTCCCAAGATTCCTGCTTTTATTGCTGACCAACTTGCTACTGTTGCGATTGGTGTTACACTTGTTCCATTTACACTTGCTCTTGCATCGTTATATGCTAATAATGCTTGTTCATCTTTTAATGCTTGCGCTTCACTTTGTGTAATCACCGCATCCTTGGCACTTATTACTATTATCTCTTCACTTTTCGTTATTGTTATACTTACTGTTTTACTTTGCCCTCCATAACTGTATGTCACACTATACGTTCCTGGAGTTCCTGATAAAATTGCTACACTGCTACTTGCACTTACATTTACTTCACTTGTTTTATCCACTCCATTTAATCTTGCGATGACTCCATTATATGGTTTTAGATTACTTAAATTACCCAATGCTTTCGCTTGCGTATCACTCATTGTTCCATCACTTGCATTCAATACAATTACATCTGGATCCTTCGATACAGTGATACTTACGGTCTTACTTTGTCCTCCATATGTATACGTTACACTGTACGTTCCTACAATTCCACTCAAGATTGCACTTGTACTTGTAGAGCTCACATTTACTGAAGATGTAACATCATTTCCATTCAAACTTGCACTCACTTGATTGTATGGTTTTAAGTTACTTAAAACTCCTAATGCCTTCGCTTGCGATGATGTTAGTGTTCCATTTATTGCATTTAAAGTAATCACATCTGGATCTGCTACCACTGTAATATTTACGGTCTTACTTTGTCCTCCATAACTATATGTTATTGGATAGGTTCCTAATTTCCCCAATAAAATATCTATTTCATTTGGTGATGTTGCTGTTACTTGCCCTGTCACAATAGTTCCGTTTAGTGTCGCTTTTACATTATTATATTTCCTTAAACTATCTAAACTTACGTATTTCTTTACTTCACTTACACTTATGCTTCCATCACTTGCATTCAATACAATTACATCTGGATCTGCTACCACTGTAATATTTACGGTCTTACTTTGTCCTCCATATGTATACGTTACACTGTACGTTCCTACAATTCCACTCAAGATTGCACTTGTACTTGTGGAACTCACATTTACTGAAGATGTAACATCATTTCCATTCAAACTTGCACTTACTTGATTGTATGGTTTTAAGTTACTTAAAACTCCTAATGCCTTCGCTTGCGATGATGTTAGTGTTCCATTTATTGCATTTAAAGTAATCACATCTGGATCTTTCGATACAGTGATACTTACGGTTTTACTTTGTCCTCCATAACCATATGTTACATTATATGTTCCTGGGGTCCCTGCTAATATCGCACTGTTATTACTCGTACTTACACTTACTTCATTTATTTTATTTACTCCATTCAAACTTGCACTTACATTATTATATGATTTTAGATTACTTATATTTCCTAGTGCTTTCGCTTGCGTATCACTCATTGTTCCATTGCTCGCATTTAAAATATAGGAATCTGTTTTAGTAACTGTAATCGTTACGGTTTTGGATGAATTATTATATGTATAATTTGATGCTTCCGTTGTATAAGTTACACTATAGGTTCCTGGTATTCCTGCCAAAATAGCATCAGTATCCTTTGATTCTACAATTACCTCACGTGTTCTATCTATTGCTTTGTTCGGATTTAAAACACCACTTCGTCCATAATCATCTATTCTTCCACTTACTTTATTATATGATTTTAAATTTTTCAAATTACCTAATGTTTTTGCTTGTGTATCACTTATTGTTCCATTGCTTGCTTCTATAATGGTAGCAAATCTAGGTACGACAGTAATCTTTACTGTTTTCGTTATGTTTGCATTGATATACGTTATACTATAAGTTCCTGATTTTCCTGCTCGAAAATTATCGCGATTTTCATAAGTATCAAATTTTGCTGCAACAAGATGTGTATTATCAACACCATCCTTAGTAGCAACAACCTTATTATCATTTATTGGAATTGGCAATGGCCCAGGTTCCCTATAGGATCTCGCATAATAATCAGTTATTATCCCATCCTTCGCATCTAAAGTATATTTATGACTTTTATTTTCAATTGTAAGTTTTACTGTAGTACTTACTGGCGTCTCTGAAACAGGGTTATATTGAAACGTGATGTTGTAAGTTCCTACTTTTCCCATTTTTATTGAATACCAATCTGCCTCTGATACAATTGTCTCTACTAATTTTTGATTCCAAGTACTTGTATCCTCTCCATTAACTTTTACATTATGACATGATCGTATTAGATATGCTTCATAATATATCATATCCCCTCTATTCGTATAAAGCATTTCTAATGAATTTACAGTTGCGTTCGTTGCTGTTATAACATTTGCTCTTGCGTTTCTATTCTTTAAAACAGTTATATTTACTGTTTTACTTTGGCCTTCAAAACTATAAATAACACTATAAATTCCTGGTACTCCAGATAAAATAGCTGTTTCATAAGAGGTTCTCACACTCACTTCGCTTGTCTTATCTACCGCATTCAATGTCGCATGAACATTATTGAACGATTTTAAACTTCCTAAATTATCCAAATCTTGTGCTTGCGAAACACTTATTGTGCCATCACTTGCTGTTAATTCAACAGTATCTTCAATTTCCTTTACTTCATTCCGCTCTGTTTGTGTTTCTTCGTTTATTTCAGTTTCTGATGCTTCTTCATTCGCTTGTACACTTTGCGGTATACTGATTGCTGATAATGAAATAAACATAATCATACAAACTAGAAATATTTTCTTAAACACAGTTAATAAACTAATCTTTTTCATTTTTTTCCTCCTTAAAACTTTATAATAATTTTCGCCCTACAATTTATGACGAAATGAAAATAATTTACGTTCTATGAAACCATAGAAAATAATAATAATGGCGCCCAAAATATCGTGTGGTTGTGGTTGGACTCTAAAATAGAGTGTGGCCATTTTTTAATATGCCTAAAATATCGTGTGGCTAGTAACCTTGAAAAAGAAAAAACCTTCGTGCTAATTTATAGTTGTGATCTAAAATTATACGAAGGGAGGAATCAATATTCCTAATAAAGATTTTATCACAGCACTTTTTAATGTCCACCCTGATACCATTGAAAATTATAGTTGCTATCAAGTTGGCAATACATTTCATTATCATATTACGCTTCATATTAAAAAGCATGAATGTAAATATTGTGGTGGTCCATGTAATCCTCACGGAAAAAAAGAACGTATTATTCACCATCCTAATCTACATGACTTTGATGGCGTGATTCATTATCATGCAAGACGCTATATCTGTAAACACTGTTCAAAGACCTTTTTTGAACAGAATCATTTTACTTTTGAAGGATTCAATAATAGCTTCGCTGTAATTAATCGTGTTATAAGATATTTAGCTGATCTAGATTTAGCATTTAAGCGAATAGCAGAACTCACTGAGATATCTCCTACTTCTGTACAATTATATTTAGACAGTTATGTGAGCATTTTGAAACCCACTCTCCCTAAATGTTTAGGAATTGATGAACTACACTCTAAAAAAATGTCTGCTTCTAACAGCGCTTATTTATGCGTTCTCATAGATAACGCAAACCGTTATCCTATTGATATTTTAAACTCAAGATCAAAACGTAAGTTAGAGCGGTATTTTCAAATGTATTCATCAAAGGAGAAAAGTAAGGTGAAATTCGTAACTATTGATATGTGGCTAGCTTATTATGATATAGCTAAGAAACATTTTCCTAAGGCAAAAATAGCTGTCGACCCTTTTCATGTGGTAAAGGGAGTATGTGATGCTTTTTCTCGAATGAGATTAAATATTATGAATCAAACGCCATATGGAAGTGATGCCTATTATTTATTGAAAAATTGGCATAAGCTTCTAGAGATAAAGGATATAAATCTAGATAATGAACCACAACACAATCAACACTTTAAAAGAAAAGTTAATAAACGACAACTATTCAATATGCTTCTAGAGGTTTCTGATAGGTTAAAAATTACATATGAATTAAAAAGCAACTATCAATTTTTCAATGATACAGCTACAATTGAAAACTGTGAAGTGTGGTTAGATCATTTAATTAAAGAGTTTCAAGAATCAGGGATAAGTGAACTTAATGAGTGTACAAATACACTTATTAACTGGCATGACCAGATTATTAACTCATTTGAAAGACCCTATCATAATAGAAAACAATCAAATGCACTAGCAGAAAATATCAACGGTAAAATACGTTCATACTTAGCCTTGATTTATGGAGCAGTGAACTTTCAAAGATTACGAAAGAGAGTTTTATTAGCACTTAATAAAAAAGTGTTTTATTCAATAAGTGATCGTTTAGAGTCCGACAAACAGGAAGGACGTAAACGAGGTCCATACAACAAAAAATAGGTCGCAAAAAGATGGAACTCCTGGGTTTGTCAAGAAAAGTGTGTAAGTAGTTTTTAGAATGCTGAGTATTTGCGGATACGTTCAGCGATTTTATCGTTGATCAGCAACTGATTCATTACCATTGACCAGTTATGAATCGTTCCACCTTGCCACTTATCTTGTAACTCACAAACTCGTAAATAGAGTACTTTGAAGAGAGCGTTCTCATTTGGGAATGCTCCTTTTTTTGTGACTTTACGAAAACTAGAATGAATTGCTTCAATTGCATTTGTCGTATACATTACTTTTCGTATGTCACTTCCATAATCAAATAACTGTTCTACGTGTTTAAAATTTCGCTCCCATACATCAATTGCTCCTGGATAAGAGGAGAACTCTTTCCTAAAATTATCGAATGCTACTTGCGCTGCTTTTAAGTTTGGTGCTCCATATACTTTCTTCAATGCTTGTGTGTATTTCTTATAATCTTTACTTGGTACATAGTTTAAGGAATTGCGAATTAAGTGTACGATATATCGTTGTACCAATGCATTTGGAAATATCGATTTTGCTCCTGCTTCCAACCCACTTACTCCATCCATAGAAATGAAGAATATATCTTCTACTCCTCGATTCTTTATCTCATCAAATATCTGCATCCATTGATTCTTGCTTTTGCTTTCACTTAACCACAGCCCTAGAATATCTTTCTGACCTTTTAAATTGATTCCTAGTATTGTGTATACTGCATATTCTTTTGCCTCATAGTTAT
>NZ_JAQFIQ010000020.1 GCF_029504745.1 Breznakia sp. PF5-3 | reverse complement strand
AGTTATTTTCAGTGTACACTTATTCACTTTTCAAAGATCTTTAAAAACTTTTTAAAGTTGGTCAATATTGCTTGACTTCCTTATAGTTAGCTCCTATAAATAAAAAAATTCATCCTTACATACAAGGACGAATAGTTCGCGGTACCACCATGTTTCCAATACACTCTCTGTATTGGCTCTTTACTATAACGCTAGCAAGCGAGGATTACCTCATCATCGTTCGATATCCCAGTTCACAGTCACGTTCCCTACTTCATGCTCTAGTTTTTCACCAACCAACTAGTCTCTATAAGCACTTTATTTAGGTACTACTCCTGATCATTACTTTTAATATAGACATATTACACGTTAACAATAAAAAATGCAAGCCTTTTTCAAATAATTATCTTAAGCACATAAATTGTTGTTTTCTTAGATCACTCGTATAATGTATGTAAAGTTAACACAAACAAAGATGGGAGGTAATACTATGTTTGACTTAACAGGTAAAGTAGCAGTTGTAACTGGTGCTAGTAGTGGTTTAGGAAAAGATGCTGCAATCGCTTATGCAAAAGCAGGAGCAGATGTTGTATTGTTAGCAAGAAGACTTGATCGTTTAGAAGCGGTGGCAGCGGAGATCAAAACTTTGGGGCGTGATGTCTTACCAATTAAGATGGATGTCACAAACGAAGAAAGTGTAAAAGATGGAATCCAAAAAGCCTTTGATCATTTTGGACATTTAGATATCTTATTAAATAACGCAGGTGTTGCAGTTCGCGGTGGTGTTGATACATTGAGTGTTGAAGATTTTGACAAATCTATGGATGTGAATGTAAAAGGAATTTTCTTAGTTAGTAAATATGTTGTAAAACATATGATAGATAACAACTATGGAAAAATTGTTAACACAGCTTCCATAAATGCAATTATTGCAGACAAAGATGATACCTTCATCCGTCATTCATACAATGCGAGTAAAGCAGCTGTATTGGGACTTACCAAAGGAATGGCTGCATCTTATGGTAAATACAACATTACTGTAAATGCCATTGGTCCTGGATTGTTTGAATCTGAAATGACCGAAAACACATTGTTTAAATCAGAAGCATTCTTGAATCTATACAATGGATTAAATCCAATGAATCGTCCTGGAAAACGAGGCGAATTAAATGGCACAATCTTATATTTTTCTAGTGATGCATCAAGCTATGTAACAGGTCAATTCATCATTATTGATGGAGGAATGTCAATTGTATAAGCTACTATAAAAGTAGCTTTTTTTATTGTATAATATAGTTGATGAAAAAATATACAAAACACCATAAAACAACCGAGTTAGAATCAATCTTAAAGCATTCTTCACAAGACAACCTTAAGGATATTGTAGACCAGCTAGAAGAAATAACATTCATTGAATATTTTGAATTACTTCTAGTTAAATATAAGGCTAAAAAAAGTGATGTCATCGCTAATACATTATTGGATCGTACATACGCTTATCAAATATTACAAGGTAAAAAGTTAGGTGGAAAAGATAAAATCATTCAATTTTCTTTAGGTATTCATTGTACTTTAGATGAATGCAACAAACTTCTACAACTCACTAATAATGGTAAACTATATGCTAAACATAAACGTGATGCCGTTTTGATTCACGCAATTGAAAAAAAGTTAAATGTCTTTGAGACAAATAACTTATTATATGATTATGATATGGATTTATTAGAATAGGGAAGGACTGGAGATGTCAGGGCGTTAGGTACTCAAGTCCTTCATATCCATGATAAGCAAAAGAGCATCTACTTGGCTTCTATTTGAAACAAGATGCTCTTTTTTTGTTATGAACGCTTATCTTTCTTAAAGACCAATTCTACTTTAAACAAATCACCATCAATAAGTATCTTCATCGTTCCCCCTTGAACAGTTGTAAAGCTTTTCGCAATTGCCAATCCCAAACCTGATCCAGAACTATTTCTTGATTTATCTCCTTGAACAAAACGCTCTACCAATTCATCCTCACTCAACTGTATTTCCTGCTCAGAAATATTCTTAAAAGAAATATGTACAGTATCATCCTGTTCAACCACATCTATATACACACGTGTATTAGCAAGTGCATATTTATAAATATTCATAAATAAATTTTCAAAAATACGATATGTTTTATTACTATCTAAATGAATGTCAATTTTATCAGATGAAGTAGTAATCCTAAACTCTAATTGTTTGCTTTGATTACTATCCATACATTCAAAGTTCACTTGCCTTAATAAAGAAACCACATCTATTTTTTCTATATCTAAATGAATATTTCCACTATTTGCTTTACTCACTTCAAACAAATCATCAATTAAATTTTTCAAACGCATTGCATTTCGATCTAATGTTTGAATATACTCTGCCGTTTGTTGATCAGATGTATTATCATTCTTTAATAAATCTATGTAAGTAATAATCGTTGTCAATGGCGTTTTCAAATCATGTGATACATTCGATACTAATTCTGTCTTCATCCGCTGTGATTTCACCTCTTCATTCACAGCTTTTTCAAATCCATCTTTGATGTTACTAAATTCATTTCCCAAAGAATTGAAAATCCCCAAATTCTGATCAATCTCTATATCAAAATTACCATCTGACAATTTCTTCGTAGAATTTAATAAAATCATATAATCTTGTTTTATTGTGCTAAACTTTTTTCTTAAGAAGTAAAATAAAGCAATAGAATATAAAGTGATAAAGACTAAAACCAATAGGAACGAATTACTAACTAAACCAATCATACTAAGAATACTAATGATGATAAAATGAAAAGCTACAAAACGAAGAATTGCTTTATTTTGCGAATCGCTAAAATCAAACTTTGTAATTTTATCGAGTAATTCCATTAATTTGTTTATCATCCATGCAACAAGGGTTCTTTCTTTAAAATATTGAAACCCTTTCATTATTATATACTTCAAAATAAATACAATATACGCAACAAATTGAAATATCAACATCCACATAATAATACTTATAATTCCTTCAATTATTGGACTTCCTTTGTTGACTCCAACTTCCATAATTGAATCCATCAGTCTTCCACTGTTGGTTACAGCTGTAATCTCAGGCGCAATCAAAACGCTAAGGCAAGTTGCTATAATTGATACTATAAAAGCAATTTCGAACTTTACTTTTTTAAGGCTCTTATAAGGGTTACATTCCTTTATGATTGCCATTGGATAAAACATAATAAATAGTATTATTACAAGTACACACAAACTTACATAAGGAAATAAATAACTTGTATAAACTTCTGCTCTATTATTATAACCATACATATGAAAATCACTTAATGTGTATGTCCTAGGAATTGCATATACAAAAGTCATGTTTTTAGGATTTTCTAATGTCAATGTCCTTATTTCACTATTTGTATTTTCATCATAAAGTGTTGCTCCTAACACATAATATTTCTGAGCTTCAAGCTCTTCAAGAAGATATTTTTCATCTGCAAAGTTATCATAATCATCATAATCGCCACTTGCTTTTGCCTCTCCTTGTTGGTCATAATCAACACGAAGATAATAGTAATAATTTTCTTTTATACGATCGACATCCTGTTTTTTCCCTAATGCTTTATCATTGGTAAAAATCGTTCCCTTGGTATGATCAATTGCATAATATCTTAATGGCTCTCCTTCAAGTTCCGATAATGAATGTCCTTGAAATTGCTCTATTTGTTGTAAATCTACATTAATATTTTTTGTTTTCACTTCTTTTACTAATGACTTTAAGTCTGTTCCCTGTTCACTTAGTAAATGTGACGTTAGCATCAATTCATATCTTGGAAGTAATTCACACTTTTGATAAATGTAATCTCTTAAACTTTCATCATCTTTTCCATCTCTTTCTTTCATTGCATCATAGTTAATAACCATAAAACATGACAGCACAAGTAGCAATAAAACAGATGATACTTTACATATTCTTTTCTTGTTCATATAACCCTCACGATTGTTTTTCAATTTTATATCCTACACCCCAAATAACTTTTAAGTATTTTGGGGTTTTTGGATTAATTTCAATTTTTTCTCTTAAATTACGAATGTGAACCATTACAGTTTCTGTATTAATTGCATCCTCTTTCCATACAAGTTCATAAATTGTATCGGCAGAAAATACCTTTCCTGGATGTTTCATTAACAGTTCTAATATTTTAAATTCTATTGGTGTAATCTTTACTAGCTCCCCATCTACAAACACTTCTTTTGTATCTATATTTACTTCCAATCCACCAACAACATAACGATTGGCAGATTCTTCCTTCTTAGCTAATTCAATAAACCTTGTATAACGTCGTAATTGTGCCGCTACACGCGCTAACAATTCCATTGGTACAAAAGGTTTTGTCACATAGTCATCTGCTCCTATATTAAGCCCTGTGATTTTATCAATATCTTCAGACTTAGCAGATAATACAATTACTGGAAAATCATATTGCTCTCGCAATTTCATAATCATTGTAATACCATCCATAATTGGCATCATAACATCAACCAAAGCTAAACTAATATCTTCTTGTTCGATGATACTTAAACCTTCTTTTCCATTTGCTGCTTTAAAAACAATATACCCTTGATTTTTTAAATATATCTCAATTGCATTTGCAATTTCTATTTCATCCTCAACAATCAATATCTTATACACCATAACCACACACCTCTTTCACGCCTTTCATTATACATTTCAAACAGAAAGAAACCTAGTATATAATTCGAAAGAATTTCGAAAGATTATAACTTATTCTTATAAAACCACAAACCTAAAACAGAGATAAGTGCCGTTACAATAAAAATAGATAGTGTTAAAGTTAAGTTATTTGTATGAAGTGTACTTCCACCAAAGGTACTAGAAATAACGGATGGAATTCTTGCAACACTTGTTATGATTAGAAATTGTTTTAAGGATATTCCTGTAAAAGGCGCTGCATACGTTAAAATATCTTTTGGTGTTCCTGGAATGAAAAAAATAGTAAAGATAATCATCTGAATATTCTTTTTTTCTTTCATTTTCTCAATATGCTTTATCTGCTCATTATCCACTTTCTTCTTAAGATGTTTTACCCCCAATTTACTTATGCAAACATAAATAATAATTGAGCCTAAAGCAGCGCCTAGCAAACATAATATCATTCCATGAATAGGTCCATAAATAAATCCAGCTCCTATTTCAACAAGTTCACCAGGCAGAAAAACAAGAACGACTTGAACCGCCATAATAAGAATCATTACCATTTGCCCAATAATACCAAGTGATAATAAACTCTGTTGCAAGGTTTTCGGATTTTCAATAAAATTCATAAATGGCTTATATACCATCAAACAAAATGCAGCTAACACAAATAGAAAAACACCAGCACTTAAAAATAATGGTTTGTACTTTTTCACTCTATATTCACCTCCGACGAAGATAACTATAAACAAAGATTTATAATATCTATGGGCAATAAAGAAAAAGAATTTCGAAAGGTTTTATAAAGAAAAAAGAATAGCATGTAAGCTATTCTCTATATTACTTGATGAAGTCAACCAATGAGCAAACATCAAGACCATCATATTCTTTCAAAAATTCAAGGAGTTGTTTTGCAATACTCTTACATCCATCCTTTGTATTTGATTCAATATTCAATGCCATAATTGGATCATGTAATGATTTTCTAAGCAAAAACCATCCATTTCCATGTTCTTTATCAAACGAAAACCGCAATCCTTCATAATTTTCTTTTGCCAATTGAAACTGTGGATGTGCTTTAGAATACACCTCTAAAGCTTTCAACACATCATCTCCATATGCAGAAAAATCTGTATTTTTGATTTGGAATCGTAATTCTTGTTCTTCTAAAGGATGTTTTAATTCACTAATTAACTCATCAATGTATTTTTCCTCTTTAAACAATTTAGCCGCTTTTATAACTATTTTAGTTGCCAAATAAGCTCCATCATCTAAGAAATAATTTTCTTTTAACGCTGCATGGCCACTTGTCTCAATTGCCAATTGACAATCAATTCCCTTATCATTTAATTCAATCGCTTTATTAATTACATTTTTATATCCACGTTGATAGCGCAAATGCTTTACCTTCAATACTTCTTCTAAAAAGGTATGTAACTCATCACTCGTTACACTATCTGTAACAATCGTTGTTGCTGGATGGTCTTCGCTAACAAGAGCTGCACTTAATGCTACAATTGCGTTTCTGCTAATTTCATTCCCAAATCTATCTACTGCACTGCTACGATCTACATCGGTATCAAAAATCAACCCTAGATCAGCATGATTCTTTTTTACTGCATTGCATATTGCAGCCATCGCTTCTTTATTTTCTGGATTTGGAATATGATTTGGAAACATTCCATCTGGCTCTAAAAACTGACTACCAGTAATATCTGCCCCAAGTACAGATAATACTTTTTCAGCATAAAATCCTCCTGCTCCATTTCCCGCATCAACAATAATCTTCATGCCCTTTAATGGTTTATCATAATCTTCTTGATCATTCACTTGTTTGCGAATCGTATCCACTAAAAACTGCGAATACGTAGATAATAAATTTTGTTTTTCAATATTTCCTATTCCTGATAGAAATTGCGCTTCTTTTGCATGTGTAATCAAAGTCGTAATATCTTTCTTGTTGAGTCCACCATCTTTATCAAAAAACTTCATCCCATTTCGATTAAATGGTAAATGACTAGCAGTAATCATGATTGCTCCATCACTTTGAAATTCTTCAAAAAGCGTTGACATAAACATAGATGGAGTAGACGCTAATCCACAATCATAAACAAGACAACCACTATCACTAAGACCTTGGCATACTGCATGTTTTAAATCATCTGCACTAATTCTTGAATCATGTCCTACCGCAACACGAAGTTTCTCTTTATTCGTTTTGTCTTGCAAATACTTTGCAAAACCTTTTGCAAAAGCATAAACAATATCTGCTGTTAATGTTATTGGCTCACCTTCCACACCATCAACTGCTACACCACGAATATCACTGCCATTTTGTAATTTTAGTAAATCCATAATTATACCTCTTTTCTCTCAACAATCATCATAACGAAACCAAATTAGAAATGCAATCACTTCTTTCTTGCAACGATACAAATTGTTTCACTATCTTTGTGGTATTTCTTACCTGTGCAATCTGCATATATAGTAACATCAATAAACCCCACTTGACTTAATTCTTCTAAAATCATCTCAACACTAAAACTAGTATTCCATATATTATAATACTGCGCATCTTGATCATCAACAATTAGATATTGTTCCAAATATATATGATTGTCATATTGATGATTACGTTTAATACATACATAAGGATGATTACGCCAAAATCCTTTTTCTTCGTATGTAACTTCTACATTATTTTTAAATGTAAGGTAGTTTGCTTTTGTGAAAACATCAAAAACAAAAACACCCTTTTCTACCAAGTTCTCATAAACCATAGTTAAAATATGTTTGCGTTCCTCTAAATTTAATACTCCGTAATCACAATAAATCATCGTGATGATATCATATACCTGCTTTAAGGATAGTGTTAAATAGTCTTGATATAAATAATCTATGTTTAATCCTTTTTGATTCGCTACTTGTTTTGCATAAGTAATCGAGCGTTTCGAAAAATCAACGCCTGTTACTTTACATCCAAGATTATAAAATTGCTCCGTATAAATACCTGGTCCACATCCTAAATCCAAAACCATCGGATTTTGCTTTCTACAATTCAAAGATAAAATCCATTTTGTTGATTTTATAATTGTCTTTAAATTTCTTGAAGCTGAATTACTTGTTTTATCTAAATGTGCTTTTAACATCTGTTTAGATATATACTCATCATCCCAAAATAATTCATTGCTTTTTTGATATGGAAATGGTAAATCTTTATAAATATCGATTAATTTCTTATTCATGATTTCCTCCTAAAAACAATATACATCATAAAAAAACTGTGAAATGCAAAGTCATTATCATTACTAAAACTACTGTCATCAGTATTGTTTTAGTAATCGTGATAATTAACTTAACTTTTCCACAGAACATTTATATTATCGATTGTATAATATCAAATGGTTGGACTTCCTCCCTCCTTCTCTCTTATGATGTATATTGTTTCATACAGTATACCATATTTAATTGAGTAAACCATTATCTTTCCCTTCTTAACGAGTGTTATAATTAAAATATATGAAATGGAGGATATACTTATGAATAATGAACAATTAAATCGTATGCATACAGGTAAAGGATTTATAGCAGCTCTTGATCAAAGTGGTGGTAGCACACCAAAAGCACTTGCACAGTATGGAATTGCAAAAGATGCTTACACAAATGATGAAGAAATGTTTTCACTCGTCCATCAAATGCGAACACGTATTATTAAAAGCCCTGCGTTTACTTCTAGACATATCTTGGCGGCTATCTTATTCGAAAATACTATGGATCGTGAAATTGATGGCAAATTGACTGCAGATTATTTATGGGATGTGAAAGGGATTATACCAATTTTAAAAGTTGACAAAGGACTAGAAGAATTAGAATATGGTGTTCAAGTAATGAAACCTATTTCAAATTTAGATGAACTATTAGAAAAAGCAAAAGCAAGAAATATTTTTGGTACAAAGATGCGCTCTGTTATCAAAGAAGCAAATCGGGAAGGAATTAAAAAAATTGTTCGACAACAATTTGAAATTGGTAAACAAATCGCTGATTTTGGACTTGTCCCTATCTTAGAACCTGAAGTAGATATTCACATTCCAGATAAAAAGGAAGCTGAAATAATTTTAAAAGAAGAGATTTTCAAGCAGTTGGAATTATTGGATAAGAAAATAAAAATAATGTTTAAATTATCTATTCCTAGTGAACCTGACTTCTATGCAGAGCTTATGGAGTATCCACATGTAATTCGCGTTGTAGCACTGTCTGGCGGTTATTCTCGTGAAGAAGCGAATGCATTATTGGTAGAAAATCATGGTCTGATTGCTAGCTTCTCTAGAGCCTTAGCAGAAGGACTAAGCGTACAACAAAGTGATACGGAATTTAATGATACTCTTTCTGTGTCAATTAATTCAATTTATAAAGCATCTATTACTTAATTTTAGAAAAAAAATATGATATAACTATACTTACAGAAAACACATTACATACGCAATGTGTTTTCATTTGGTAAAAAACAACCCATTGGTTGTTGGAGGGAGAAAGCATGAGGTCGAATGAGACAACTTTTAGACAGTACTACCCAAAGGATTGTTCAAATTATTGAAATCCTTTCTTACGATGTAGAAAGAACTACCGTAAATCAATTAGCACAAACAATAGGATGCTCAACTAGAGCGATTTCCAAAGATGTGGATATCATTAGAAAAAAATGGGGGCATTTACTAACAATTGAAACATCAAAAAAATATGGAATTCGTTTAGCCAATCGTAACTACGCTATCAACAAAATAGTTTTTCACCAGATGATTAACGAATCATTAAGTGTTCAATGGCTATTAGAATTATTCATAAATCCAGAACAAAACATCAATTTTTATAGTGAAAAACTCTATGTAAGCAATTCCACCTTAAAAAGACTAATTTCAAAAATTAATAACGAACTTATAAAATATAAAATAAAAATCGAAGTTCAACGAGGTAAATATTTTATTGCTGGAGATAATGAAGCTTATATCCGTAAATTTTTTACCTTTGCATTTATTGAATCTCATGGATTTGAATTACCTTTTTCCTTTGATTTGAGTTTTAGTAAAAAAAATGTAGAAAATATCATTCAAGAGCGATTTGCAGTCGATAGTTTCAATGGTGTAGAATCATTATATTATTCCATGTTATTAGCTATATCTTTAGTTAGAGAAAATCAAGGGTTTCCTTTGGATAAAAAGTATCAAGTGAATTTAAATATTAAAAAAAGTATTTATGATGGTTATAAGTTTTCTTTTCCTAACCTAACACCTGCGGGGTTAGAACGATCTTTTTCCTTAATTATTATATCCTATGATTTTTTTGAAACTTCTCAGGAAAGAGAAAGCGTTACTAAAGAACTTAGAAACACAGCAAAAGCAATCTTAAAACATTCTCCTATCGGTCATATTGGCGAAGTTGAAGACTTTGTATATTTCATACTATATCGAATCTATCTAGATTGTAAAATATTCCCATATCCTTCCTATCTATTTTATAGCCGAATGCAATGGTTCGCAAAAAAATATCAACAGACAAAGCCAGACAAAGCAAAAATCACTTATGTACATCTTGAAAAATTATCTAAAAAAGTTGGTTTAAACCTTTGTGTCTTATTTGATGTGTTTATTTATTATTTTAATGTGTATACATCAAAGTATATTCATTTGCCAAAAATGAAAATGATTTTAGTAATTAGTGATTTCAGTCATCAACATGCTACCTATTTGGCATCAAAAATTGAAAATTCAATTAATATTGGTAATGTTCAAAAAGTTGATATCACAAAGCTCCGCTATGAACAAGTAATTACTAGTTCACGGGCCTTCTTTCAATCCTTTGATATCATTTTATCAACCATTCCCCTACCAGCAAATGCAAGCGGACAAAAAATCTTACTAATTGATGATTTTTTAGAAACTGATACAATTAATCAAATCATTGCAGCTATTGAATAATACATCTATAAATAGAAATCCTCACATTTGGTGATGTTATTTGAAGATCCATTTCTTCCTCCTCACTTACGCTTTCTTTCTATTCTTCTCCTGCTCCACTTGCTGTATACGAATTGCTGATAAAACACCCCAAACATAAAAAAGGAGTTGTAACTGAATAGTTATTATTATATCAACTATCAAATTACAACTCTTTTTTGCATGATTCAATTTCCAAACAAAAACTTAAAATACGGATGAAGGGCGCCATAATCATAAATTAGATTGTTGGAAATTGACTCTGTTGTAGGTAAGTTTTCTTTCCGGACAGGAAAGGATCGAAAAGAAAACCTAAAACCTACTCTAAAAGTATAGCAACAAATATAAACATAAAGTATTCAAATTATTCCTATAGTCCCTAACATAAAGAACTAAAAAGGTAGGATTTACTTTTCCCTTAATAAAAAACACTTCTAAAAGTGTTTCATTTTAAAGGAATAAAAATTTCAACGATACTTTCCAAGTGTTCAGTTCCTAAAAAGCGTTCATCGTAAACTTCAAAATCCACTCTTGATTCATCAAATTCCTCTTCATTATTTAACAACCAAATCCCCCAGATATATTCATAAGTTTTTACTAAATCTCTTACTTTGCCCTGGTGCAAAAACACTGCGTATCTTCCCCCCAATACAATACGTTTTTCCATAGTATCAGGAATATTCTTATAAGTACTACTATAATCAATTGATAATTGATGCGAAAATAAAACATCTCCTTTTTCATCATAATATGGAGTATCTGTATTGCATAAGGCATAACTTCTAATGGGAATAGACGTTATATTTTTTTTAATATAAGAAATAAAATCTTTCCATGCATTTACTATTTCATTATTTAAAAGACTTGTTTGATAGTTTTTTCCAATCGTTGTAAAAGTCTCTACTCTCATGATTTTTGGTTTTTGAATCTTATGATTTTTTTCAAGATATTCTAACATCGAAAAATCGATAACTTTCTTTTTCTCTATAAAATAGCTAACCCCGTGCTTTCGATATGATGATGGAGACTTATGGTATCGCTTCTTAAACGTTCTTGTGAAAGCTTCATGCGTTGTAAAACCATACTTTAAAGCAATCTCCAATATATTTGTATTACTATTTAACAAATCATCTGCTGCTTCACTCAAACGTCTGCTCTTCAAATACGAACCAATCGATTCTCCAATTATAGCTTGGAAAACACGTGAAAAATGATAATATGAATAACCTGTAGTCCTTGCAATATCAAAAACTGTAATATTCTTTTCCATATTATCTTCTATATAATTTATAGCAATCTCTAATGCTTGCAAATAGTTCATACATTCTCCATATATCTGGCTAAAGTATAGCAAAAAATATCAAGAATTTCTATCTACCTTCCTATAGAATAAACGGTATGGAGGAGTGTAATATGAACAATAACATTATCATTCAAGGATTAAAACAAAATAATTTAAAAAACGTATCATTGCAGATACCCAAACACAAATTAATTGTCTTTACAGGTGTTTCAGGTTCTGGTAAATCCAGTATTGTTTTTGATACCATTGCAGCTGAATCACAACGACAAATGAAAGATACTTATCCTGCATTCATCCGTGGTAGAATGCCAAAATATCCAAGACCAGATGTTGATAAAATTGAAAACTTAAGTGCTTCCATCATCATTGATCAAACACCACTAGGAGGTAATATTCGTTCCACTGTAGGAACTATTAGTGATTTGTATACCAGCTTACGATTACTCTATTCAAGAATTGGAAAACCTTTTGTTGGTAGCGCATCACACTTTTCTTTCAATGATCCAAACGGTATGTGCCCTACCTGCTCAGGAATAGGAATAACCAAGACTGTTGATATCAATAAACTCGTTGATTTTGATAAATCACTTAACCAAGGTTGTATAAAAGAATCTACTTTTGCTCCAAATACTTGGTATTGGAAACAATATAAAGAATCAAAACTTTTTGACATGGATAAACCAATTGCTCAATATTCAGATGAAGAATTATCATTGCTTCTCTATGGTAGACGAAATCATGATAAAAAACTTGTTAACGAAAAAATCACAGGAGTCTATCACAAAATAACACAGAAATATCTAACAAGAGATTTAAGTAAATTAATAACCCCCATAAAAGATAAAGGAAACTCTTTTATTAGTCAAAATCTTTGTCCTGATTGCCAGGGAAAAAGGTTAAACTCTGCTGCTTTGAATTGTAAAATTATGAACTATACAATTAATGATATGTGTGAAATGGAATTAAGTGATTTAATTCATGTATTAGAAACCATTCATGATGCTTCTGTCCAATCTGTTTTAGACACTTTGAAGTCAGGTATCAAACGATTGATTGATATTGGTCTTCCCTATCTTCATTTAAATCGAGAATCCTCATCTTTGTCAGGTGGTGAAGCACAACGTCTAAAACTTGTCCGTTATATGGGGAGTAGTTTAACAGATATGATTTATATTTTTGATGAACCTAGTGTTGGCATGCATCCTCATGATGTCGAAAGAATGATATTATTACTTCAAGATTTACGTGATAAAGGAAATACGGTCATTGTTGTTGAACATGACCGTGATATCATCGCCATAGCTGATGAAATTATCGACATAGGAAAATACGCAGGAACACACGGAGGCAATATTGTTTTTCAAGGAGACTATAAAGAGCTACTACTTACAGATACACTTACTGCTAGAGCGTTACTTGAAGAAACAGATATTAATCATACCCCTCGAAAATGGAATACATCTTTTTCTATCAAAGACGCAAACCAACACAACTTAAAGCATGTTCATGTAAATATTCCTAAACACATTATAAATGTGATTAGTGGTGTAGCTGGATCTGGAAAAAGTACCTTAATATCCAAAGTTTTTACGAATACTTATCCTAATGATATTATTCACGTAGATCAATCGCAAATTACCACTTCAACAAAATCTACACCTGCTACCTATTTAGATATTTTAAGTGATATCCGTACATTGTTTGCCAACCATTGTAACGTTGGAAAGGACCATTTTAGTTTCAATTCAACTGGAGCCTGTGAAAAATGTCAAGGAAAGGGTGTTTTAATTACTGAACTTATATTCATGGATCCTATTATCAACACTTGTGAACATTGTGGGGGTAATCGCTATAATCAATTAGCACTTTCTTATACGTATAAGCATAAAAACATTGTTGATGTATTGAATATGAGCATTGAAGAAGCATTGATGTTCTTCGACCATAAGAAGATAAACACGAAACTTCAAGCAATGAAAGATGTAGGACTTGCATATATGTCCTTAGGACAACCTCTTTCGACTTTATCTGGTGGAGAATTACAACGAATAAAACTAGCTAAACATCTAAATAAAAAAGGCAAAGTATATGTCTTTGATGAACCTACAACAGGATTGCATATATCAGATATAAAAAAATTATTAAAGCTATTCAATCATCTGGCTGATAAAGGAAATACATTAATTATCATTGAACACAATCTTGATGTAATCAAACAGGCAGATTGGATTATTGATATTGGTCCTAATGGTGGAAAAAATGGTGGAGAAGTTGTTTTTCAAGGAACTCCACTTGATATGCTTCAATATAGTAAAACACATACAGCTAATAGTTTACGTAAAGCAGTAAAAAACACCTAATCATTTATGATCGGTGTTTTTTGTCTTCTTTCGCACGTTGTGCTTCGGCATTAAATATTTCAGCTCTTTGTGGGTCTATGTTATTTTTCATATCTCCATTCTTAATCCATGTAGCTACTGAGACTCCATCATAATAATGCAACAACTCATAAATATTGTCGCCTGTTGCACCACCTCCTAAAATCATCGGTGTATTAGGAAGTTTCGTTCGTACTGCTTTGGCCATCTGGATACTTTCTTCAACATTCTTTCCAGAAATAAACAATCCATCTGCAAAAGCCTCATGAACCGCTTCCCAAGCTGCGTCCTCCATTGGTTTGGCACCTAAAGCCACTCCATGAACTTCTTGTATATCAACATATACAGGTATTTTAGATTTGGTACGTTTTCTAATATTGGCTATCTCTACACACTGTGCTTGTAAAATACCAGCACTTGTTACACTAGCTCCCGTAAACAAATGTTCAACACGAACAAAATCTGCACCAATTGCATCAGCAACTGCTAAGCTAGCAACACCATCCCAGTTCAATAACACACCAAGTGTTAAAGATGGATATTTTTGTTTTATCTCATAGCCAATCCTACTCATATATGCGATTGCTTCAGGTGATGCAATTTGCTTAATTGGCATATCGTTCATATTTTGTAAGATGACCCCATCAAAACCATTATCCACAACCATCTGGGTTTCTTTCAATACTTCTTCAACAATCTCATCAATTGTTTTTGAATCATGTCGATAACTTCCAGGAAGGGGGCTTGGTTGAATCATCGCAAATACTGTACAATCTGGTTTAAACATAATTTTTGCCTCTCAACTCTGTTATATATTTCATACTTATATCATACATTTGGGTACTTGGAATTATTCCCTTTTCTGTGATAAAAGCATAAATATGTTCAGGACATACACCAATCAATTCGGGTGTACGATAATCAATTGCTGCCACATTTCTTTTAGGTGTAGCAATCTTCCCTAATTTCTCTTGAAGATCATTGATTACCAATTCTTTCTTTTTTCCATATACAGGACGAACATCAAGTTTTATGAATGGTGTTACCATATATAATGGAACTTTGTAATATTGACACGCTAAAGCAACCATGTCCGATCCAATCGTATTGAAACCAGTTCCATCAGGATAAAATGTTTCAGCACCCATAAATGCAAGGTCACAATCCTTTATATAATACATAACACTTGCATCAGGAAAAAATTTTATTTTATGTCCTTTATCTAAGCAAGGTTGAACAAATGGATACCCTCCATTGATAGCTCTACTTTCTGCAATATATATTGTTTTAGGATGTTCTACACTGCATAAAATGGCTTCTACTGTACTCGAATAATCATAAATCATGATATTTTCACAAGCTTCTGCAATTTCCACCCCATACTTTACAACTTGCTGCATATTCTTTTCTGCATTTATAAAATAACAATTTTTTTGTTTAATTACTTGATTCGTTATTTCACCAATATTACTATTTTCTACTTTTTCTTTCATTCCATCTAACATCAGATAAATTGCATTCGTAACCGCTTGTGATGCTTCTCCCCTAGTTTGAATGAAGAAATCACCTAACAAATGAATATGCTTATGAAACTCTACTGCACTTACATTTGCTTTACAGTCTTCAATACAAATTGCTTCTATCATATTGCCAATCATTTTAATATGCTTACTAGCTCCTAAAACCTTTTGAAATACAATATCATCAAAATCTTTAATAACCGTTGATGGAAGAATTTTTCTTACCTCATCGGCATTTATTTTTCTTTCCATAAAAACTCCTTACTCTTATATACATAGTTATACCTTTAACAGTATCTTCATATTTTCTTTTTCGATTTGCTCTCTATCTTCTTTTGACAAAGGGAATAAATCATAGATTTCATAACCATTCCTTGTAAATCGTTCAGGATAACTAGATCCAAATACAATTTTATTGATATCAATTTCTGAAAACGCCTTCTTTAAAATTTGAAGCTCATATTGATTTGACGTTTCTGCATAAGCGTTAGCATTTCGTTTTATAATATCAACACAACCATATCCATAATCAAAGCAACCCAAATGTAGAAAAACAAAAGGTATCATTGGATACTTTTTAACATACCTCTCCCACTGATGTGGCAAAGCATGTGCACCAAGTCCAGAAAATATTTTTATGGGCATTGAATGCTTTGCAAGGTATTGAAATAAAATTTCTACACCTTCACAATGATCTGGAAAATAACCATGTATAAATGAATTTAATTCAATCATTTTAATTTCAGGCAAAGATAATGCATGTTCAATATCATCTTCAATCGAATGCAACGCTGGATTTAGTAATGCACATCCAATCAATTTATCAGGATATTGTCTTACCAAAGCTGCTACATCTTCATTTCCTTGCTTGATTGTATCTCCATCAAACGTTGAGATGACTCTTTTTTCAATGTCATTCTTTGTCATATCAGCTAATAATTCATCAATTGCATACTCATTTTTATCTTTAACAATGTGTGCATGAATATCAAATTTCATTATCTTCACCTCCGTAATACTATCCTAAAATGCCTAAATATACACCAGCAATTGCTACTACCATTGTTAAGAAAATCAACTTAACTGCTGATATTTTTTTCTTTGTAACTAACCAATACATCAAAAAGGTATATGATAACCCAAGTACTCCTGGCATAAGTCCATCAAGTGTTTCTTGAATATTGATTACTGTATCCCCTGAAGCAATTTCAATTGGAATATTAATAAATACAAGAGCTGGAATAAATCCACCAACAATCGTATAGGCAGCGATTGCTGCGATATCTGTTATTTTTGTAATAAGTCCACTTGAATTAATTTTTTCTACTAATTTAACTCCTTGCTTATATCCTTGAAAAACACCAAGATAACGTATTCCAATCGATACAATACTCATTCCAACAACAAAGAGAATTGGACCAGCCCAACCTAGGCCTGCTTGTACTAATGAAATTGCTAAACTAGCTAAAATTGGTCTTGCCGTTCCATTCAACAAAGAATCACCTAATCCAGCAAGTGGTCCCATCAATGCTGTTTTCACTGCGTTGATTGAACTAGGATCCATCTCTGGATCATTTGCATGCATTTCTTCCATTGCAGCTGCTATTCCTACTGGAATTGCAGATACCATATCTTGTGTAAGGAAATATTCCATATGACGCTCATAAGCTGCACGCTTATCGTCATCATTGTCATAAACCCTTTCAATCACTGGCATCATTGCTTGTGTAAATCCACCATTTTGTTGACGTTCATAATTATTTGTTCCTCGGATTGCCATCTGATTCCAAAAAACACGCCATAAATCTTTTTTTGTTAATTTTTTTGCTTCCATCTCTAATTACTCCTTACCTTCATCTGCTAATTTAAAGTAATAATACAAGGCAGAGAATACGACTGCTAACAATGCTATTCCAATCATATTAATTGCTAAATACGATGCAAAGAAAAATCCTAGAAATAAGAATGGCCACATCGTTCTACTTTTAATTGAACTAAGTAATAATGCAAATCCAACAGCTCCAACCATATTACCACCTACTGATAATCCAGTAATAATTTCATCAGGTATTGCGCTAATTATCGAAGCAACAAAATCTGCTCCATAATATACAGCTAAGAATGTTGGTACTCCATAAAGTAGTGCATTCATTGCCATTGGTAAAATTGTATTATTTAAAACTAATCCCTTTGTATTTAACTTCTCTATTGCATGTTCTGCACGATGCATAAACCAAACATTAATAACCGAATTTTGTACCGTCTCTGCAATCTGTCCAATAAATGATACCGGCAAAGCAGTAGCAACAGCTAAATCTGTTCCTCCGCCTCCCAAAATCGCTACAGCTGTTGCAATCGCTGTACTAATCGTTGGATTAGGAGGTACTGCTGTTCCTACGAAAATAACAGCTAAGAACATTAATTCCACCGTCACCCCAACCTGACATCCAGTGTCAAAATCTCCCATAATTGCCCCAACAACAGGTCCAATTACGATTGGTCTAAATATATGTGTTTGAAATGTGTGTGCATCAATAAAAGCAATTGTAACTACTGCAGCCACAAGTAGTGCTTGAATAAATAAACTCATATTAGTCTCCTTTTTTTATAATAAATCAATTAAATTTTGCTTATGATCATTAGGTACAGCACGTACTTCCACTTCTACTTTTGTACCCAATTCTTTTAAATCTTTTACTTCATCTTCATCGACCCAAACATTGTCTAAGATTTTTTTCTTACCTTTTTTCATATTGATATTTCCTACATTAATACTTTCTACACCTGTACACTCATCAATAATCATAAGTGCTTGTTTAGGTCCACGTACTAATAGTAAGGTATTATCATTTCCTTCATCACTCTTCAAAAAAGCAATTCCATCTGCAACATTCAAAATTTTTAAATTAATATTTTTAGGCGTCGCCATTTGTAATAGTGATTGTTGAAGCGTATCTTTTGCTGCAAGATCATCAATTACTACAATCTGCTTTGCTTCTGCTTGTGCAATCCACGCAGTAACAATTTGTCCGTGAATCAATCGATCATCAATTCTAAATACTTTAATATTCATTTTTTATACCTCCTAAATAGTACTTAAACCCGCTGTATCAGGTAGTGTTTTAATAAGTGACTGTGCCATTTCTTGAACTTTTTTTCCTTCTTTTGTTAGAATTGCTTCCATTAATAAAGGTAAATTTATTCCATAAAAAACAGCAATATTATCATTGTTAAAGGAAAATTTACTCACTGTATTAAATGGGGTTCCCCCAAGAATATCCGTAAAAATCAACCATTGTCTCTCTTCATCTACATTCATTAGAATTTGAGCAAGTTTCTCTTCATATATTGAAATACCCATTGTTTCATCAAAGACAAGATATTCCACATTCTCAAATTTCCCAATAATCATTTTCGCTGAATTTACAATTCCTTTTGCCAGCTCTCCATGTGTTGTTATCAATATGTTAATCATTCTTTCTCTCCCAGAGCTTTTCAGCATTTCGATAAAAGATATCTGCTTTTTGCTCCTCATTCAATTCCAGTTCCTCAAATTTACTAATTTCAATATTAATTGGTTTATATGGCCAATCCGTACCAAAGCAAATTCGTTTTGATCCTAATATATTAATTGCATCTTTAAGTACCTGTGCATCCATTTGTCCGGATGTTTCTACCCAAACATTTGGACAATCCTTAATTGCCATCAGTGTTGAATGCCCAAATTCGTAATATCCAATATGGGTGAAAACAAAGCGTAAATTAGGATGTTTTTTTGCATATTCTGCCCATACATATGGATTGCTAATTGGCGCCGTTCCCACATGCGTTTGGACATGTACTCCATAACTCTCAATTTTATCTAATATAGCATCTAGAGCGGGTGTATTATCAGGATAATATCCATGTTTCCACGAGTGAAATTTAATTGCACTCATCTTATATTCACTTAAACATACATCTACTTCATGTAATGCATCTGGGGCTTTTGGATTAATAAAACCATAACCTACAATCTGCTCTGGATATGCTTTCATTGCTCGAGCAATCAAGTTGTTTTGTTCCTTTGTAGATATTCCAGAAAGACAACTGATTCCTACTTTACTTACACCAAACTTTGCCAGATCCTCCACCAATTGCGTTGGCGTATTTTCATCTCCAGAACTTGTTTTTCCCAAATGGGAATGAATATCATATATCTTCATTCGATACCTCCTACTCTATCTTGTTATAACATGTTATATTCATATCTTAACTTATTATAATATGTATGTCAACTAAAAGAGTAACAGTTTTCCTGTTACCCTTTTTTTAATTGTATTACATATTTATATTCATTTGCTTTATACGTATTGATTGAAAACTCTAAAGCTAGATTATTACTTCCATACGTTATCCGCTCTCTTCGAAAGACTGGTTCACCCTCGCTCATATACAATTCATTGCGCATACTTGAAGATGGCATTTGTGCTTCAATGGTTTCAACGGCACGTTCAATTGATTCTCCATGCTTTTCATATAGTGCATATATAGATGTCTTCTCATCCAAATCCTGATCGCTGATTATAAGTCCAAATTTCTTTGATATGTATGTTTCATTCATTCCAATAATACGTCCATTTTTCAGCCGTAAACGCTTCAAATAATAGATATCATCACCTTCATTCACTTGCAAGTACTCACATATAATACCACTTGCTTTCATCTCATGGAAATCCAAAATAATGGATGAAGGTCGCTCACCTGATTTTACTGCTTCTTGTGAGAAACTAGATGCTCCAACAAGATTTGTATATTGACGATGTGGCAATACATGAGCTCCTTTTCCTCTCGATATCTTTATATAACCAGCAAGTTCTAAATCCTGCAAGGATCTTCGAATCGTAATTCTGCTGACGCTAAATTCTTTTTGAAGCTCCGCTTCTGAAGGAAGCATATCATTCACTTCATAAATACCATTTTCAATTCTTTTCAACAACTCTTTATATACTTGTAAATATAAAGGTGTAGTAGTTGGTTTTTGACTCATAATTCCTCCTAGTAAATATCACCTGTATTAAAATAACATCAAACTTGTATTGTTATAATACAAGTTTATCACAACTTGTTATATTCTACAAATATCTTTTACGAAATCAAAATACCTACATTCTCTATTTATTTAAACATTTTTGTTGCTGCCACTGCTTTTTTCCATTTTTCATAGTATTGATTTTGTTTTTCTTTGCTCATCTTCGCACTATAATGCTTCTTTATTTGACGGTATTGAAGAATTTCCGTTTTTGTCGTCCAGAATCCTGAACTCAGTCCTGCAAGATAAGCAACTCCTAAAGCGGTTGTTTCACTTACATGTGCTACATCAATTTCAACGCCTAAAATATCTGCTTGAAATTGCATTAAAAATGCATTCTCAACCGCACCACCATCAACTCTCAGCATCTTCAAATCACAATTGCATTCTTCGACCATGACATCTAAAACATCTTTAGTTTGATAGCAGATGGATTCCAAAGTTGCACGAACAATCGCTTCCCTTCCACTCCCTCTTGTAAGTCCAAAAATAGAACCTTTCGCTTCACTATCCCAATATGGTGAACCTAACCCCACAAATGCTGGAACTAGATATACTCCTTGATTATCATTAAGTGATAAAGCTTGCTGCTCGCTTTCTGCAGCAGTATCAATTAATTTCAAGCTATCTCTAAGCCACTGTACTGCACTACCTGCAACAAAAATCGAACCTTCAATCGCATACTCAATAGAACCATCAATTCCCCAAGCAATTGTTGTTAAAAGTCCATTTTTAGAAATAATTGGCTTATCCAATGTATTCATTAACATGAAACAACCTGTTCCATAGGTATTTTTAACAATTCCAGGTTCATAGCATCCATGGCCAAACAAAGAAGCTTGTTGGTCTCCAGCTATAGCCATAATTGGAATTTCATAATTAAAAAATTGTGTTTTTGATGTTGTTGCAAAATAACCAGATGAATCTTTTACTTCTGGTAATAGTTTTCTTGGAATATTCAAGAGCGATAATATTTCACCATCCCATTCTAATGAAAATATATTATATAGCATCGTTCGTGAAGCATTAGAATAATCTGTTGCATGAACGCCATTACTCAACTTCCACAAAATCCAACTATCCACTGTACCAAACAACAAATCACCAGCCTCAGCACGTTTTTGGGCTTCTGGAACACGATCTAATATCCACCGAATTTTAGTTGCCGAAAAATAAGAGTTAATTGGTAATCCTGTTTTATGCTTTATAAATTCCGTATGCCCTTGTTCAATTAAAGCTTCACAGATTTCATTTGTCTGCGTTGACTGCCATACAATTGCCCGATAGATTGGTAGTCCTGTTTGTTTATCCCAGATAATTGTTGTTTCTCTTTGATTCGTAATCCCTATTGCTTCAACTTCATCAAAATCAATTTTTTGATTTACAAGCAAGCCTGCAAGAAGGATTTGCAAAGTCTGCCATATTTCTTCGGCATCTTGTTCTACCCATCCTGGATGTTCAAAATATTGCGTAAATTCCTTTTGTTCCATAGCACAGATATTACTATGTTTATCAAATAATACCGCCCGAATGGAAGTAGTCCCTAAATCCAAAGATAATATATATTTTCCCATGCTTTCTCCATCTACCCTTTCTGTTTCTATTATTCAATTGGTAAGTTATGTTGTTTTAAAAATGATAACTTATCCCAATATCCTCTTTGAAAAATAATCTTATCATTTACAATATGAAAAAAACCACAACCTCTTAAGCCCAATGGATCTTTCCATTCTAAAATTGCCCATTCTCTATCTTCAAATATATTTTCAACAATACAAACCATCTCTTCAATAGTAAATTCACTTTTAAACATCTCTTTAATCGCTTCTTTTCCTATTACTGGTTCATTGGCTACTTGATGGTTTGTTGCATTTTCTGCATATAGGTTTGAAATCCCCTCATAATCTTTGGCATTAAATGCCTCTACCCATTTTAATAATATCTCTTTTGGTGTCATATATATTCCTCCTTTTTATTTCTCCAACGCTTCTTCAACAAGCATCTTTACAATGTACATAGTTTTTATCTGCTTTACAAACCGATTATAATTTGTTGTACCCTCTTCATATTTTCGCTGTGCCTTTTCACATTTTCTAAGAATTGAAGATATTGGTTCCAATGATGCACTTAACTCTTTTTTACTATATTCGTTAATATCTTTTCCCAGATTTAAATCATCATCTAATTTGTGAGTTAACAGCATTTTCGCAATATACATTGCTTTTATTCTATTCGTAAGCAATGTATATTGGGAAGATCCAACTTCAAATTTACCATGCATCTTTTCACATTTATTTATAATCGAAAGTACTTCTAATAATGCCTCAGAAAAATCCGAATTTGTATAATTACTCATCACTTTCAACTTACTCCCTTTACTTATTATTATAATCTTTTAAAACATTTCATATAATCAATTACAATCATCATACTGAATATAAGAAAAATATTTATAATTACAACTTATCATATATCCTTTAAAAGTAAAGAACTTTTACCATTGAAGGCTTAACTCAAAAAGCTACACATCATTAAAATGTATAGCTTTTTAATTTCTATTCACTTCTAAGTGCTTCTACAGGGTCTTTGCGTGCTGCTGCTGAAGATGGGAATAATCCAGAAATAAAAGCTAATGCCATACTAATTAAGACTAATATCGCTGCTGCAGTTGGTGGCAATTGTGCAATATTTGCAATTCCCAATTCATTATAAACGATAATATTAGCAACGATACTTAATAAATATGTTACTACGATACCAATCATTCCAGCAATAAAACCAATAATTAGTGTCTCTGCATTAAATACCCAACGAATATCTCGTTTGCTGGCTCCAATCGCTCGAAGAATCCCAATTTCTTTTTTTCTTTCCAGTACAGATATATAAGTAATTACTCCAATCATAATGGAAGATACAATTAAAGAAATCGCTACAAAAGCAACCAATGTATAGCTAATCGTATCCACAATATCTGTTACAGAAGACATCATTGTCCCTACAATATCACTATAGCGAACAACTTTATCATCATTTCCAGCTTTTTCCATTTTATGATTATAATCTTGTAAGAAATGAATTACATTTTCTTTTGATGTAAAATCTTTAGGATATATATTAATTTGATTTGGTGTTTTTATATCCGCATATCCTAACGTTGATAAATTGCTCTCTAACGTTGTTTCATTCGGGCTTAACATCGTCGTCATCAAATCCAGGATATCATCTTCACTAATATTCAATTTAAATGCTGCTGCAAAGGCTTCTTGATCAATCGACATTGCATTTTGCATCTGTTGAGGAAACTGTTCAAGAGCACTTTGAATTTGATTTTGAATCTGATTTTGTAAAGTAGTCATCATTTGTGTAACATATGTCTGCATTGCATTTGTCATATACTCTTGAATTACTTTACTGAGTTGATCACTAAGTTGACTAGTATCAATTGCTTCCGCAAGCTGTCTATTGATGTTTGCTTGTACATCATCTCTATTTAAATATGCAATTAGATTTTGAATAACTACTTCTGGATCACTTACTCCATCTCGTATTTGTTCTTGAACAAAGTCTCTTAATACATTTTCCATGATTGCATTTAACTTATCTGCAGGGATATTGATTTGACCCGCAATCTCTTGGTTTAAATTTCCTAAATTCATTTCAGGAAGAGTTATATCATTCATATTGATATCAAAAGAAGACATATCCACATTCAATTGTGATGTATCAATATGAAAAGCATTACGTATTGCATCCTCATCAATTGTGAATAACTCTTTAAAGTCAAATTGTGAGTTGCTTTCATTCTTTTCTTCAACAAATGATTTTCCTGTGAAAATGTTCATCGTTGGTTTGTTTAATTGCTCTTTTACAATTTTCGTATCAGCAGATGTTGTAATTAAATATTGTGTTAACTCTGGTGTATAGTTGATACCTGAAGCCAATGAGGTAGCAGTAGCATCTGGATCCGCTTGTACAACACCTACAATCTTTAAATCTACCCCTTGTTCAATCGTTTGCTTCATATGTGTATCATTATCTGATTTATCTATCCATACCTTATATTTTTCATCATACACATATTTATCAGATGGATGAATCACCGTAAGCTTAGAATTCATTAATTTGTTAAAGGTAATATTATTATCATCTGCTTTTATATTGACGCTTTTTCCTGGTTCATTTACAAAAGTATCTAACATCTTTTTTAGCTCATCTCGATCTTTCAACCCCAAAGAATATAGTACATAATCTGATACATTCCCGTTTGATGTTAAAACCAATACTGTTTCATCATACTTTTTGGGCCATCGTCCTGCCTTGATATCATATTGATTCTCAAACATTGTGCTATCTCCAGGTAATTCATGAAAATTATTCATTCCCATCATAGAACTGTTCCCCATAATTGCACTCATCCCTGTACTAGAACCTATACCATAACTCTTCAATATAGCGTCTGGACTCACTTGATAAATTCCCTTGCTAGTATCTGTTAAGTATATTTGCGGAATAATATCATATTTATACTGAATATTTTTAACATACGGATCAATTTTATCATTGTTTTTCTCAATATAGGCTTTTAAAGAAGTTAAATCGTTTTGATTTTGATAACTAAACATCGTTTCAAAAATATTACGTACCCCTACATCACTATCCTCATTTTTACTACTACCTTTGGTAGTCATATTTTCAGGATCTCCCAGCATACTCGTTATATCAATACCAGAAGCTTGAATGGTAAGCGGGTAGACACTCATCGTCTCTTCTTCGATATTGGCAATATATGCATTTATTCCACTAGCCAAAGCCAAAATTGCAGCAATTCCGATAATCCCAATCGATCCAGCTAAAGACGTAATGAACGTTCTTCCCTTTTTGGTCATCATATTACTAAGTGATAATGAAATGGCAGTAAGAAAAGACATACTAACTTTACGTGGTGCCTTCTTTGTTACAGCCATTTCTTCATGCAAAGACAATGGATTTGTATCGTCTATGATTTCTCCATCTTTCAATTGAATAATTCGATTAGCATACTTATCAGCCAATGCAGGATTATGTGTAACCATAATAACTAAACGGTTCTTGGCAATTCTTGTTAACAGTTCCATTACCTGTTCACTTGTTTTGGTATCCAATGCTCCAGTAGGCTCATCTGCAAGCAATATCTCTGGATCATTAATTAATGCACGTGCTATCGCAACACGCTGCATTTGCCCTCCAGAAAGCTGGCTTGGCAGTTTTCTTATATGATCCAAAAGTCCTACTTCTTCCAGTGCAGCTTTTGCTTTTTTTCTACGCTCTGCTTTTGATACGCCACTTAACGTAAGCGCTAATTCAACATTTGACAATATTGTTTGATGAGGAATTAAATTGTAACTTTGAAATACAAATCCAATTCGATTATTACGATAAGCATCCCAATCAGATGATGTATACTTTTTGGTTGATATTCCATCAATTTCAAGATCACCAGAATCATAACGATCAAGTCCTCCAATAATATTTAACATTGTCGTTTTCCCAGACCCTGAAGAACCCAGTATTGCTGCAAACTCATTATCTCGAAACAAAATTGAAACATCATTCAATGCAACTTGAGTAAAATTATAAGTTTTATATGATTTGCGAATATTAGTAAGTTTTAACATATATAATTCCTTTCTTGGAATAATCACAATTGGATGATATACAAAATGAAACCCTTCCCTGTTCTATATAATCCATCTTTTATTTCATAACAATTAAATTTTACTAAAATGAAATATCTCAATAATGTTAATAATTTGTGAAATATACAACATTTAAAAAATATTTTTAATATATACCTATATCTATCTCTTTCTATTATAACAAAAAAAGCCATACCTTGTGGTATAGCTAAAATTTCAATTCATGTTTTATAATGACTGCTTTCGATTTACTTCAATATTAATATTCATTTTACTCACTAAATAAGTAACATATTCCAAAATCACATTACGTTCAAATACATCAACATATTGGGTTTCTATTTCATATACCAAATCATCGATATTTCCATGAAGAAAGTCTGCTCTCTCTTTTGAAATCTTCATTGCTGTAAGCGATCTAATTGCTTTATCAATATGAATTCCATACAAGCTTTCAATTAATTCAATAATTGTTTTATCTATTGAAATCAACATATATTTTTCGATATTAATAAAATAATCAACTGGCAAATACGATTCAATCATCGATACTGGATATTCAAGATCATGAACAATACGAATAATATGCAAAAGTTCACTATCTTTAGGAATTTCCATCCGCATAGCAATCAACGGATCAGTAATTTTTTCTACTTTTACTATTTTAGATTCTTTTTCTAAATCCCTCACATTTTCTTCAAATGAAAAGCCAATAAAGTCTTTAAATAAAGAGTGTTTATCTGCCGTTTTCTTTACAAATGTTCCTCTTCCCTTGTGTCTTCCTACCAATCCTTCTTTGATTAATTCATCATATGCTTGACGAACAACTGGACGAGATATAGAAAATTCCTTACATAGTTCTTCTTCCGTTGGCAATTTATCATTTGCCTTATATTGCCCTTTTACAATCGCTTCTTTGATATGTTCTTTCAATTGATAATATAAAGGCAATGCCGAATTTCTATTTAAATGTTTATATCTTTTGTCCGTTACATAATCACCCATGTAGCCTTCTCCTTTACTATTTCATCCTTTCGAAGAAATATATAATTTTTCTTATTTCATAAATCTAAAATGCTTACTAAACAATGATATTTCCCTCACTAATAAATATCACTCGTTTTTTTCATGTTTTCCCTTATAATTCTAATACCTTTATATATAAAAAAACCATATGAACAAGTTTGTCTTCACATTCAAAGCTTAAAATCTATACAACCATTTATATGTTTCTGTTATATTATAAATATTCTGATAGTATAAACTAATATGTATTAAAATTATAACACATTTCTCATAAGCAGCCTAGTTGATAACAAGCAGATTCTTGTAAGACTAGTCTGTGCTCTGGTGAAATTCAATATAAATATTCGCCAAAATACCCAACACAATAATAAATGCACCAAAAAGTGAAACGATGCTAATGGTTTCATGAAACAGTATAAATGTCCATAAAGGTGCCAAAATGATTTCTGACATACAAATTACATTTGCTGTAAATGCAGATACTTCTTTAATCCCTTTCGCAAAGAAAATCCCTCCAAGTGCCGTTTGAAAAACGCCACTGGCAAGCATAGCTCCCCATTCTAATGAACGAACTTTAAAAAGATCATGAAAAATAAAAACCAAAAAAAGCATCGTTAGACAGTAACTGATATTGGTTGAACTATATGCATCTGCTAATGGTTTGGTATTGATATAAAATTGCAATCCAAAAAAAGCACCAGAGATGATTGCTAAAGCATTCCCAATCATCCCCTTCACACTGATGCTATCTAAAAAGAACAATACCATTCCAAATATTACAATTGCAATGATAACCAATTGCCTTAACATTGGTAATCTGCGTTTATCAACGCTTTCAAAGATTAGTACAAAAATCATCGATGTATACTGTAAAACAATTGCATTTCCAACACTCGTTAATTGATTTGCATAGATAAACGTAATACCACAGATTACCTGAAAAATTGCTACTGCTAAGATAGTGGAATTGAACTTCCATTGTTTACGATAAAAACATAGATTAAAAAATAATGCTACTACTGAGCCAATACAAGCAATCAATAAGCCTGATTGTGAATTAAAGCGAATAAATGTACCTGCTGTACTCCAACAAAAAGCAGTGATAAACAAATACAAATATCCCTTTTTCATTTTAGATACCATCACTTCCTTCCGTATCCGATACCTCTTCGTACTCATATACCATTATCATCTGTTTTCCAACTTCTGCAATTTGATGAGCCAGTGTTGCTACATCATCATGCGCAAAGCGCATTGTATTCACTTCTAAAAGCATTGGCAAATTTGTTCCTGCTACTACTTTCACATTTTCTTTTTCCATTCCCAATGTAACTGCACTTTTAAATGGACTACCACCAATTAAATCACAACATACAAGAATTCCATCACAATTTTCCAAGCGATCAAAAGCGGTTTTTATGTTCCTTTCTAAAGTATCCACGTCATCTTCTTTTTTAAAATCTATATACTCATACTGTTCAAGCTGATCTCCTGCGATTAACTTTAATGATGATGTTAATCCTGAAGCATACTCCCCATGCCCTGTTAATACTAATCCGATCATATATACCTCCTATAAATTTCTTAATTTTTTCATTTGTTCTTTATAATTCACATTTTCTTTAAACAAAGAACTCGTTCCAAGCACATAGCCATCAACACCAAGCACATTTAAACGCTTCATTTTCTCTATCGTTATCGCACCATCAACAATCAACTTAAACGGTCTTTGTTTTTTTATTTCTGCTAATTGCTTAATTTTATCAATTGTAAATTCTATAAAATCTTGTCCTGTAAATCCTGGATTTACACTCATTATCATGACATAATCAACTAGCTTCAACATCTCTTTAATCGTTTCCACACTCGTATCTGGATTAATTGCAATCCCTGCAAGTTTTCCTTTTGATTTAATATACATAATCGCTTTAATTACATAGCGTTCCGCCTCAGGATGAATATAAATGATATCAGCTCCAGCATCAATAAATAAATCCATCTTTGCCAAAGGATTTTCAACCATTAAATGTACATCAATCATCTTCTTTGTATACTTTCGAATCGTCTTTATATCCATTATGCCCATCGTCATATTTGGTACAAAACTACCATCCATTACATCACAGTGAAAAATATCTACACCAGCTGCATCTAAGTTTAAAACTTCCTCTTTTAACGAGCCATAATCTGCGCACATCATGCTAGGACATAATAGTTTTTTATCTTTACTTATGAACGTTAAATACGTTTTTATATCATCATGAGAAGCAAAATACACATTCATTTCTTTTAATGCTTGATTATTTGCTTGATTCTTCATTGCAATTACATTCAATCCCGCTTCTTGTGCTGCCTTTATTCCATAACCAGAATCTTCTATTACAATTACTTTATCATTTGTTATTTTCATTTCTTTCATAGCATATTGATAAATTTCAGGATTCGGCTTGGAATGTTTTACCATATCTCCAGAAACAATCACAGTAAAAACATCTTGTAACTGACATTGTATAAGCATTTCATTTATTTCTTTTCTAGTACTTGATGAAACAATACCCAATTTTACACCCTTGCTTTTTAACCATATAATCAAATCTTTCGCATATGGCATCAACATCTGTTGATAGTCGCATGGATATCGTTCTACCATCGTTTGTTTTTGATCAAGAAAATTCTTTTCTGAAATTTCTATATATTGATTAATTAATTCAACCTCTTGCTTTAAAGAACAACCATAATATCGTTCTTTGTCAATTTCATTAAAGTGATATCCGTGTTGATAAAGAATTTTTTCTGCTATTTCCACCCAATATTGTTCACTATCAACAAGTACACCATCCATATCAAATAAGACACCTTGAAGATTATATTTCAAGTATGGAAACCCAAATCCTCCATCTATCTTACAAACTTCTGAAGCATATAATCCTGCATCATGAAGTGCTTTTCCAATCTGTTCTTCCGCTAATTTGTCACCCTTAGTTGTAGTATATAATTGCGTTATAAACTTGGTAATAAACGCATCTCCTGCCCCCATAGTATCTTTGGCTTTTATTTTATGCATTTTTCCTAAATAATAAGTCCCTTGATATATAAAAATAGGTGATTCCCCACCTCGCGTAATCAAGGTTGGCTTATCAATTTGCAGTTGATTAACAAGCGCTAATGCTTCCTCTGCAGAAATACCATTGATTGAGAACTGTGCAAAATCAATGTAAGGAAGTACTTTAGAAAGATATGTGGTTGTACGATATTTTTCTTTTTCACCAAAATCATAACTAACGATTCCTTTCACCTTTGCCAATTTATATAACTGTTCTTCAATCTTAGCATTACAACTAGTAAAGATAATATCAAAATCTTCAATATATGATTGTTGTTGAGCTGTAATATTAATACATCCTGCATAATGCTCACCCAAATCAACACCTACAAAGTTTCGTTCCCCTTCAAATACATCAACAATACACTTTTTAGTAGTGCTATCATGAATACAAACACACTTTGAAATATCAATCCCCATGGACTTTAAAATAAATTGCATGTATTCTCCATACATATCATCTGCAAAATTCCCTAAATAAGCACTTTGATAATTTAATTTAGCTGCATTTACTGCATTGTTTAATGCATTCCCACCAGGATAACTCTTTTCTAAATTCCGATATACATCTACTACATTATCTCCTAATCCTAATACTTTCATTAATATTCTACTTTACGATAATATCTTCGGATATCCAAAGAATGTCCAGTAACAACTTCCATATTCTTTGAAATCCTTTGTAGAATTGCATTCATTACAACGGGAGATAATAAAGATCTGAATTCATCTGATATTCCTGGATAAGCATAATCTGCACAATCAAAAACGTTTGCTTTATCACTATATGTTTCAATAAATTTCTTTACTCGCAAATCAATACTTCGTGTTTTCCCTTCGCCAATTAACAATGTACAACATACGTCCTTTTCCACCAATTCCAAGGTTCCATGGAAAAACTCTGGACTCGATACAGATTTGGTGCGAATCCATTGACTTTCTTCCAATACACACATTGCATAAGCATAACAAACAGGCCACAAACTACCTGAAGCAATCCAGATATTGTATGGTTCTGCATAATATTTTTCGCAATAAGCAAGCGCTTGTGCATCCGCTTGCTTACGTACTGCAACTAATACAGCAGGTAATTGCTCTAACTCTTTTGCAAACTTCATATAATCTTTAAAAAAGCCTTTATTATATAAAATCTTTCCAATCAACAAATACATTACTAATTCTTGTGGTCTTCCATCTTTATAAACAAAGCAATAATCACTCAATTTCTCCATCTTTGAATCTGGCATCCCTACAACTGAAACAATCGTACAACCAATCTTTTTCAAATACTCAGCCGCTGCCACCGTTTCCTTAGAATCCCCTGATTTACTAGACATAAACACTAAAGTATCTTTACTAATTTGATTGTTTTCACCAAAAATAAGTGTGCTTGATAATTCTGAGAATGATTGAATATCACTCATTTCATCGATAAAAATTTGGAATGGATCCATCATCGCCTGACTTCCACCCACTGACGAAAACAAAATATTACAAAAGCCCTTTTCACATACAGCATCTGCTATTTGCTCAATTTCACTTCTACGATTATAAATAAATGCACCATCTTCTAACATCTTTATTTCATTAAAATTATTCATTATATCCTCCTATTTTTTCGATAAAGATAGCCCCACATTACATGGAGCTATGTTTTGCATTTTACATCCAACCTAAGAATGACATTGCAATACTGAAAGCAATGATTCCTAAAATAATAATAAGTACATTTCCATTCTTTTTCTTAAATAACCAATAAATTAAGAATACAAACGCTAACGGAAGAATGTTAGGTAAAATATTATCAAATACACTTTGTACAGTAGTTCCTTCCCCTAGACCAAATTTTAAGTTTTCACTAAACGCTACATTAATATATGATGGAATTAAACCACCAACTACCATAACACCTAAAATTCCTGCAGCTTTCGTTAAATATTTTGTACTTTCCGAAATTCTTGATACCGCTTTAACTCCTAGGTTATATCCAAATCTCGCAAAGAATACTCTAGATATCGCTGCAATAAACCAAATTACAATATATAAGATTGGTCCTAATACGGAACCATCTTGTGCCAATGAACAACAGATTGCTGCCGAAATTGGTAATAATGTAAACCAGAAGATAGCATCTCCTAATCCTGCAAATGGTCCAAACAAACCATTACGAATCCCTTCAATCAATTTGCGATCTTCCCCATTTTCTTCCATTGAAAGAATTAATCCCATTAAGAATGTTGCCATATGAGGCTCTGTATTCATAAACTCCATATTGTACGTCATGAATTCTGCTAAATCTTCTTTTGAGTCTCCATATATTTTTTTAAATGCAGGTAACATAGATAATGTGAATCCTGGCGCTTGCATACGTTCAAAACTAAATGCTGATTGTTCAATGATAGAATATAATCCCATCCGAGTAATATCTTTTTTTGTAAGTTTTCCTCGCTTTTGACTAGATGCCATTTTCTTCACCTCCAATATCATTTACTGTTACCGTTGCAGATGCATTATCAATTTTCTTTTCATACATGTAATTAATAAATGCTAAACAAACACCGACAATCGCAATTGGCATTACATTTGGCATTACTAAGAATGTTGCCATAATAAATCCTAAGAATAAATATGGTGCATTTTCTTTCTTCAAAGTAACCATCAAAAGTAAACCTAAACCAATTGCAGGTAATAATCCTCCAGCAATTTCAAACCCGTGAATCAATTCTTCTGGGAATGTATTTACAAAAGATTGAATCGGAGCTTGCAATGCATATGTACATAAGAATACAAGCAATGCAATCGCTGATGTTTTAATTAATATCCCTGCATATACAATTCTTTTAAATCCATTAGCATCCCCTTCAGCTGCCAATTTATCACATCTATGAGCAATCCCCACATATACAGTGTTGAAGAAAATTCCCATCCATTGTGCTAATAAAGCAAATGGTAGTGAAAGTCCGATTGCCGTTTCTGCGGATTGACCAGTCGTGTATGCAATGACCACTGTCATCATACCAGCCATTAATGGATCTGGAGGTACGGTACCTCCTACACTCAATAGTCCTAAGTATGATAATTCTGCTACTGCTCCACATGCCACTCCTAGCTGCACATCACCTAAGACAATACCTGCTAAGAAAGAAACAACCATTGGTCGAAACCAAAAGAATGCTTCCCAACACTGATCTAAACCACATATAAACCCAACAACGGTTAACATTAAACCTTGAAATAGTGTTATTTCCATAGTAATTCCCCCTATCTAAATTTTATATTTTTTGTCTCCTGGAGCAATTTGAATATATACTTCTGCCCCTTTACTCTTCATAGCTTCAAAATCTTCTAAATCCTTATCGTCTACATATACATGTGCTTCATGATAAACTTTTTTACCTGGCTTCACGTGCATATTACCAACGTTTACTGCTTTAATTGGTACGCCACCTTCAATCAATTTACGCATTGAATCAGGATTTTGACACACAATAAAAATATGTTGATTCGCATTCGCTTTATGAATTACATCAATTGTTTTTTGTAATGTGAAAAAACGAATTCCTACTCCTGCCGAATCGGCTGTCATCTTCATTAATGATTGTTGAATTTTATCTTCCGCACATTGATCATCTGCAACTACAATCAAATTACAATTTACAGCTCCAACCCAAGAGTTACCAACTTGTCCATGCACCAAACGATTGTCAATTCGTGCAAACACAATATTTGGTTCTGTCATACATTATCACCTCTCTCAGTTGTTTAAAGGTACCTTATGACATTAGAATAACTTTGTCATGACAATTTGTCAATATGTTATTACAAATTTATTAATTATTTTTAATTTTGAATATAACATATTTTCTGTTTTGACTTTATTAAAATATGACTATAACCTTTATTTTAAAGGTTTATTTACAATATCTAGATTATTTGTTCGATTTTTTTAAATTCATATCTTCCCTTTTGTAATTAGTTTGATATAATATATTTGTAATATTGTTATTATAATTTTTGTTGACATTGTAATAAGGAGGACTATATGAAAACAAACAACAAACCTACGATGCTTACTTATATTAAAGAGACACCTGAACAGATCGAAAAGAACATTCAGAATCGTAAAGCTCTTACAAAAACAATGGTGGATCTGTATACTGCTAAAGAATATGATACTATCTGGATCATTGCTTCTGGCTCTAGTTCTAATGGTAGTAGTTGTGCAAAGCCATTTATGATGAAGTATTTGAACTGTGATGTGAAAATCGTAACCCCAAGTACATTTAACTTTGGTGAAGATAAGTTGAAAGAAAATGATTTTGCGATGGTCATCTCTCAAAGCGGTTGTTCAACCAATTCGATTGATGCGTTAAAAAAATTAAAAACTATGGGATATAATCCAATTGGAATCACTGGTAATGCCAATTCTGATTTCAAAGATTATGCAGACCCAATGATTGATTATGGAGTTGGAGTAGAATCGGTTGGTTACGTTACAAAAGGTGTAACTACCTTAGCAGAGTTCTTAATGCTATTCGCTTTAGAAGCTGCTTTAGCAACTAAAAAAATTGAAACCAACGTATATGACTCTGTGCTTGAAGAAATGAAAAAAACACCTGTTTATCACAAGCAAATGCAAGAGCAAACAAATGCGTTCTACAAACTACATAGAAAAGCTCTAACTGCTATGAGTGTATGTTATAGTGTTGGGTTCTCGCAAGGTCTAGGAATTGCTAACGAAAGTGCTCTTAAAATTGGAGAAACCGTTCAAATCCCAAGTTTTGTATATGAAGCTGAAGAATACATCCATGGTCCTAACTTGCAGTTAACACCAAATTATACCATTTTGTTAATTGATGACCTTGATCAAGGAAGTGATCGTTTATTAGAAATTTATAAAGCCACTAGATATGTAAGTGATAGAGCCTTCCTTGTTTCAACAAGAAAAGAAGATGACCATACATTACACATTCCTTTTGAAGTGAAAGAACCATTATTATCCCCTCTTTATGTACTCCCTTGTTTCCAATTATTCGCATACTATATCACAGAAGAGTTAAACCGATGGGAAAAACACCCTCTATACAACGATTTTAATGAACACATTTCATTAAAAACCGATACCATTAAAGATATTATGCCTGAATCAAACAGCGCAAAAAAGGTAGTTTAAATGATTAGAGCCATTATCTTTGACTTGGATGGAGTTATCATTGACAGTGAAATCTTTTATATGCAGCAAATCATAGATATGGCAGAAAAAGAATTTCAAATTTCACTTAACAAAGAACAACTCTATCCATTAGCTGGTGGGAATCACGTCCAACAAAAAGCTGTTTTAACCCCCATCATGAATGCAAATGGAATACCTTATGAAACCTTTGAAACAAAGTTAAATACCTTTTATAAACAAAATCCTATAGATTATACAAAACTTCTTGATCCCGAGGTTAAAGATGTATTGAAATGGATAAAAGCAAAAGGGTTTAAAACGATGATTGCATCAAGTTCTAGTGTTGAAAATATCAATGAAGTGTTGCGAACATGCAATCTAACCCCCTATTTTGATGACATCATGAGTGGTAATATGTTTAAGGAATCCAAGCCAAACCCTGAAATATATATAACTTGTGTACAACATCTAAACCTTAAAGATTATGAATGCATTGCTATTGAAGATAGTGAATATGGGATTGAAGCAGCAAAGCGAGCTGGTTTAACTTGCATTGCAAAATATGATAATCGTTTTTCTTATAATCAAGAAAAAGCAGATTATAAAGTTATAAATTTAATAGAAATAATTGACATTATAAAGGAGATAAATACATGATTCGTTTAGAAACATCAAAACTTTGGAAAGAGATTCACGAACAAGATGTATGTATTAAAAATTGTTTACAAATCAATCTTCCACATATTAAAAAAATTGCTGATGAAGTTCATAAGCGCGGAATAAAAACAGTGGTATTCGCCGCTAGAGGAAGTAGTGATCATGCTGCAAAAGTTGGTAAATACTTAATCGAAATATATTCTGATATGATTGCTAGCACCGCTACCCCTTCTGTTGTTACTTGTTACAATGGAAAAACCAACTACCAAAATGCACTCGTTGTTGGAATTTCTCAATCTGGAGCAGCAAAAGATTGCTATATGGTTATGGAAAAGTGTGTAAAAGATGGTGGTATTTGTGTTTCCATCACCAATGAAAGAGATTCTTTAATGTCTACTATTGGAGATTATCGCTTAAATAATGAATGCGGTGTTGAAGAAAGTATTACTGCAGCGAAATCTTACATTACACAACTTACCTTAGTCACTGCATTAGCAGCATACCTGTCAAAAGACCAAGGCTTAATCGATTCGCTTGATACATTAGCGAATGTCGTAAAAGATGCATACACTTTAGAAAATCAGGTAAAAGCCATCATCCCAATCTTTAGAAACAGTGAACGTTTATTACTGTTTGGTAGAGGTTTGTTATATGGCTTATGTGAAGAAGCAGAATTAAAAATTCAAGAGACTAGCTATTTAGATGCTAGATGTTATGCAAGCAGTGATTATCAACATGGTCCAATCGCAACAGCCACATCATTTATTCCAACCATTTTCTTTATCGCTGACAAGAAAACAAATGATTCGATTGTGCAGTTGCATGACCGTTTAAAAAAGGAAAAAAACATCTTATCGTTGATTGTTACAAATGATGAAGAAATCAGTAAACTTGGGGACTATAAAATCATGATTCCAAATATATACGATGGTATTCAAGCAGTTTTCGCTAGCGCTGTTGTAGCACAGATGTTCTCATGCTTATTAGCCCTTGCTAGAGGATATAATCCTGATACCCCTATTGGCGTATCAAAACATACAGTAACTATATAGAGGAGGTATGCAAATGACACTAACAATGGAAAATTATATTTATGGAACACCAAAAGTAGTTTTAGAAAATCTAAAAGACCCAAACGCATTAGTGAAAGATATCGTTGATGCATTTTGTGAAAAAGAATACAAACAAATTATGCTAGTTGCTTCTGGATCAAGTTATACTGCTGCCCACTGTGCACGTACCTATTTAAAAGAAACATTGCAAATACCAACAAGTGTAATAAACCCTTATACTTTCACAAACTACGATATTCACAGTGTAAAGGAGGATGATTTTGTCTTAGTTATCTCACAAAGTGGTGCAAGCACAAATTGTATTGATGCATTACAAGCTCTCAAAGACAAAAATATGAATGCTTATGTCTTAACTAGTGATATCAACAGTGACGCAAAAAAATATGCTACAAAAGTATTTGATTGGGGTTGTGGTATTGAAACGGTTGGCTTTGTAACCTTAGGAGTTGTAACACTTATTGTATATTTACAATTATTTGCTGCATATAGTGCAAAACGATTACAACGTTCAAATCAAGTTGATCACTGTCTTCAACAAATAAAAAAAGCGATGAAAATTCACAAAGAAGTATGTGATAAAACAGAAGTTTTCATTGAAAAAAACTATAAACGTTTAATGACAATGGATCGCGTGTATGTAATGGGATGTGGAAGTAACTATGGGAGTGCCCTTGAGGGAGCTCTCAAAATAGGAGAAGCTGTGAAAGTTTTAGCTGTTGGTTATGAACAAGATGAATTCCTACACGGTCCAGCACTTCAATTATCGCCAAAATATACAGCATTTGTAGTCGATAATAATGACCATACAAGTCATCATGCACAACAAGTATATAAAGGACTTTGTAAGGTGAGTGACAATGTGTTTATGATTACACCTTCAAGTATTTCAAATAAACGTGTTGTAACTGTTGAAAACACTTGTGAAGAACCTTTTAGTTGTTTATATTATTTGCCATTCTTTGAATTGATTGCAGCAAAAATGTCAAAAGATTTAAACTCTACAAAATCTCATCCACTTTATTACGAAATGAATAAAGTAATTGATTTTCGCACAAAAGAATATCGCAAAACACATAAAGAAGAAGATGAATAAAAGTTCTACAAAGAGTAGAACTTTTATTTTTATATCTTATTTACTTTTACTTCTTTTTCTATTCCATATTAGTATCATCAAACTAACAAATGACATTGTAAACATACCATACAAATGATTTAAATTACTCTCATCTCCAGTTTTTACATCTTTATTGTTGATAGAGGATGATGTGCTAGCATCACTATCTTGTTTCGTTGCTACATCTGGTTTACTAATCGGTTCATTCACCTTCGTATAGACAACCTTGATTACTTGATTTGTAGTCTCAAATTTCGCTTCTGAACTTGATGAAGGATAAAGAACTTCCTTATATTTGTATCCTTTAATTTCTTTAATCGGAAAATCAAATTTTGATCCAATCAATCCCGTATAACTTTCTTTAGACGCAATTTCTTTCCCGTTTCCATCAACATACCACACTTCTGATGTGGATTCAGTTTCTAAAACTGTCACATAAACTACTTGGGTTTCAATTTTTGTATCAATATATTCTCCAATTGGAAACGATATCCCTACACTATTAAAATGCTTGACTTTATAAGTAATGGTCACTTGGTATACGCCTGCAACATCTGTTTTCAGTTTACTACTATCAATTTCCTGAACAAACTTCAGTTTGCGATTTCCACCAAGATCAACATCTTTATCAAATTCTTTTGTGTCATATGTAAAGGTTGGTGTTCCTACAATTAGGTCATTCAAATTAAGAGCATCATTTTTATTGATGGTTGCTCCTTTGGTCTCAAGTTTAATATTTGGCCACCACCAAGCAAATGCACCTGAAGCAGCACCCGAATAAACTGTTTTCTCTCCATCTTTACTTATCTTAAACGAAAAAGCTGTTCGATCATTTTCATTTGCTACTAACTTTGCAACAAATAACCCTTCTGCATTGGTTTGGGTTGTCAAAATTGGTGTTTGATTATCATAATCATCTAAATATAAATAACCTGCATATATTTCAACCGTTGCTCCCTCCATCGGATTGTTCACAATTGCATCTTGTGTTGATGTCCCATCTTCACGATATACATACCCATGTAACACTATTTCGCCATTTGGATCTGATATAAAGCCTCCCCCTACTGATAATGCCATGTCTCCAACTGCTGCTTTCGTTGTTGTATTACCAACCATACTACCTATCATAGATACTACTATCAACGTAAATACAACACTTATTACTTTCCATGTTTTTTTCATTTTGCCCTCCTTGTATAAAAAAAACAAACCTCATTCAATAATTAAATGTTTGCTTAAATATAAGCTTATATTATTATTTTTTTACCTATATATATTTAGTATACTTTCATTGTAATTTCGTTCATTAAAAATAAAAAATAGATATATTGTTATACCTACTTTTATTAATTTAATACTTATCTTTAGGATACGATCGACTTGTTCGATAAAACAATCGATCTTTAATAATCTTTCTTATCCCTGTTGGAATCTTTTTACAATCTTCAATCACATCTACAACAATGTTTTTAACACTAATTCTAGATTTCTTTAAATTGCTACTCACCGCTACAACTTCTACTTCTTTTTTCGAATAACGAACCAAAGATTCCATGAACCTAGGAAAAGAATCAATATATCCTTTTCTAATTCCATAATCAATATCAATTACCAAATAATTCATAAAATTTAAAATCTTTTCTCCCTTGGGATTGCTTTGAAGAAGCAATATTTCAATTTCTCCACTATATTTCCAGTTTACACGTTTTTCCAAGTTGTTTTTTAAATTAACAAACTCTTCATCGCTGTAGTACCAATCCATTCCATCCACTTTACTGACTTTCTTCCATTGTTTTTGATTACGACAACTTAAATCATTTGAGTATCCAACAGCATAAACAGAGCAATATTCTTTAGAATTAAAATGAATATAATTAAACTCATTAATAATTTCTTGTGCTCCATTTAAACTTGGTCTCACCAATAACAAAGCAATCACATGTTCTTTGTTTAATGCTTTTTCATTTTCTTCAATCTTTTCTAATGTATTAACAGCAAACATAAATCCCTCCATATATTTTTTTAATTTTTTATAATAGATAATTATTTTCTTTGTTTGCTACCTGAATAGCTTTGATTTTACACTTTGCAAACCCTTCTGTTACAAGTGGTTCTAACTTGCAAAGTGCTTCTGCTTCTTCATAGCTTTGAGCTTTTAAGATATACATTCCTGCTACTCCTGGATAGCCTTTAAATACACCACAAAACTCTAATTTTCCATCCTCATCTAAAGTTCTTAAGTTCTCAACATGTCTTTCGACAATTGCTTTAGTAAGTTTATTATATTCTTTTCCTTTTTCAATAAATACTACATATAACCATGCATCCATAACTTTACACCTTTCTAATCATAATATAGATTTCTTTATTAAGATTATACCATACCTTACATGATATATTATTGTATATCGTAAATTGAAAAAGTAAATTCCAGTTTTAAAAAAACAGAATGATTCTGAAAGAAACTTCCAGTATGACGACTAGTACAGGAAGTTTTTTGTTGTAGAATAAGATTTATTAGTGACAAATCTATTGTGTACATAAATAGGTTACATGATGAAAACCCAAATATTTATTCATAATCAAAAATTTCTTTAAGTTACTTCTATATTTGGTTTGTTTGTAATTGCTTCTTTACAAAGTGTTTCTTCTTTATGTGATTTGCTTTTAAAAGCGTTTATTTCTTCTTAAATAGCAGTGATGATAATGTTACTTCATCAGGCTCTAATTCTTTTAAATTGAATGCTTTCAGTATATCCTCATAATCTTCA
>NZ_JAQFIQ010000019.1 GCF_029504745.1 Breznakia sp. PF5-3 | reverse complement strand
AGGGCTGCAGTTTTCCACGATTTCTCCAAAATGGCATAGAAAAAAGGCTGTTAACCTTCAAGGCGATAAAAATCACCTATCTGTCACAGCCCCTTAGAATAAATAAAATGCAATAATGATGATTCCTAAAATAATTCTATAATAACCAAATAATTTGAAATCATGTTTCCTAATATAATTCAATAAGAAGCGAATTGCAATAATCGAAACTACAAATGCAACAAAGGTTCCAACTAGTAGCATTACAATTTGTATAAAGGTAAAATTAAAACCAAATTTTATAACCTTTAGTAAGCTAGCTCCTGCCATTACTGGTACAGCCAAAAAGAACGAAAACTCACTCGAGACTGTGCGAGAACAACCAAGAATACTCCCTCCTAAAATTGTTGATCCAGAACGCGATGTCCCTGGAATCAATGCCAACACTTGAAAACATCCAATTCCAAATGCTGTTTTATAATCCAGTTGCTCTAAACGATTAATACGAACCCTACGCTTTGTGTTCTCTAACACAATAAAAGCAATCCCGTAAATTATCAAAGCAGCTGCAATTACTAATACTCCACTTAAAACATCCTCAACCACATCATCAAATAATACTCCTATTATACCAGCTGGAATACATCCAATAATTATTTTAAACCACAAACTCCAAATTTCTCTTTTTTCTGTTTCGGTTTTTCGTGAAAGAAATGGATTCAAACGTTTAAAATACAATACACAAACTGCCAAGATTGATCCAAATTGAATCACCACTTTAAACACTTCAAAGAATTTAGGATCCCCAAATGACCACAATTGCTCAAATAAAATCAAATGCCCTGTACTACTAATTGGCAACCATTCTGTAATCCCTTGAATAATTCCTAAAATAATCGCTTTGATAATCTCTATCATCGTATCTTACCTCCGTTTATGTATGTTTCCACTAATTCTTTGAACACCATGCCGCGTTGCTCATAAGAAACAAATTGATCATAACTTGCACATGCAGGTGATAAGAGAACAACATCCCCTGCTTGAGCAATCATCACCGCTTTTTGGAATGCTTCTTCCATTGTTTCACAAGTTTCTGTATTAGTAAACACATCTAAAAATAGATTTTTAGTTTCACCAAAACTAAAACATTGTTTCACTCTATTATCATATGGCTTCAAAATATCAAAAGATAATTTTTTATCGTATCCACCTGCTAGTAAAATAATATTTCTGTCAAAAGCTTCAAGTGCTGGGACTACTGCTTCAGCATTTGTTGCTTTAGAATCATTATAAAATAAAACTCCATCTTTCTTAGCTACATACTCTAAACGATGTTCAACCGATTTAAACATTTTTAATCCACTTTGAATATGTTCAAGCGATACTCCCAAAATATACGCCATACAGGCAGCAACCATTGAATTTGCTACATTATGTTTACCCACAAGTTTCAAAATATCAATATCAAACAATTTTGTATCCTTATAATACACCTGATTATTATCTATGTATAAATCTGCTTTCTTTGTCAACGAATAATCTATTATATTACATGGAATATTAGTTGCGTATTGCAAAACATTTTCATCATCAATATTACGAAGAAAGAAATCTGTTTCATCACAACATTCATAAATTTTCATCTTTGATTTATAATATGCATCCAAATCCTTCATATAATCCAAATGATCAGGAGCGAGATTGGTTACAGTACTTACCTTAGGTTTGAATTTTTCTACTCCTAACAATTGAAAATTACTTAGTTCCAATGCAACATTAACATCTTCATCTTCATGATTTAGCACCAACTCACTTAATGGAGTACCAATATTTCCAGCTACATATGCTTTCTTTTCTTCATTTAATAAGGCATATAAAATAGATACTGTTGTCGTTTTTCCATTCGTCCCTGTAACAGCAGCATAATGAAAATTATTTGCATACCAAGCTGCAACTTCTATTTCAGTATATATCTTATATCCCTCATCAACAAAATAAGCAATAAATGGAACATAATAAGGAATTCCTGGATTTTTCACAATAAAATCATACTTTTGCTCTTTCAAAAAATCAGGATGTCCTTCATCAAAAACTTTAATCCCCATAGCTTCAAGTTCTTGCTTTTCCTGTATTGATTTAGCATCTGTTAAAAATACTTGAAAGTTTTTCTTTTGTAAAAGCTTACTTACTGCAACCCCACTTCTCGCAGCTCCTATAACCAATACCGATTTCAACTTACATCACTCCAATCAAATACCCCAAAGTAGCAAGAATAATTCCTATAATATAAAACATTACCACTACTTTTGTTTCACTCATACCACTCATTTCAAAATGATGATGAATAGGCGCCATCTTAAAAATCCGTTTTCCTCTAAGTTTAAAGGAAATAACTTGTAAAGCAACGGATAAAGCTTCTATCACAAAAATACCACCAATGATAACAAGTAAAATTTCCATTTTTAAGATCAATGCTGTTCCCGCTAATAATCCTCCTAGTGCCAAAGAACCTGTATCACCCATAAAGATTTTTGCAGGGTGTGTATTAAATCGTAAATATCCAATAAGAGCCCCTAAAACTGCAATCAAAAAAATTGCTAAATCATATTCATCAGCACGAAATGCAAAAAAGATAAATGGAACAATCGCAATACTTACGGTTCCAGCACACAATCCATCTAGTCCATCTGTAAGGTTGACTGCGTTGCTTTCTCCTGTAAACATAATAAAGATTACAACAAAGAAAAATAACCCTAATTCCACATATGTATCCAAAATTGGAATCCATAGCGATGTATCTCCAATACTTTTATACATAAAGAAAAATAAAATAGCTAAAAAAGATTGCATCAAAAATTTTACTTTTGGAGATAATCCATTATTGTTTTTTTGAACCACAATAATGAAATCATCAATGAATCCAATCGTTGCATATCCAAGATATGCAAGAATAACAATTAACATTTTAAAATCAGTAAAAATCGCTGGATTCAAAATTCCGCATACAAGGATTGGGATTAAGACAAAAACAATTCCTCCCATGGTAGGAGTACCTGTCTTCACTTGATGTGAAGCTAACCCCTCTTCTCTTTCCGTTTGCGAAAACTTTATTTTATGTAGATAAGGAATAAGAATCGGCATCACGATTAGTGTTGCTATTAAACTCACCCCAAAAGATATTAAAACATTTGTATCCATACTTATTCCTTTCTAATAATCAACGCTTATAATAGTACGATATTTTTTACTCTAATTCAACTTCTAGTTTACTGTCTTTGGTGATAACGGTTCCTTCTCCTAAACTTTGTTTTCTCACCGTTCCACCTTTTCCAGTATATGTCACATCAAGTCCACAGAGTTTTGCATAAATTGATACATCCTTCCGTGACCATCCACTCATGTTAGGAACCTTAATATTCGTTCCATCTGTCAACAAGAAAATGTTTTGCTTTGATAAAACAGTACTACCCGTAAGTGGAAATTGAGAAATTATATTAGTTCCATCTCCAATATAATATGTCTTTACATCAAAGCCTTCTAACTTTTGTTTTACGTAATCAAGTGAATGATTTACAAGCGATGGCATTACATATTGTGAATAATTTGTATTCTCAGTAGTTGTGTTTTCAGTTGAAGTCGTTTGTTGTGATGATTCATTATACTTATCCAATGCACTTAAAGACTCACGTACAATATCTTTAAAATAATCTGTTGAATAATTTTTTATATTTGAACTTTCAAATGCATAATAAACAATAATTTCTGGATCTTCTGCAGGAGCAGCCGCCAAAATAGAACTTGTGAAATATTCTCTTGAATATCCTTTTTCACCTTCAAAAGCAATTTCTCCTGTTCCTGTTTTTGCCATCATTGTTATATCACTCATCTTATAATGATTTGCCGTTCCTCCTGGATCATCTACAACTTGCCGCATTAATGTTTGTATTTTTTTCGCTGTTTCTGCCGTAATTGGCTGTCCTACTTTTTCAGTTTTCCCTTGATATAATACATCTCCAGTATTAGGATCAACTATTTTATCCACTATATACGGTTTAATTAGTGTCCCATCACCAAAAATAGCAGTTGCAGCCTGTACAATTTGATAAGAATTAATGGTCGAAGCTTGTCCAAAACCAATTGCCATTTTACTAAACGGATCCGAATCAATAGCATTCAATACACCTACACGATCTGACAACCCATACATATCAACACTTTCAAATAATTTGAATTTTTTCAAATACTCTATATTTTTATCGATATTTAAATAATTTGTAAGCAAAGACGCAATTGCTGTATTTGTTGAATAGATAAGCCCTTGATCATAAGTGATGATTCCTTTATCATTTCCCAATGCATCATTTACTGCTCCTATACTCCCTTCAGGGGAGTCAATCCGAACCGGATTCCCTTCAGCATTCACTCCAATATATGCTGTTTTTGATTGGAACATTGCATTTCCATCATAAACTCCCTCGTTCATCGCGGCTGCATATACAAAAGCTTTCATTACCGAACCAACCTCAAAAGGACGATCACTTGTAATGTTATACTCATTTTTTTCAATACCTTCTTTTGTATTCAAATCATAAGTTGGATATCCTGCCTGTGCTAATACCTTACCAGTTTTAGCCTCCATAACGATACCCCATGCATAATTTGCATTGTTTGATTCCATGGTCTGTTGTAAAGCTTTTTCTAATGCCAATTGCGTATCACGATCGATGGTTAAATATACATCATTTCCAGTCTCTGGAATTTTTGTATATTTTTGTGTATTCGGTAAGCGATTACCACTAGAATCGGTTTGATACACCACTTCACCACTAGCTCCTGACAATTCTTTATCAAATGTTTTTTCAAGACCTGTAACTCCTGTTAAGTTTCGATTATCATCATATTCAGTAAATCCAATCAATTGTGATGCAAAGGTACCTACTGGATATGCACGACTCGTAGATTTAGTGAAATCCAGCCCTGTCAATCCTAAATTTTCAATTTTTTCCTTTTGTTCAGCTGTTAAATTTCTTCCATGATTTCCAAATTCAGTTTGACTTTGTCCTGCTTTTTTAGCACTTTCTAATGTGTTTTTTAAACTTTCTGCAACTGCCGCCACTTTACTTGGGTCACTTTCAATTATTTTCGCAAGTTCTTGACTAGTTTTATCATAATCTACAACGTAAACAGGAGTATCCCCTGCATTCACACGTTCTTCGTCAATATACGCAAACAAATCATAAGATTCAATATCTTGAGCAATTACTTCTTTTGAACGATCATAAATATGACCGCGATTCGCAATAATTTTTTCCTTTTTATACTTACTTCCCTCTTTCATACTCAGAATATTTTCTCCACTGCGAAAATGGGTTCCTGTAACAATAGTAAAAAGGACATTAGCGGCGACAAGCGCCACGATAATGCCCATCACAATTCCGATATGACTAGCTGTTTTTGCCGATTTTTTCGGATTAATTAACTTCATTTATACCCCTTCATTTCTAATCGTTTTTAACTGATACTATTTGTTTTTCATTCTTCTTCAATTGACCTTCTTCTGCTATTTCCATGATCCTTTCACGGTTCACTAAGCCCTTTACTTCAAATTCTAAATTTGAAACATCATTGTTCAATATTTCATTTTCATTTGCTAACTTCGCTTCTTGATTCGCTAATACAACATTGTGTGAGCGCAAAACAGTAACCGATGCTAAATAACAAAAAATTGACATCACAAAAATTAAGGAAATCAACCCTTCGATTCTTAATTTCTTTTTCTTTTTAACTATCTTAACCATTTTCATCTACCTCACTTTTCTTAATACTCGCAATTTTGCGCTATGCGATCTTCTATTTTTAGCTAATTCTTCATCACTAGCCGTCATTGGTTTTCTATATAATTCTTCATAATCCTTTGTTTGTACCTGATTAGGCATCAAGGGAATTCGTTTATCCGTTTTCTCTGGACGTGCATACTCTCTAAATTTCTCTTTCACAATTCGATCTTCAAGAGAATGAAATGTAATTACGCACAATCTTCCATCAACTTTTAAATGCTTAATAGCAACATCCAATACATCCTTTAGTGCTCCCAATTCATTGTTCACTTCTATACGAAGCGCTTGAAATGTTTTCTTAGCAGGATGTCCTTTCGCATTAACCACTTTTGCTGGTAACGCTCGTTTGATTACATCCACCAGTTGTAAAGTTGTTCTTATTGGTTCTATATTTCGTTGTTGCTCAATTTTGCGAGCAATTTGTTTTGCAAATTTTTCTTCGCCATATCTTGAAATAATATATACAAGTTGTTCATATGAATATGTATTTACTACTTCATAAGCACTTAAAGACTGTTCTTGATTCATACGCATATCTAACTTTGCTTCATAGCGATAAGAGAACCCTCTTTCACCATCATCAAACTGCGGAGATGATACACCAATGTCTAGTAGCATTCCATCAATCCCATGGATTTCATATTTATCAAGAGCATTTTGAAGATTTTCAAACCCATCGTGAATCACTGTATAATTCTCACCTATTGTGGATAACTTTTGAATAGACTCATCAATCGCTTTTTGATCTTTATCAAATGCATAAAGATGTCCATTGGGAATACATTTTAAAATTTCTGTACTATGCCCTGCTCTACCTAGCGTTCCATCAATATAAATTCCATCACTCTTTATATGCAACGCTTCTATAGATTCATCTAGCATCACTGGATAATGTTTCATTAGATCAAAAAGTCTGTTAATGTTTCCGCAACTTCTTCAAAATCATTGTTATGTTCATCATTGTATGCTTCCCATCTTTCTCTTGACCAGATTTCAATGGTGTTTCCAGCTCCAATTACACAACATTCTTTGACTAGTGCAGCTTCTTTAACCAAAACAGATGGAATCAAAATACGTCCTTGGTTATCGATTTCACATTCACTTGCTTTTGCAGTTAGATTTCGTTTAAACAAACGTGTCTCACGCTTTGTGTTTGGAAGTAGCGCTAATTGTTCGGAAAGTTTTTGCCATTGATCCATTGTATAGACACTCAAACATCCATCTAACCCTTTGGCAACAATAATATTTCCTCCCAATTCTTCACGAAAACGAGCCGGTATGATAATACGACCTTTTTTATCAATATTGTGTGCATATTCGCCTATAAAGTTGCGCATTGCAACAACATCAGCCATATTTTCACCCACTTCCCGCCATTTTTCGCTACTTTTTACTACTTTCTACCACTATTATATATAAAAAAAACACTTTTGCATAGTGTTTTTAATGAATTATTAATTTTATTTTCAATTTGTTTTATCTCACATGAAATGTACTAATCCGTTTCAGGTGATTAAGCTTTCACAAAAGACACTTTTTACGATAAAAACATTTAGAACTCCATAATAGCTTCACAAGAAAAAAAGTGCTTTTTCAGCACTTTTTAAGTCTGTTCTTTGAAACCTTCATCTACCAGTAAACGAACCGCATCTTTCATAAGCTTTGATGTGGCACCATATGAAAGGTTCAACCAACCAGCCCCTGCACCACTTGCGCATACAACCGCTTGAATAAGATTATCTTCACAAAAAATTGAATACGTTAATGAAGCACTGGAGTTTGTTCGCAAGAAGTATTTCTCCTTTACCGCAATGAATACCTTGACACTTTCTCGATTGAATGTAACAATCTCTACTTCATTGCTATTTTCCTTTAGCCTTCCTTTTAATTTTTCAAATATTGTAAAAGCATCTGGACTTGTTAGTATTAGTTTCTTTGTTTCCATATAATCCCCCCCATTTAAAACAATGCCATTTGGTTTTCATCTTGCAATCCATTCAAGACGCCAAGTGCTTCTAATTTTTTTACCAATGTTGAACTTAGCAACGTTCGATTTAGTAAATCTTGTTTCGAAATAAACGAATGGTCTTTACGTGCTTCTACAATACTCAAAGCAACATTCTCTCCTAATCCATCTACACTAACAAAAGAAGGGATTATCGAATTCGGATGATCTTCATCAATAACATAACGCGTTGCCTGTGATTTATTAATATCAATATTTTGTACTCGATATCCACGCAAAACCATCTCTAATGCCAACTCTAAAGATGAATATACATTCTTATCCTTATCTGAAACATCACGTTTTGTTTCAGGGTTATTTAATCTATTTCTAATATCACTCATTTTCGCTTTGATGCTAGCCTCTCCTTTTACCATTGTCTCAATATCATAAGCATCACAACGAATAGAGAAGAACATACAGTAATAATGAAGTGGTTTATGCACTTTGAACCATGCAATCCTCACTGCCATTGTTACATATGCTACAGCATGTGCTTTCGGGAACATATATTTAATTTTCTCACAAGAATCAATGTAGTAATCTTCAACATTGTTTGCCTTCATCTCTTTGATCCACTCAGGACGTAATCCACGACCTTTACGAACACTTTCCATGATTGTAAAGGCCAACTTAGGTTCCATACCTTTTTGCATCAAGTACACCATAATATCATCACGACATCCGATTACTTCTTTCAAAGTACAAGTTTTATTATCAATCAAGTCTTTTGCATTATTTAACCAAACATCGGTTCCATGTGATAAACCTGAAATCTTTAGCAACTCTTCAAATGTAGTAGGTTTTGTTATTTCTAAAATACCTCGTACAAAAGGTGTACCAAATTCTGGGATTCCTGCTGCTCCAGTTTTCTCAACATTCTTTGTCGTATCAATATTTAAAGATTCGACATTAGAAAAAATTGCCATCGTTTCTGTATCGTTCATTGGAATCTTTCGGACATCGACCCCGCTCATCTCTTCTAAGATTTTCATCGCTGTAGGATCAACGTGTCCCAAAATATCAAACTTTAATACATTTTGCTCGATATCATGATAATCCAAATGGGTTGTTTTCATATCTTCATTAGGATTGTTTGATGGGTATTGAACAGGTGTGAACTCACTCACATCCATATCTTGTGGGAATACAATGATCCCTCCTGGATGTTGTCCAGTACTACGACGAACACCATCACACTCTTTTGCTACATAGGTGGTGCGAGCATTCGACATTTTACCTTCCATGTCCATCTCTTCGCAATACCCTTTTACATAACCAAACGCCGTTTTACTAGCAACCGTTGCAATTGTTCCTGCGCGATATGCATTTTCTTCACCAAAATATTCTTGAAGAAATTTATGTGCTTTCTCTTGATATTCTCCAGAGAAGTTCAAATCAATATCCGGAACTTTGTCCCCCTCAAAGCCAAGGAATGTTTCAAAGGGAATGTTTTGACCTTCTCCAACCAACTCATGTCCACATTTCGGACATTTCTTAGCTGGTAAGTCAAAACCTGATTGTACTTCTCCTTCAGGAACAAACTCACTGTACTGACAATGTGGACAGATATAGTGTGGCGCCAATGGATTTACCTCTGTAATATTAGCCATCGTTGCCGCAAAACTAGACCCTACTGACCCACGTGACCCAACCAAATAACCATCATCTAACGATTGCTTCACCAATAAATGAGATACATAATATACAACCTCAAAACCATTCCCAATAATACTTTGTAATTCTTTATTCAATCGTTCTTCTACAATGGTAGGTAATACTTCACCATAAATACTATGTGCTGTATCCATACAAAGATCACTTAACAATTTTGCACATCCTTCAATATGAGGTGGATACAAGTCACTCTTAATCGGTTCTACAAACCCTATCATATCTTTAATCTTATTTGTGTTTTCAACAACAATTTCATACGCTTCCTGTTGCCCTAAAAAAGCAAAAGTTTCTAACATTTCATTAGTCGTTCTAAAATGTTGTTTGGGTGATGGAATCCGTAAGCGCTTTTCACGATTATATATATATAATGGATGGCGAACCCCACCAATCCCTTGTGCATTAATAAACACATCTCGAATTTGTTTGTGATCTTCACGAACATAATGGGCATCTCCACTTGCAACGACCACTTTACCAAGCTCTTTTCCCATATCAATCATCGTTTTTAAAATTAATTTCAGTTGATCTTCATCGCGAATTGAACCAAGTTGAATCATATGACGATAATTTTCTAATGGTTGTACTTCTATATAGTCATAAAATTCCATAAGCTTTTTTAAATGCTCATCACCTCTTGTATGAGCTGCTTCAAAAACTTCAGAATTAAGACAACTAGAGCCAATCAATATATTTCCTAAAGCTCTTTTCTTCATCACTTCTTCACGAATGATTCTCGGTGCACAAATTGGTTTGTTATTACTTTTCCCAACCTCTGCTAAATAAGTCGTATGACTCATAGAAACTAAATCAAAAATATCTTTTATTCCTGCTTCATTTTTCGCTAAAATGGTCACATGTTTATCACGAATAGAACCATAACTTACTTCTTTATTTAAACTACAAAGATCTGCAATTGTCTTCTTATCCTTTAAATCATTCAACATATGTAACAATACTTCGGATAATATATTCGCATCATAATCAGCACGGTGAGCAACATCTGCATCGTACTTAATTTTGTAATATCGCGCTACATTCCCTAAGCGATATCCCCTACGATCTTTAATTAGTGCTTTTGCTAAATCAAGGGTGTCAATGACTGGATTATTGATTTTTTCCATATGTAAACGCGTCAAAGAATCGTTAAGGAAGTTAACATCAAAACTGGCATTATGAGCAACCAAGACACTATCTCCAATAAACGCTAAAATCTTGGGCATTGCTTCTTCTAAAGTGGGAGCTTGTTCAACATCACTATTTGTGATGTTGGTAAGTTCACTAATATGACTTGAAATCGCAATTGGTGGCTTGATGAACATTTGCATCGTATCTTTCACAACTCGATTTTCTATCAATGTTGCACCAAACTCAATAATATGATCATATTTTGTTGACAAGCCTGTTGTCTCAAGGTCAAACACACAATATGTTGCACTTTCTAATTCGCGATTATCTGGATTATAAACAACATCAAATGTGTTATCAATCATGCTCATCTCAACACCATAAATCATTTTAAAAGGCTTTTCACGTCCCATATTGATTTTACTTACAATCCGTTGCGCTGTTGGATATGCTTGTACAACATTATGATCAGTAATTGAAATGGCATCATGACCCCATGTATTTGCCTGCTTTATATATTCTTCAATTGAACTAACTCCATCCATCTCACTTAATTTAGTATGCAAATGTAGTTCCACGCGTTTTCGCTCAGCTGTATCTTGCTTTTGTGGTACGATAATTTTTTCAATTGTTTGTGGCACAAAAATATTTTCACGACGATATTGATTATATTCTACTCTCCCTGAAGCAACCACATAATCATTCTCTTTTATCTCTTCTAAAATTTCTTTTGTTAGTTTGCCACGCTCAAAACGTTGAATTACAATCGCTTCCTCATCATCACAAATATACAAGCTTTGCGCAATCTTTCCATTTCTCATCACACGATTATCAATTTCAAATATCTTTCCTTGAATCTTTACTTCACTGATTCCTTCACTCAAATCTTTGATTCCTATAATTGGATAATCATTAATTTTCTTTCGTGGCTGATAGGTCATTTCTTTTTTCTCTTGCTGAACCACAGCTGGTTTTTCCATCAACTGAATTTCAGCTTCTCTAATTTTTTCATCCATATTAAGTTGGGTAACATCAACTGTTAATATAATTCCAAATCGATGCAATTCTTGAACCAACTCTTCCACAAGTTCATTTGCGCTTTGTTGTTCTTCAATACTTTGATAACGATATACTAAAGTATCATTTTCTAAGCTAGGAAACACACTAATAAAAACATTCAATTTCCCATTGTTATTTACAATATGACGAATATATTTATTAATGTTTACAATTGCATATTCCGGATTCGTGATTTTCATTTTCAAATCCACTTTACATTGTAATTGACGAATTAACTTACTTACAAAAATATCATATACTTGATAATCCAATAGTTGTTCGAATTCAATATATAAGACAATCCGATTTTGGGCTTTATAAAAAGCAGGTTTTTCTATAAAAACTGCTTTTTCAAAAGATTTCAGCTCACTTTCATCCATACCTATTTGTCTGGCTAGATCATATACTTTATGCTCCATACTTCACACTCTTTTCTTCCTTGAAATTATACCATAATACTATCTGTTTTTTTACTATCTTCCTGCTCTTTTCAAAAGAAAATATCATATTGAAAAGACAATGCTAACCAAATACATAACAACTATACCTGCACCACTAAAATAAACCCATAACGATTTGTTTTTATGTCGTAACCCAAAATAAGTAATGAGCGATGCAACTATCCCACACCCTGCAAAGAGAATCGCTTCTCGATTATAAGAATAGATTCCGGATCCCGTATATAAAATATCTGCAAAGCAAAGAATCATAAAATTAAATACACAGCTTCCTACGATGTTCCCTGTGGAAGCATTAAAATTATTCATTTTCACAAGTGAAACAGAAGCACTTAATTCTGGTAACGATGTTGCAACACCTAAGAAAATAGCTCCTCCTACGGTTGAACCAAGTGATAATTCTTTTGAAAGCTTATCAGATACTTGGGTTAAAATAATGGATACAGCAACCAATAATAAGGCAAATATTACAAACCGAATGGCAATTTGCTTCACAGTAAGTGAAACATCTGTTGTTCCTTCCTCTTCACTATTATCGTCGCTCATTGTCTTTACTGAAATAGCATAGATGATAATTAGAATAATCGTAAAAATATCAACATGAAAACCAAAGATATTTATGTTGCTATCCAATAATAATGCTGCAATAGTACATCCATACATTAAAATAGCAAACAATAAAGAAGAACTATTTGATTTATCAATCTTTGCTTTCATAAACTTTTTTCGATACGTAAGCATCAATACTCCAAGAATGGATAAATTGAAAATATTACTTCCTAACACGTTCCCTTCTACCAAAGCAGGTTCATGCAATGAAAAAACTGCCGTCAAGGAAGTAAACAACTCCGGCAGTGAAGTTACAGCTGCGAGCAATACGCCACCAATAAACGCACCAGATAAAGATGTTTTTTTATCTAGTGCATCCACATAACCCGCTAATTTTGTTGACAAAAACACTGTCAATAATGCCAATATACCATATTCTAAATAAATCATAAGTGCCCCTAACTATTTTTCAAAATAAATATAACCAATTCAAATCATCATGTTTTTCCAATTTAAAGATATTAAATTGAATAAATTTGATCATTTGCTCACCCTGACTCATGTTATATCAATAAACCTATTTTGCCATTTTTAAAAATGCATCCTTCGCAGCTTGTTGTTCTGCTTTTTTCTTTGAAGAACCTTCTCCTCTTCCTAAGATAATATCATCTAGTTTTACTTCAATTAAAAAACTAGGATTATTACTAGGACCAGTCGTTTTAATCAAATGATAAGTTACCGTCTTTCTTGTATCAGCTTGGATACACTCTTGTAACTTTGTCTTATAATCAACTACACTATCTTCTTTTGGTGCATCTATTACAGGTGTTATAAGTGGTTTTAAAATTTTATTGATATATTTATATCCAACATCTAAATATACAGCACCTAAAATGGCCTCAAATAAATCACTCAATAATGAATTTCGCTTTCTTCCACCACTCTTTTCTTCACCAATACCTAATAGTAAATATTGATCCCATCCAAGTGTCCGACAATATATAGCAAGCGCCTCTTCTCTAACCAATTGACTTCTCAGCGTTGTCATAACTCCTTCATCAAACTCAGGAACATGGTGAAACAAAGCATTTGTTACCCATAATTGTAAAACTGCATCACCAATGAACTCAAGTCTTTCATTATCCCCATGAACTGTAGAATGTTCATTCAAATACGAAGTATGTACACACGCTTGTTTTAAATATTCTTTATTTTTATATGGAATCTTATGTTGATCCATCCATGTAAATATAGTGTCCATAAATTATCTCCTTGTAACTAGTATATACTAATCGATAAAAGAAGTTAATTCCTTTTTCGAAATGTATTTTTGAATATGTGGATATTGCGAAATATGCTGTAACAAATATTCTGCATCCTCTTTCGCAACATCAAGAATGTTATGATCCATGATAATATCTCCAAGAATAAAACCTGGTATCCCACTTTGGCGCTTCCCTAACAAGTCACCAGGACCTCGAATTAGTAAATCTTGTCGTGATATTTCAAACCCATCACTACTTTCACATAAAATTTCAAGTCGTTTTAAAGAATCTGGGTCTTTACTATTTGTTAATAAGTAACAATATCCTTGACGATCTCCTCGCCCTACACGTCCTCGCAACTGATGAATCTGACTCATTCCAAACCGTTGAGCATCATAAATGACCATAATATTTGCATCTCTTACATCAACCCCTACTTCAATAACACTAGTAGCGATTAATATATCAAATTCTTTATTTACAAATGCTTGCATAATATCATCTTTTTCCTCAGTTGACATTTTTCCATGTAAATAATGCAAACGATATTTCGAAGGCAATGTATCTTTCATATTTTTATATAATTCCTCTACATTACGCATTACATATTCATCATTACGTTCAATTGCAGGACAAACGATATAGCATTGATTTCCTTCATCGATGTAATCCAATACATCTTTCAAAAAACTACGCATACTATTTTCCTTTACCAACGTTGTAATGATTTCTTTTCTCCCTTTTGGCAATTCTTCTATCGTACTAACATCCATATCACCATATAAAGATGTAGCTAAAGTTCTTGGAATTGGTGTTGCACTCATTAATAAGAAATCAACATCCTCTCCTTTGTCTAAAAGTTTTCTTCTTTGCTCAACCCCAAAACGATGTTGCTCATCCGCAATAACCAAACCAAGATTATGATAATTCACTCCATCTTGAAACAATGCATGAGTACCAATCAAAATATCAATTTCTCCTGCCTCTAGACGTTCACATATTGCTAACTTTTCTTTATTAGGCAACGATGAATATAATAATTCTATGTTTATATCATATTCGTTCAATACCTTTTTCACATTGTTCGCATGCTGTTTCGCTAAAATTTCTGTTGGTGCCAAAAAAGCTGCTTGTTGTCCAGCTAATGCACAAGCATACATAGCCATCACTGCCACTAACGTTTTTCCACTTCCTACATCCCCTTGAATTAATCGATACATGATTCTAGAACTGCTTAAGTCATTTAAAATATCATCAATGGCTTGTATTTGATCGCTTGTTAAAGTAAATGGCAACGTATCAATAACATCGTTTATCTTATTTCGTTTAAAAGCTTTTGCCACTTTCGTAACTGCTTCATTTTGATGTCTATAATATTGTATTTTTAATTGAAATTTTAAAAATTCTTCATATTTTAAACACCGTACACTCTGCTTTAAAGCTTCGTGTGAAAGAGGGAAATGAATATATTGAAGAGCTTCTTGTTTATGAATCAGCTTGTACTTCTTCTGTAAATTTTCTGGTATAAAATTATGAATCGTCTCCTTCTCCAAAGCATTTTTCATATACTTACGCAAATCTTTTTGAGATATTCCATCTTTTACATTATATACCGGAATTATTCCTAACTGTTCTTCAATTGGCTGAGAATTATATTGCATAACTGTCACTTTATTATTTCCTTCATATTTTCCAGAAATAGTAATTATATTATTAAGCTTAAAACTCTGAATCCAAGGGCGATTAAACAGAGTTAGATTAATCTCTTCATCATCATATAAAACTTTAAATCGCGTAACACTCTTCTTATATCCAAACCGTGATAGTCTAGGAGCCGATATAATCAATCCTTCAAAAAATACTTTTTCATCCTTTTCCCACTTTGAAAAAGGTTTTATTGCATTTTCTTCATAACGAAAAGGATAATGTGTAATAAGACTCTCCACACTATCAATTCCCATACTATTTAAGATTTCAATCTTCTTTGGTGTCACTTTAATATCTTTTAAATCCATGAAGCTATTATACCATGATTTGCATTCAGAGTAGTGAGTGACTCAAAAAAAAGATAATGATTGCTCATTATCTTTACTCTTCACCTTCTTCAAATTGTGAATTATATAGTTTCGCATAGAATCCATCTCGAGTCAACAACTCTTCATGATCTCCAATCTCTACGATATCCCCTTCATTCATAACAATAATTACATTTGCATTGCGAATCGTTGATAGACGATGGGCAATAACAAACGATGTTCTTCCCTTCATCAATTCATCCATTCCTTCTTGAATCAACACTTCTGTTCTCGTATCCACATTGCTTGTCGCTTCATCAAGAATTAAAATCTTTGGATCAGCTAAGAATGCTCTTGCAATCGTTAACAATTGCTTTTGACCTTGGGAAATATTACTTGTTTCTTCATTCAACATTGTGTCATAACCATGTTCCAATGTTTTCACAAAATGATCAACTCTAGCCGCTTTGGCTGCTTCATACACTTCTTCATCTGTTGCATCAAGCTTTGAATAACGAAGATTTTCCATTACTGTTCCATTAAATAACCATGCATCTTGTAAAACCATACCAAACATACTTCGTAAGTCATCTCTACGATAATCACAAATATTGTGATCACCAACATAGATAGCACCACTGTTTAATTCATAGAAGCGCATTAACAATTTTACAATTGTTGTCTTCCCTGCTCCTGTCGGTCCTACAATAGCAACCTTTTGACCTTCCCCTACACGAAGGTTAAAGTCATTAATAATAATCTTATCTGGATTATAGCCAAACTCAACTTGGTCAAATGTAACCGTACTAGGGATTATAATATCACCCTTTTGGTCATGAATTTCAACTGGGTTGGATGTATCTGGTTCCATTTCTTTTTCATTCAAGAATTCAAATACACGTTCACTAGCAGCGGCAGCACTTTGTAACATATTAATTGTTTGTGCCATTTGTGCTAATGGTTGGTTGAATTGTCTTACATATTGAATAAACGCTTGAATATCTCCAATTGCAATTCCAATTCCAGCAAATGTGATTCCTAATAATGTAACCGATGTGTGTGTTGCCAAGTATCCACCTAGTAAACAAACTAATACATATCCAATATTTCCAATGAATGTAGTAATTGGCATCATAAGACCAGATAAGAATTGTGACTTCCAAGCAGAGTTGTATAACTCTTCATTTTGTTCACTAAACTTTTCAATTGAATCTTCTTCACCATTAAATGCTTTCACAACCATATGTCCACCATACATCTCTTCAACATGTCCATTAAGCGCCCCTAGCGAAGCTTGTTGTTGAACGAAATACTTTTGTGAACGCTTTGTTACAACCATTACAAGAATCGCTGATATCGGCAATACAATCATTGCCACAAGAGTCATCATCCATGATATTGAGAACATCATGATTGCAACTCCAACAACCATCATTACTGATGTGATTACTTGTGTAACTCCTTGACTCAAACTTTGTCCAATTGAATCAACATCGTTGGTAACTCTTGATAGTACATCACCTTGTGATGTTTTATCGTAATAAGACAGTGGTAAACGGTTTATTTTTTCACTAATGTCTTTTCTTAAACTATAAGCCATTTTTTGTGAAATACCTGCCATCATAAATCCTTGAATATAAGAACAGAATGCACTAAATAAATACATACCTGTAAGTAATAATAATATTTCTTGAATTCTACCAAAGTCAATTTCACCAGAACCACTTGCTTTTGCCATTAGCCCTTCAGATAAAGTTGTTGTAGCTTCCCCTAAAATCTTAGGTCCTACAATTGCAAAGACTGTACTTAAAGCTGCAAAGAAGAAAATAATATATAACTGAATACGATAGTTACGCATGTAATTAAACATCTTTTTTACACTACCTTTGAAGTCTTTCGCTTTTTCTCCAGCTCTTGCACCTCCACCTCCGGGTCCTCTTCCATGTCCACCAACAGGTCCAGCATTTGTTACAGGAGGTTTTCTTGTTTGTGTATCGTTATTACTCATTTTCAAGTTCCTCCTTACTTAGTTGTGAGTAGGCAATTTCTTGATAAACCTCACAAGTTTTCATTAACTCATTGTGAGTTCCCTTACCTACAATTTTCCCTTCATCTAATACAATAATTTGATCTGCATTCATAATTGATGCAATTCTTTGTCCTACAAGCAGAACTGTACTTCCTGTCTTCTGACAAAGTTTATATAACGCTTCACGAAGATTTGCATCAGTCTTAAAGTCAAGTGCACTAAAACTATCATCAAAGATAAAGATTTCAGGTTGTTTCGCAATTGCTCTTGCAATTGAAATTCTTTGTTTTTGACCACCTGATACATTCGATCCACCTTGCGCAATTTCTGTTTCATAACGCTCTGGTTTAGAATCAATAAATTCTGTTGCTTGAGCAACTTCACTTGCTTCTTCCATAACACTATCATTCATCGTTTCATCACTATATTTAATGTTAGATTCAATTGTTCCTGAGAACAATACACCTTTTTGTGGTACTAATCCAATTTTAGCTCTTAAATCTTTTTGAGTAACATTACGTACATCTAATCCATCTACCTCAATGCTTCCACTCGTAACATCAAAGAAACGAGGTACTAGATTAATAATTGTACTTTTACCACTTCCTGTACTACCAATAAATGCTGTAGTCTGTCTTGGTTTCGCTACAAAGTTAATATCATGTAAAACATCTTCTTCAGCTCCAGGATAGCGGAAACTTACATCCTTAAATTCAACAAACCCTTTCATATCATCGCTAAATGTTTCTGGATACTCTGGATCTGCAATACTAAGTGGTGTTTCCAATACTTCAAAAATACGTTTTGCAGCTACACCCGCTCTTGGTAACATAATTGAAATCATTGCTAACATCATAAATGACATAATGATTTGCATTGAATATTGAATAAATGCCATCATATCACCAATCTGCATTGTTCCTAAATCAATCTCATGTGATGCCATCCATACAATCAATAATGAAGTAGCACTAAAGATGAACGTAACAATAGGCATTACTACAGACATCGTACGTGATGTAAATAAGTCTACTTTACGTTTTGCTGTACTTGCTTCATCGAAACGTTCTTCTTCCACTTCTTCAGTATGAAATGCACGAATAACCAGCATACCACTTAATGACTCACGAGTTACTAAGTTTAATTTATCAACAAGTTTTTGCATGATTCTAAACTTAGGACCTGCAATTGCAAATGTCGCAATCATAACACCTATAATAATTACTACAACTAAGGCAATAATCCAAACCATACTTGTTGATGAATTCATAACTCTTACAATTGCTCCAAACGCCATAATTGGTGCATAGATTGCAATACGCAGGGTCATAATAAGTGCCATCTGCACTTGTTGGATATCATTTGTTGTACGCGTAATCAAAGAAGCTGTAGAAAACTTGTTTAATTCTGTACTTGAGAATGATTCAACTTTTTCAAATGTATCTTGTCTCATATTTCTTGAAACTTTGGCAGCCATTCTACTAGAGAAATATCCTACTAAAATAGCACAAAGTCCCCCACCTAATGAGATTAATAACATTGTTAATCCCGTCGACATAATATAATTCGTTTGAATTGTGTTTACATCAACACCTAACTTTGCATATTCTGCTTTTACTCCTGAAGCTGCAGCAATTTCGATTGCTGATTCACCAATCGCATCAAACTTTGCAGTGAAGTCATTCATCTGTTCGTCTAATTGTTCTTGTGGCATCATTCTCATCATATCGAAAATTGTCATACCTTCTGGAATTTGAGCAAGCATTTCTTCAATCTGTTTCTTATCCTCTTCTTCCATTAAACTTGTATCACCATTCACGATAGATTCAAGTGAGGTAACCATTAACATTGGTTCACCCATTGCTTTTGTAAGTTTATCGAAGTTTGTATCTGATATCTCACTTTTTAAAACATAAAGTCCAGTGTCCTTCACAACACTTTTGTCTGACATATCAATTTCATATGGTAAATCTTTATTATCGATATCTTTGAACTCTTGATAATTATATTGTGATAACACAAACTCCTTATCGTCATCGCTCATAAATATCATTGCATTATCCATCGTTTCCTGACTTATAATCTCAGGTACGACTTCATCAAATCCACCAGTTTGAATACCATAAGTAACAATATTACTCATGTAATCTGGTAGTGCTAATTCGGCTTGTGCTTGTCCATATAATAACGCTATGATACAAATCAGCGCTAGCCAGTACTTCTTTACATACTTAAGAACCTTTAGCATTTCCTAACTCCTTCCTGCTTGTCCATATAATCCAACACTTTATCCAACAAACGAATCAATTCATCTGTATCCTCTTCTCCTAGATAATCAATCATATCAATTAACGTTTTATCCATATGTGCTTGAATCATCTTGATTTCCTTTATCGCCTTATCACTGACTTTCACATACACACTCCTACGATCTTCATCACGAATAATTCTCTCGATATATCCCTGATTTTCCAACTTGCGCATAATCTGTGATACAGCAGGTGCAGTAATCTTGAAATAGCTTGATAGCTGTGACATTTTTACCGCCTCTCCATTTCCTACTTTTTGAATCCCCACAAGCATCATCATATCGTGCATACGCATATGATCTTTGCCTTTCTCAGGGCGTCTAACATTCTTAAATCGGTACATCAATCTTCTCAATTTGTGTACCCTATTTCCATCGGACATGAACACCTCCTAAAAATAGTTAACATACTTAACTATTAAGTTAGTAAATAATACACCGGTTATATCGATGTGTCAATACAAATGAGTAAAATTTTTATTATTTTTTTTATACTTAAATTTCAACTATGCTATTTACGATATCATACGCTATTTCAAGACAAAAAGAAAAAGTTAAGAACGAAATATTTGTTCTTAACTTTAGCTTATATATATGCAATTAATTTTATTTGTTTAATATGCTCTTTCATATCTGCTGATTTAATGTTCATCCTCATCCTTTTCCAACTCGACAGCTTCAATCTTTTTAAATCTAGTAATTATTTTATTCGCAGTGACAAGTACATCTTTCATATCACTATACGATCTATCAAAATCACGCTGCACTGTTTCATAACGTTTTGAAAACCGCTCAAATTCAATTGAAAGCTTTATTAATTCTTCTTGTATTTCTTTGATTCGCTCATTTTTCTTTTGTCCTAGATACAATGCCTTAATCGCAGTTATATAGGCCATTAATGTTGTTGGTGAAACCAAATACACCTTCTCTTGATAAGAATATTCAATAACATCATTCAAATTTGCATTGATATAAGAAAAAATAGCTTCTGCTGGTATAAACATATAAGCAAATTCACTCGTTTCATTTGGAATTATATACTTTGTTGCGATTGCTTTAATATGCTTCTTCACATCACTTTTAAATTCATTTTGAATAACCTGTTTCCGCATGGAAGGTAAGCTCGGATCCATTAAGCGATTAAAGTTTTCTAATGGAAACTTTGAATCTATGGGAATTGTCCCTAATGCTTCATTGCCAAATATAACAGCATCAACCATCAATCCATTGCTTAATTTATACTGTTTTGCATAACGATTATAATCCAATCCAAAAGCATTTTCTAATAAATTATACAATTCTATTTCACCATAGATTCCACGTGTTTTTTTATCATTTAAAATACTATGTAAACTTGAAATATCTTGACTCAGTAATTTCAATTGATCTTGTGTACTATCAATTTTCGTAATTTGCTTCATCACTTCAGTAAATACTTTATTTGTAGACTCAAATCCTGTATTCAACTGTCGATTTACATTATGTTCCATTTTGAATAGCTTATCACTTGTGTTTTCATTTAAAACATTAATATCTTTACGTAAGGATTGTGTTATTGCATTTTGAAAATCCAATAACTGCTTTGTCATTTGGGTTTGTAATATTTTATCTTCTGTATGGTTATCTTTCTTTGCTTGCTTTTGCAACAAAGAAAACATCACGATAATCAAAACTGCCATCATAATACATAAAACCACCAACAATATATTTGTATCCATTATCATCACCTTTTTTATTGTACCATATTTATAAGATATCCTAGACAAAGAAAATACCAGATAAAATCTGATATTTTCATTTTAAAAATTATTGTTCAATTACTTCTACAATTTCTCCAATATACATGTCATGATAATCTTCTAATGGGTAATGTTTTCCAATCGTTTCATCGAGAAACTTTTCAGGTTTAATGGAATCTTGATAAATTTTACGACATTTCACAGTCAATAAAGCTTCATCAAAACAAACAAAACCATCTTGTACTCTTCCATGCAATCCACCGTAATTTTCTTTGTTTATATCTCTTCCTGATTTTGACCCCATCACATTTAACATATCTCGATGTGTTTGATCAAAGAAGCTAATTGTGAAGTAATCACTATCATCCACAAATTCTTTTGTATAGCGTTGTGGTCTAATATAAATTGTTGCTACTGGTCGATTCCAAAGAATTCCTAATCCTCCCCAACTTGCTGTCATCATATTGAAATGATTCCCTTTATTCGCAGCAATCAAACACCAGTCCTTATTAAACATTTCAAATACATTTGTTTTTATATCTTCTACTCTCATTTATACTACCTCTCTTTGCATTCATTATACTACATCTTTTTTTAAATTGTACGTATTCACTATCTTTCCTACATTATTGAAACACTATAAATCCAAAATAAAAGCTTGGCTATAAAACATAACCAAACTTTATTTCATTTATCTACTAGACAGGGCTTCGTCATAGAGTCCGTTTTTATTTCTTACTTGTACTTCCGAATCCACCATTGCGAATCTCTGATACAACATCATCATGAGTGATTCCATACTCTACAAAGATACCTTGCATAAAACCATCGCCTGCATCTAAATGCAATTCTTCACCAGTGTTTGAATCATTGGTAATTTTCGCAAAAATATGACCTTCATTATCACTGTGAAAATAATCTGCATCGATAATTCCCACTGTATTATTTAACTGTAAACGATATTTAAATCCCAAACCACTTCTTGGATATAATTTCAATACCCAATCTACTTCCATCTCTGCGCGAATCCCAGTTGGAATCTTAATCGTTTCATTTGGCTTTAAAGTAAATGCGAATGGTGTAAAAAAATCATATCCTGCACTTCCTGAGGTTGCTCGCTTAGGCAATACGATTGCATCATACATGCGCTCTACCTGAGTTTGATCTAAATCAGCAAATGCTTTTCTAAACTCTTCAAAACTAACTTTATAAAACTGTGCTATCCTTCTCATTTGTTCTCCTATTCCTTGTATAAAACAATTTGTTTCAATGCTCTACTAGCTTGTACATCAATCACTTTTTGATTGCTACTTCCTACCCAATGTGTGTTTGGACTTAATTGTTCTTCAATAAATTTTCCATCCACTACCACATCAATATAAGCAAGCAAATCCAAATCAACGATTTCAGCATACTCGTATCCAGTATATAACCAAATTGTCTTTTTAGGAAACTTTTCTTTTAGTTCCTTCACTAAATCGTGAACATCTTTACGATTTTCTGGATGAAGCGGGTCTCCTCCACTCAAAGTAACACCATCTATGTAATCATGATGTAAGGATGCAAACAACTCTGCTTTAGCATCTTCATCAAATGCCAAACCACCTTGCAAACTCCATGTAACAGGATTATGACAACCTTTACACGCATGAGAACAACCTGCTAACCACAATACAGAGCGTAAACCTTCACCATTCAACATATCATCCTTTGTGATATTATGATATCTCATTACATTGATTTCCTCTCTTTGATTTCTGCCATTTTCGCATCATTTAAACGTGTATCTCCCTTAACTCTTGAATAAGAAAGGTACCCATTCATACGATCAATCTTCGTCAAGTTTGAACTACCACAGTTTGGACATACATCCATCTCTAATTCCTCGTGACCACAATCATCACAATATGATAGCGATAAATTCACACCTTCATAAAAACCTAAATCCATTGCTCTACGAACCAATGTTTTAATTGCACCTGTATTATATCCGATTGGATACTTAACATACTGAATTTTACCACCATTGGATAAATCCCAGAAACGCTTTTCTAAGTTTTGTTTCTCAATTGGTGTTATCTCCTCTGAAACATGACAGTGAAAACTATTACTTACATATTCACGATCACTTACATTTTCAATAACCCCATATTTTTTTCTAAATTGTTGCACTTGAAGCCCACATAAGTTTTCTGCTGGTGTACCATAGATTGCATATAAACGACCATCTTCTTCTTTAAAATCATTTACCCGTTTATTGATATACTCTAAAGTTTTAATTGCAAATTCTCCATCTTCTACTAAAGATTTTTTATTATATAACTCCTGAAGTTCATTTAACGCTGTAATTCCAAACGATGCTGTTGCACTCTTTAATAAAGGTTTAATCTTATCATGAAGTCCTAAATTGCCACCTGCGAATCCACCTTCACAATATGCCAAAGGATTTACACTTGCTTTCATTTCACCTAAATAATCATATGTACGCAAGTGCAAATTACGGATTAATTCTAAATAGTAATCAAGCACTTCATAAAAATCACGACTTTCTTGTTGGGCTTTCGCCAAGATCATTGGTAAATGAAGTGAGATTGCCCCAATATTAAAGCGCCCCACATAATATGGACTATCGTTTTCATCTGCAGGTTTCATACCACCACGACGATAATATGGTGATAAGAATGCACGACATCCCATTGGCGATATAATTTCTCCATATTGCTTATAGATATCTGCAACATATCCTTCACCACTTAAACTCAACCAATCTGGATACATCGTTTTAGCAGAACAAGCGATTCCAGCTTCAAATACATCTTCCAATGGTTTACCTTCACCATGAAGATTCTTATCATAGCAGAAAACAATCTTTGGAAATAAAACAGGTTTTTTATGCCCCTTCTTCCCTTGTCCTTCTTTTCTAACATTTAGCATTTGGATATTTGCCATCTTTTCAAAACGACTTGTTCCTGTACCAATAGTAACAGTGATGAATGGATAATCTCCACGGCTACTAGAAACTGAATTAAATTTATATTCCCAACCTTGGAAACCTTGTTCGAAATCTCTTTCTACGTCCTTGACCGAAATTTCTTCAGCTTTATTTTTATCTAATCCTAAAGCTAAGTATTTATCAACATACAACTTATAAGATTTCTCTGCATAAGGTTTTAAAATCAAGTCTACATTAGGAACCGTAAAACCTCCATATTGTTGGGAAGCAGCACTAAGTACGATATCCCCAATTACATCAAAGGCAACATCTAATGTCTTTGGTTCGTTATACCAGAGATTTCCCATCTCAAAACCACCGCTCAATACATTTTCAACATCAAATAAACAACAGTTCATCGTATCACGGCGAGCACTCATATCGTGAATATAAATATATCCTTCACGTGCTGCTTGCAACTCTTCCGTCGTTAAAAAAAACTTCTTATATAACTCTTTATTTAGCTCATTAAAAATCAGACTACGCTTTGTTGAAACCAAAGCACTATCAGTATTTGAATTTTCTTTATCTCCAATATACATGATACTTTGTGATTTCTTATACACATCATCTAACATTTGTACAAAATCACTCTTGTAATTACGATAATCACGATAACTCTTAGCTACCTTAGGATTTGTCATCTCTAAAGCTGCTTCCACGATATTGTGCATCTCCTGAATCGTTATTTTGTCACGATTTATTGCTGACACTTTTGTTTCAACGTCATCACAAATACGATCAATTTCCTCACTCTTAAAAGAATAAAGTGTACGAAAAGCTGACTTATTGACAGCCACGACAACTTTATTGATATTAAACCTTTCAAGTGTATTGTCTTTCTTAATAATTCTAACATTTTCTAAGCTCATAATAACCCCCTGTATGCTTCTTCTATTTACGAACGCTATGCATCTATTATACCTATTATTAATTCGTTTTGACACAGATAAAACTGAAAATTTTACCTCTTTTTTTCAAGCGTTTTCATACTTTTTTCATAACCTTTATTTTACTCAATAAACATCGGCACTTTATGATATAATACTTACTATTGGAGATTATAAACTATGAAAAAAAGAACAAAAATTATAATTGCTGTAACATTAGTCTTTTTTATTTCCTTCATTGCCATTATGGGCTTTATTGGTAATTATTTTTATGATTTAGCTTTAAACCCAGATAGTGATAAAAGTATTGTTTTTAATAATGATAAAACTGAAAATAATACCGACTTTGATGAAATAAACACCTTTTTCGAAAATCAAAAATATGAAGATCGATACATCGAAAACGATGATTTAAACTTACATGCATACGATTTCAAGCAAAACAGTGATATCTATGTCATTGTCGTACATGGGTATATATCAGAAGCAAACCAAATGGGAATTAGTGCAGAGCATTTCTTCCAAGCGGGATATAATGTATTGGCTGTTGATTTACGAGGACATGGTTCATCAGATGGAGACTATATTGGAATGGGATGGGATGATCGAAAAGATATACAGGCCTGGATTAAAGAATTAGTAAAAGAGAATAGTGAATATAAAATTGTTTTATACGGGGTCAGCATGGGGGCTGCTACGGTAATGAATACCACAGGAGAGAAATTACCTGACAATGTGAAAGTTGCTATTGAAGATTGTGGATATACAAGTACATGGGATATCTTTTCATATCAATTAGATTCTATTTTTTCCTTACCAGATCACCCGTTTTTAGATTCTGCAAATATCATCACTCAAATTAGAGCTGGATATGATTTAAAACAAGGAGCCATTGATCAATTAGGAAAGTCAAAGACCCCAACCCTATTCATCCACGGGGATAAAGATACCTTTGTACCCTTCTATATGTTAGATGAGCTTTATAAAGAATCATCAGTTGAAAAAGAGAAACTTGTTATCAAAGGAGCTGGACACGCACAATCTCATTTAGTAAATCCTAAACGTTATTGGAAAACGGTCGATAACTTTATAAAAAAATATCTATAAAACTACCATGATGGTAGTTTTTTATTTAGCATTGCAATTATAATGTTAGCGGTGTATAATTTTTTGTATTAACACATTAAGACAAATAATGGTTGACATATGGTATTATACGGCGTATAGTATAAATAGTAATTACAAAGTAACTACTATTTATTTTATGGAGGAAGAAGTAAATGTTAAAACTGAATAGAATTAAAAAAAGCTATAAAACTGGAGACTTCACCCAAGATGCCTTAAAAAATGTTTCCCTTTCTTTTAGAAAAAATGAATTTGTGGCAGTACTTGGACAGTCTGGTAGTGGAAAAACTACGATGTTAAACATTATTGGTGGACTGGATCGTTATGATTCAGGTGATTTAATTATCAACAACAAAAGTACAAAAAGCTTCAAAGATAAGGATTGGGATGCCTATCGCAATAACTGTATTGGCTTTATCTTTCAAAGCTATAATCTAATTACTCATATTTCTATCTTAGCTAATGTAGAAATGGGGATGACACTTAGTGGTATTGGTTCTGCTGCTAGAAAAGCAAAAGCTATGGAAGTACTGGAAAAAGTTGGTTTAAAAGACCATGTACATAAAAAGCCTAATCAATTATCTGGTGGACAGATGCAAAGGGTTGCCATTGCTAGAGCACTAGCAAATGACCCTGATGTTATTCTCGCGGATGAACCTACAGGTGCACTTGATAGTGAAACCAGTGTACAAATCATGGAATTGATTCGCGAAATTGCCAAAGATAAACTTGTTATTATGGTTACCCATAATCCAGAGTTAGCAAATACATATGCAAATCGCATTATTGAATTAAAAGATGGTGAGGTATTAAGTGATTCTAATCCTATCGAAAAAGACGAAGAAGATAGCTCACAATTTAATATTGTAAAAACGGCAATGAGCTATATTGCTGCTCTAAAATTATCTTTCAATAACATACGAACAAAAAAAGGAAGAACCATCTTAACCTCCTTCGCATCTAGTATAGGAATTATTGGAATTGCTTTAATATTAGCTCTATCCAATGGGTTCCAAATGGAAATTGATGCATTTGAAAAAGATTCTTTGTCCCAAATGCCAATTACTGTTTCTACACAATCCATGCAAATGGATTCTGAAACTCTAGCTAATGCTTCTGGTGAGGGTGATGAGGATTTGAAAAAGTATACGAATAAGAAGAAAATTTATGCTCAAGAGGATATGCGTGATACGATGATGCATACAAACAACATCACGCCAGAATATATCGAATATATTGAGAAACTTGATCAAAAATATTTATCTGGTATTTCATATCAAAAAACCACTGCAATGAATATCATTAATTACAGTGATAAAAATGGTTACAGTTTAATTGATTTCTCAAGTCAATTTGACCAATGGACACTCTTACCTACTGAACCAAATAACAATGACAACTCTGGAATTATTGAAAGCTTGTATGATACTTTAGCAGGAGAAGTAGATGAAACAAAACCAGGTTTGGTACTTCAAGTAGATGCAAAAAATCAATTATCAAAAAGCGCATTAAAACAACTTGGTTTTGATGATGAGGATATTGAATCTTTAACTTTTGACGAAATTATGAGCAAAGAAGTAAAGGTTATCTTAAATGAAGATTACTATAACAACGTTGGCAATCATTTTATGATCAATACCGATTATGAAAAAATGTATAAGAGTGAAAAATCTATTACTTTAAAAATACAAGCAATCATTCGGGGAAAAGAAGATAAAGAAATGATTACAAATGGTAGTGGATTAGCATATACAAATGCTGTTATCGATACAATCATTGAAAAAAACCAAAACTCAGAAATTGTAAAAGAACAAGAAAAAAGAGATTACAATGTCCTTACTGGACAACCTTTTGATACTAAAGACGGTAGTACAAATACAAAAGAAACAATGATGGGATATTTAGGAGCTGAATCAACACCTGTTGCAGTTTACATCTATCCTAAGGATTTCGAATCAAAAGACCATGTTTTAGATTACCTAGATGCATACAATGAAGGAAAAGATGCAGAAGACACTATTCAATATACAGATATGGCCGAAATGATTTCTTCACTCTCTGGAGATATTATGAGTGCTATCACTATTGTACTAATTGCTTTCTCAGCCATTTCCTTAATTGTATCAAGTATTATGATTGGAATTATCACATATATATCAGTATTAGAAAGAACGAAAGAAATTGGTATCTTACGTGCACTTGGAGCAAGAAAAAAAGATATTACACGTGTTTTCAATGCTGAAACATTTATTATTGGATTATGTTCTGGTTTGATAGGTATTGGTATTGCACAATTACTTACAATTCCTGCCAATGCAATTATTGAAAATATGTCTGGATTAGCAAACGTAGCTAAATTAAATCCAATCCATGCACTTATTCTAATTGCAATTAGCCTAATTCTTACTTTGATTGGTGGTTTTATCCCCGCTAAACTAGCAGCAAAAAAAGATCCAGTTGAAGCATTGCGTTCAGAATAACAAAAAAGTTGTACAATTCGTACAACTTTTTATTTCCCTTCTAAGAAAGCAATGATTTCTTCAGCATTCTTATCTGGGGTAGCTTTTTTATATACCTTTATGATTTCTCCTTGTTCATCAACAATAAAAGTTGATCGATTAACTCCCATATATTTTTTACCATACATATTCTTTTCAACCCATACTCCATACGCTTGAATCGCTTCTAACTCAGGATCTGATAGAATAATAAATGGTAAATTATATTTCTCAGCAAATTTCCGATGCGATTCTTGAGAATCTTTACTTATTCCAATAACGACAACATCTCTATCTTTAAAGTCTTGAAATGCGTTTCGAAATGCACAAGCTTCTTTCACACATCCTGGAGTATCATCTTTGGGATAGAAATACACGACTACCTTTTTCCCAAGATAATCACTTAATTTATGTTTTATTCCATCCTTATCAAATAAATCAAAATCAAACGCTTTTTGTCCTACTTCTAACATTTTATCACCTCATTACCTTTCCATAGCATTATGCTTAATAAATGTTCCGTTATTCAATTCATCAAAAGCTAATTCCAATTCTTCACGTGTGTTAGTTACAATTGGTCCACCCCAAGCAATTGGCTCATGAAGTGGTTTTCCAGCAAAGTAAATGAATCTAGTGTCTTTTGATTTTCCTTTGATACGGATTTTATCTCCCATATCAAATAAAACTGCTGTTTTCTCTTCGATGTGTTTTCCACCAATTTCTATGTCTCCTTGAATAGTAAAAATAAAAACATTATCTACTTCGCGAGTAGGTATTGTAACTTCATAATTTTCATCAACACTTACATCAAATATATAAGCATCAACATATCTAGGTTGAATACCTTTCATCCCATTATATTCTCCTGATACAATACGAATCGTAGCATGTTCTTCTTTCATTACTTGAATATCATTTGTCCTGATATCCATATAGTGTGGATTACTCATTTTATCTTTTCGTGGTAGATTAATCCATAGTTGCAACCCCAATAAATGTTCACTTGGCTGTGGCATCTCTTGATGTAAAATCCCACTGCCAGCACTCATCCACTGACTTTCCCCATTATCAATACTACCTTTATTACCAAGACTATCTTGATGTTCAATATTACCCTTGATTAAATAAGTAACCGTTTCTATCCCACGGTGTGGATGCATAGGGAACCCCTTAATATAATCATCGGGTTGTTTAGAATCAAAAGAATCTAACATTAAAAAAGGATCAAAATCTTTCACATCATTATATCCAATAACCCTTACTAAATGTACTCCAGCACCATCAATCGCATGTTGCCCTTTAACTAGCTTTTTAATTGTTCTTTCTTTCACCTTTATTCCTCCTAAATATCCTTGTTAACTTAATGATAACGTTGTTCCTTCGCTTTCGCAATTTTAGTGCTCATTAAAAAAACAGATTCGTTAAATCTGTTTTTCAGCAATTATATGAACTTTAAATATTAGAGTTAGGATTAAGAATTGCAAATAGATAATGATCTTCCCATTTCCCATTTATTTGTACATTTTTCAAAGACAAGCCTTCTTTTTGGAAGCCTGTTTTTTCTAGTACTCTAATAGAAGCTTCATTTCTTGGCATTGCTCCTGCCTCAATTCGATGCAATTGTAAATCATTAAAACCTATCTCAATGACCTCACGAACGCCTTGTGTTGTATATCCATACCCCTGGTAATCTTTATCCAATGCATACCCTAGCCATGCACTTTGCAAAGGTCCACGCTCTACTTGGAACAAATCAATTGTACCAATTAGCGTATGATCTTTTTTCAAAAAAACACCATACGAATATCCCAAGTCATTCATCTTACATGTTAAGATATTCTCAAGACGCTGTTGTTGTCCAGCTAGTGTGTAATAAATATCTGCTTTTAAAGGAATGGTATCCTTTAAAAAATCACGATTTTTTATCTCATACGATAACAGCGCATCTATATCTGTCACCGTTAATTCTCTTATATATATACCTTGCTTCTCCATAATGTATACACCTCTTCTTCTAACATTATCATATCATATCCACCCATAATATAGCATTTGTGTCCACGACTAATATTGGAGTATTAAATTTCAAACAAAAATAGGGCATTCTCTTTGAACGCCCTATTTATTTTTATAAATGAATCATTTAAAAATAAATGAATCCTACTGGTCTTCCACGAAAAGCCACTAAATCAGAATATGACAATGTTGAAACTTGCGTATATTTTATCGCTGTTTCAAGGGATGTCCAGTATCCTAATCCACCGCCTGGTGCATTCACATTGCCTTCCGAGATTGTGATTGTACCATTGCTGTATGACTCTACAAATGCAACATGTCCATATGCGCCAAAACTCCATACTACAATTGCATTTGCTCTAGGTGTTTGTCCTTTACTTCCACCATAACTACTATACCATGAATTTGCATTACCCAAAGGAATTGAATTACGAATTCCTAATCCATTTACTTCGGTAGCACGTCCAAAGCAATACCATGTACATTGTCCTGTTAATCCAACTACACTGAATGGATTTGTAGGGGATTTATAGTATTGACTATAAAAATCTCTTCCCCAGTTGAGGTTTCCCCCTCCACCTCCAGTGGTTGGTGGTGATGGAACTGGTGGAATAAGTTGTGTATACACATTAGCCGAAGCTGCTGCACTGTTTTTTTGAGCTTTCAATTCATTTTGCTTATCAACAAGTGCTGCTAATACTTTTTTGCTATCTGCTTCTTTTACTTCCAATTCTTCCTTCTTTGTATTTAAAGCAGCTTTTTGTGTCTCTAATGTAGCTTGTAATCTTTCTTTTTCTTTTTTATCTTTTTCTAATTTTTCAATTTCTTCATTCAAAATATCCAACTGTTGATTATCATATTCTGTAATCGTTCCAATACTTTCTGAACGCTGAATAAAATCAACCAAGTTTTCTGCACCCATGATAAAGTCAATATATTCATTTGTGTTAATTGACACCTGAATATCTTTCATGCGTTCTTTTATTTTATCTTTCCTCGCATCAATAACCTTTTTTTGCTCCTTCATCTTGTCTTCTACAAGTTTAATACTTGCTTCAGCTTCAACGATAGATGCATTTACACTCGCAATCTCAGCTTTTACATCTGCAACTTTGCCTTCATATTCATAAGCCAAGTTGCCTAACTTTGATAAATCCCCTTGCATTGAATCAATTTCCTTTTGTGCATTTTGAGATTTTGTATTTGCTTCTTGCGTTTTCTTATTTAAATACTGCCTGTACTCATTACAGGTATTTATTGTATTTTGATCTTCTGTGTATTGCGAACAGACACTTGTCCAATGTTCTTCATTTCCTTCAAAATCTTGTGCTTTTATTGCGTCGTCTCTCACTGTGACAACCCCAATCATCACAACAACAATTGTTAGAAGTAATAAAAGTTTTTTGCTCTTCATTCAAACCACCTCATTTAATTCTTTTTAACATTACTTATTTCAAACATAAAAAACTATAATATATTATAACATATAGTGCAACTATTTTTCACTACTTCCCTTAATTAAGTGGAAAATGAACCTTAAAAGGTTCATTTTTTATAAAAATATTTACTATATAATCATTATAAAACCCTATTTTATTATCCTAAGAGCTCATTTACAACTTTTTGCCCATTTGAATCCGTAAGTGCCAAGATATTATCTCCACTTTGTAATTTCGTATCCCCTTTAGGAATGAGTACTTCATGATTACGAATAATTGAGATGAAAACAAACTTCTCTGGAATATCTAAATCTTTTATAATTGCCCCATCTGCTTTTGAACCACCTGAAACATTCATTTGTACAATGGAATAATCACCACGATTTATCTTCATCAATGTCAAAATGTTTTTCAAATCAATTTCATCAACAACTAGTCTTGCCAATAGTTCTGCTTGATTCACTTTTACATCCACTCCCATTTCCAAAGTAAATAACCACTCATTTTTAGGATGATTCACACGGGCGATTACTCTTTCAATTCCATATTCATATTTTGTGATTGTTGAAGCAACCAAGTTTACCTCATCTGCTCCTGTAACCGCTACAACACATTCCGTATTGGCAATTCCTGCTTCTTCCAACATTACTGGATCGGTACCATCACCTTCAATTAACATCTCAGGTGCAAACTCATTTTTTAATTTCTTTAGGATTTCCTTTCGATTCTCAATAATCTTTACTTCACAATCATGCTTAAGCAAGATTGAGGCAACATAAGAACCTACTTGTCCTCCACCAATAACAATTACTTTCATGATACACCTCCTAATGTAATCCTAAAAGCGTTTTTAATCGCTTTATCGAATTTGAAAGAACACTGATATATAAAATATCATTTGCCTGCAAAACACTACCACTCGTTGGAATAAATGCTTTATTGTTTCGATAAACTGAAATCACTCGAATTTCACCAATAACATTTATTTCTTCAATCGTTCTACCTACCAATAATGCTGGTACTTCAATTTTCACAATCTCTACTTCCCCACTTCCAACGGATATAATCGTATCCAGTTCACTATAATTAATAAGTTCACTAGCACGGTTAATCCCCCATGATGTTGTCGAAATTGTTTCAATTCCTAAAGCGCTATAAATTTTTGCTTTGTCAGGATCAAACAAACGAGCAATTACACGTGGAACATGATACATATTTTTTGAAATTCTAGCAATTAAGGCATTGGTTTCATCGCTATTGGTACAGCTAACCAATGCATCAGCACTTTTAATTCCAGCTTTTTCTAAAACATCTTTATCAAACCCAATTCCCACTACTGCTGTAAACTGAGCATTTTTTGCTGTTTCCTTTAATACGTCTTCATTAGTATCAATTACCGTAACCTTGTGATTCTCCTTCGTCAGTTGTTTTACAAGACCAGATCCCATACGTCCGCTTCCTACTATAATTACTTTCATCTTTATTCACCTCTTTCCTTTTTTCTTATAAAATATTTTCTCAATTCTTCAATTCCCAACACAGGGAATGGAATAATACACAATATAATCCATTCTTTTATTCCTAATGGTGCAGTATTGAAAATTTCTTGAAAGAAAGGAACATACATCAACAATGCTAATAAAAGAATTTCAAATACGATACCAAACATAATTTTCTTATTTTTAAAGATTCCTACTTTAAATACAGATTGTTTTGTTGTTCGACAATTAAGCACTGCTCCAATCTGACAAAAGATAATTGCTGCCAGGGTCATCGTTGTTGCTTCACGATAAGGTATACCACTTGCAGCAAGTGGTATATTAGGCCATCCATAGCTTATATTCACATAGAAATAACAAAGCATTGAAATTACAGAAGCAATCATTCCATACCATAAAAATGCTTTAACAACAATTTTCTTATTTAGCAAACGTTCTTTTTTAGAACGTGGTGGTTGATCCATAATTCCTTCTTCAGGAAGTTCTGTTCCCAATCCCAAAGCTGGTAACATATCTGTTCCTAAGTCAATTGATAAAATTTGCATTACTGTTAAAGGTAATGGAATAAGACCACCAGAAAAGAGAAACGCTGCAGATGGAATTGCCTCTGCCATATTACTATTTAATATGTATAATAAGAATTTTTGAATATTGCTATATACTGCACGGCCTTCTTCAACAGCTTTTACAATAGAAGCAAAATTATCATCTGTTAAAATCATATCAGCAGCTTCCTTTGCCACATCCGTTCCAGTGATTCCCATTGCCACACCAATATCAGCTTTTTTAAGAGCTGGAGAATCATTTACTCCATCTCCTGTAACCGCCACTGTATGCCCCATCTTTTGCAACATTGTCACAACTCGATATTTTTGTTCAGGAGCAACACGAGCAAAGATTACTTCCTCTTTTAATGCGGATTCTAAATCATCATCACTTAAGGTTTCCAACTCCAAGCCACTTACAATTCGCGGATGTTCCCCTTCAACGATACCAATACGTTTAGCAATGCTTTCAGCAGTTAATCCATAATCTCCTGTAATCATAACAATGCGAATACTTGCTTTATGACAAAGCTTTACCGCCTCTGCTACTTCAGGTCTTGGTGGATCTGACATAACTACCAACCCAACAAATACTAATTCTTGCTCTACAAGCTCTGGTGTATACGCACTAAGCGCAGTTGGTAAATTTGCATCTTTATCAATTGGTCGATATGCAACTGCTAATACACGTAACCCATCTCTAGCATATTTATCATTAGCTGCCATTATTTCTTTACGCATCGATAATGGCATTGCTTCTTTTTTCCCATTGATTAAAATTGTCGCACTTAATTCCATCACTTCTTTTGGTGCACCTTTTACAAAGGCAATTCGCTTTGTGCCATCAATTTCTTCCTTCAGCTGATGAATGGTTGTCATCCTTTTCCTTCGTGAATCAAAAGGAAGTTCACGAATCCGCACAGCATCATTTTCCAATGTTTCTAAATTAATGCCTGCTTTTTCAGCAACTACATTCAAACATGCCTCGGTAGGGTCTCCCAATACGGTATAACGATCATTTTCTTCATTTGGTGGTACAACCCTTGCATTACTACATAAACTAGCACCAGATAATAAAAGATTTAAATCTTTATCATCCTTGGCTTTTACAGCTTTATCTTTCAACATTACAGATCCTTCGCTTGAATAGCCTAATCCTGTGACATTGTATTCATTTTCAGCTAACCAAAGGGTATTTACTGTCATTTCATTTTGTGTTAAAGTTCCTGTTTTATCAGAACAGATAACAGAGGTGGATCCTAATGTCTCAACTGCTGATAGTTTTTTGACTAAAGCATGTTCTTTTGCCATTCTTTGTACTGCCATTGCTAAAGATAATGTAACTGTTGGTAATAATCCCTCAGGAATAAACGCAACAATCATTCCAAGGGCAAAGATAAACGATTTTGCAATTGGATCATGAACAAAAAATATAGCAGAGACAAAGAAGAATATACCAATACTTAACGCAATAATTGAAATTTGTTTTGTTAGATTATCTAACTCTTTTTGTAATGGGCTCTTCTCATCCTTCATACTTTGTGTTAAATTTGCAATTTTCCCAAACTCTGTTTCCATTCCAATTGCTGTTACAACCGCTTTACCACTACCACTTGCAACAGTTGTCCCAGCAAAGATTAAGTTAGGAATTTCAAATTTTGCCAAGTCATCTTTTAATACCGCATCTTCAAGTTTATGTACAGGGTTAGATTCACCTGTTAAAGCTGATTGATTAATTTGCAAATCTGTAGAAGATATAAGTCTTGCATCTGCAGAGATTTTGTCTCCCTCTTCAATCAACATCACATCTCCTGGCAATAAATCCTCAGATAGGACTTGCTGTTCACTATTATCACGTAAAACTCGTGCATAAGATGGTAACATTTTTTTCAAAGCATCCGTTGCTTTTCCCGCTTGAAATTCTTGCCAGAAACTGAATACCCCATTAATTACATTTACCAACCAAATGGCAATACCTAATTCCATCATATCAGCAAAAATAGCAATCCCTCCACCAAACCATAGCAAAATGGCCATCAAGCTTGTGAAATTACTAAAAAATGTTTTCCATATTGATTTTTGCTCTGCTTCTCGAATTACATTTTTTCCAAATTTGCTTTGATATTCAACTATTTTACTCGACTGTAATCCCTTAATATCAGAGCCTAATTCTTTGTATACATCACTTGGTTGTAACTTGTATACATTCTTTACACTCTCTTGCATATTTACCTCCCCCAATATCAGTGAATTTATAAACAAACTGATACTATCATAGAGTTCATAAAAGGATTCTTAAGTCTTTGTAAATCACCCCTTTTTGTACTCTATATTTACAGTTTAAATATAAGCCATATTGGTAAAAGGTCAATTCAAACGAATGAATAAAATTTAAAGTAGAGTAAAGACATTTTTATGATACGTTAAGATACCCTCTTTTTGCATCTTACTAAGTTCATTCGACAAAGCACTTCGATCAACCGATAAAAAATCAGCTAACTCATTACGATTCAATGGAATTGTGAATGTATACATTCCATGTTCCTCTGCCTGTGCAGACAAATATGACAACACTTTATCACGAATTCTCTGCTTTGTTATCACATCCATTTTTTTTGTAAGATATAAATTCTTCTTAGCCAATATCTTCATCATGTTTTTCATCAATTGAGGATATTTAACACCAAAAAAAACAAATTGTTCTACACTGATAAACAATACTTCCGTATTTTTATCAGCAACAATATTAACAGGTAATTCATCTAATTCCGAAAATGCAAATGCTTCAGCAAAAATTTCACCTTGTTTTAACTTTGCGATAATTGATCGATTTCCCCAATAATCAATTTTATTAATTGATACATTTCCTACCAACACCATTCCAATAGAAAATTGCTTTTCGCCAATTGCATAAATCAAAGTTTCATGATCATAATCTTTTTTTCTTAACTTAGATAAAATATCATCAATTTCTATTTTTCTCATTCCTGAAAACAATTCATGACTATACAACATTTGAAATAATTTATTCATTATCCACCTCTTTTGTTGTAAAAACAACATACTTTTCATTTTTAATATAGTAAACTACAATTAGAAAGTCAAGAATTATGACGAAAGGATACAACTATGGAAACAAGACAAATTATTAAAATAGATGAAGATAAATGTAATGGCTGTGCGCTTTGCGCAGTTGCCTGTCATGAAGGAGCAATTGCTATGGTGAATGGAAAAGCTAAGCTGATTCGTGAAGATTATTGTGATGGGTTAGGCGACTGCTTACCTTCTTGCCCTACAGGAGCAATCCAATTTGAAACCCGGGAAGCCGCTAGTTATGATGAAGCGGCAGTTGCAAAGCATTTAGCTAAAAAAAACACTACTCATCAATGTCCGTCAATACAATTTAATGGCGCTTTACATACAAAAGAAAATATTCGTGAGAAATCACAAATAGAACTACAAAGTCAACTACAACAATGGCCAGTCCAAATAAAATTAGTGCCAGTACAAGCGCCTTATTTTGAAAATGCTAATGTGTTGATTGCTGCCGATTGTTGTGCCTATGCATATGCAAACTTTCATCAAGAGTTTATGCACAACCATGTAACAATTATTGGTTGCCCAAAATTAGATGAAGGAGATTATAGCGAAAAGCTAACACAAATCATTCAAAACAACAATATAAAAAGCATTCATATTCTGAGAATGGAAGTCCCATGTTGTGGAGGGCTAGAAAATGCTGCAAAACAAGCCTTACAAAATAGCGGTAAATTTATTCCTTGGCAAGTTACCACTATTTCCACAGATGGAAATATAATAGAATAGTAAACAAAAAGATAACCGGAGTTATCTTTTTATTTTATAGCTTTTCGATACTTTTTGATTTTCTTCATTGCCCAATCATAATGACTAGCTGTTGATCCAACAAAATACTGTCCTAAGGTTGTTGTTTTTGTCCATTTGTAATAGCCACGTTCATATAACTCTTCATTGGTATGACTTTCAATAATATCAATCATTTTCTGATGAGATTCTGCAAGCAATTGCTTTGCATTGGTTAAAGAAACATCTTGATACATTTCCCAAATCATCTTATTCATCGCTGCTGTTGTTTTCCAATTATAGCCTTCTCTTGGAATCACTGGCGTCTTTGATTCAATACAACCTTCACGATACCATCTTTCCATCATATTGTGCCATTCATGTAAATGAACTAAAACGTCACGGATGTTACGATCACGATCTTCGAAGGGAAATGTTCCTTCTTGTTCTTCTGGTGAAAATGATTCTACTAATTCCATTAATTTTTGATAATTTGTTTTTGCATCTAATAATAAATCTTTTTTGTTTGTTGCTCTTGGCATTTTATCGTCCTCTTCTTTCTATTAAAAAACATGCTTCAGTAATCCAATTTTCTTCATTTTTTTCTTGTGCTGGAGATACATGAAAAATATTAATCATTTTTCCATCTAGTTCATATCCATTCATTTCCGTCCAATTCCCTACTGCTTGTGTAACGAGTGGCATTTGCTCATAAGAGCCATGGAAAGTAATGGAAGCTACTTCAATTTCTCCTGTTTGATAAACCTTTACATCATCTATAGGATCCATCATTGACTCTACCTGCATTGCTACCTCTAAATCTACATCACGATCTTTATACTCTTTATCGTGATACATTGCCATAGCATGAATGGGTGTTTTCAATTTCACATTTTGCTTTGAAATCTGCGAATACAATTCATTCCATAAATCTTGTTCGTTATAAAATGATGGCACTTTTTTTCGAACGCTTATAACTTTGATATCTGGCAGTATTTTATGAATTACATGGTAATTCATTGCATTGTCTTTCTTCATTATATCCTTCACTTCGTCCAATAGCATACTTTGTTTTTTTATACGTTCTAACTCTTCTTCAATTTCCAATCTACGAACTTCAAAAAAATGTTCAACTCCCTGTATATCTTGTTGATATACCATTTCTTTGATCACTGCTAAGGAAAAACCTAAATCTTTTAATCTTTGAATTTTAGAAATTGTTTCCAACTGTGCAGCACTATAATAACGATAACCACTGATTTCATCAATTTGACAAGGCACAAGCAATCCTATCTCATCATAATGACGTAGCATCCGAATACTCACATTTGATAACTTTGAAAACACTCCAATTCTTAACATAGAAACCTCCTTTTTGATTACTTCCTAGTTATAGTGTAAACCCTCACATAGTAAGAGAGTCAAGTTATTTTCTTCATAAATTTAAAATTATTTTTTCCAAAAGAAAAGGATAGTGCATGCACTATCCAAGTGAGAGAGATTCAGGAGAACCTCAATATTTACACAGTAATAATATATATAACCATTTTGGAGGGGCGGTATATATCTTAATCTGTATAAACCAAATAAAATAAATCTATTACATGACAGTAAAACTGTCTTCAAATCATATTTATAAAACTACTAATAATCATACTTCATCTTATATTAATATTCAATATAAAATACTACTTCTTTATTTTTCAATAGCTGTCAGAAGTTTATCACGATAATCCTCTAAAGCTTTTACTAAAACATCTAACTCATTTCCATTAGAAAGAACATTATCAAAAACTTCCGCTATATAATTATAACTCTTTTCTGAAATTTCTTTTCCTTTTTTATCAATCTGAATGAACGTTATGCGTTTATCATTAACCGAACGTGTTCTTTTCACATAGCCTTCCTCTTCCATTGTCGTAATAACGACCGAAAGATTTGCTGCTGCTTTTGACAATTTATTTGCTAACATATTTAATGTTATCGAATCACTCTTAGAAATTTCTCTAAGTACACTCAATTTCAAATAATTAATTCCATATTCTTCATAAAATGGTCTCATCAAGGCAAAAGCCAATTCATTTGTTTCTGCTGATAAGCGTTCACACTTTTCAATCAATGTTACATCCATAATGTCCCTCCAATAAAATATTATATTTTATAACCATATTATAATTTACAATTGCGATTTCGTCAACATTTTTTATCAACTATTTACAATTAATCTTTTGATAATAACAATGTATCATTATCCATTTCTTCACCTACTGCATTCTCAAACATTTCTAATAAATCCGATACTTTTAAATTCTTTTTATCTTCTCCACGAATATCAAAAATTATATTTCCTTCATGAAACATAATCAAGCGATTTCCATAAGCAATCGCATCTTTCATGTTGTGTGTTACCATCAATGTTGTCAATTGATCTTCTTCAACAATTTCTTTTGTAATCTGCAAAACTTTCTTTGCCGTTTTTGGGTCTAATGCTGCTGTATGTTCATCAAGCAATAGTAGTTTCGGCTTTTGTAATGTTGCCATCAAAAGGGTTAGCGCTTGTCGTTGTCCACCCGATAACAATCCAACCTTTGAAGTTAATCGATCTTCTAATCCTAACTCCAATTTTTTAAGACGTTCTCTAAACATCTCTTTTTCACTGGGTTTTATTCCCCATTTTAAACCTCTTTTAAAACCACGTCGATTGGCCATAGCAAGATTTTCTTGAATTGCCATATCTGCAGCAGTTCCCATCATCGGATCTTGAAACACTCTTCCAATAAGCTTACTTCGCTCATATTCTGGGTATAATGAAATATTCTCTTGATCAAGATAAATATATCCACAATCAATCGGATAAACACCCGCTATCATATTCAACACCGTACTTTTTCCTGCTCCATTACCACCAATAACAGTGACAAAATCACCTTCATTTAACTCCAAATCAATTTGGTTAAGTGCTTTTTTCTCATTCACGGTACCTGCATTGAAGGTCTTACTTACACCTTTAATCTTAAGCATTTTCAGACTCCTTTCCCGTAAGTTTCTTATACATACGAACTTGTTTTTGTCTGTTTAATAAAACAGGAATCACCAATGCAACACCTACTAAAACCGCCGTTAACAATTTTAAATCATCTGTATTTAATCCCAATTCTAAAACAATTGCTATAATAATTCGATAAATTGCGGATCCAATTACAATAGATAATAAACGGATTCCAAAATTTTGCTTTCTTCCAAACAATACTTCTCCTATTACAATTGATGCTAAACCAATTACGATTGCACCAGTCCCCATTTTCACATCCGCATATCCTTGCGACTGTGTCACAAGTGCTCCTGATAAAGCAATCAAACCATTGCTTATCATTAAACCTAGAATTTTGGTTGTATTAATATTAACACCTAAGGCAGATACCATCTTTTCATTATTTCCGGTTGCACGAATAGATGAACCAATCTCTGTACCAAAAAACCAATATAACACAAGAATTACAAGTGCTACAAAAACAGCACCGATTAAAAGTGTAGAATGAGCAATGCTAAGTCCCGTAAAATCACTAATATTTTTAAATAAAGTTTCATTTTGAAGAAGTGGTAAATTAGAACGCTCTCCCATAATTCGCATGTTAATAGAATATAACCCAATCTGGGTTAGTATTCCTGCTAAAATGGCTGGAATTTCAAACTTTGTAATTAATACTCCTGTGATTAACCCTGCAACAAACCCTGCTACAATCGCTAATAACAAAGATATAATCGGTGATACACCATTGGTAATCATAATTGCACATACAGCCCCACCAGTAGCAAAACTTCCATCAACTGTTAAATCTGCAACATCTAAAATACGAAAGGTTATATATACACCTAAGGCCATCACACCCCAAAGAACACCTTGACTTACGGCATCCTGAATCGATAAGAATAAACTTGTCATACTATTACCTTATTCTACAAGCGTTGCTTTGTCTTTTAGTTCTTGTGGAATCGTAATTCCTAATTCTTTTGCTACTGTTGTATTGATTGTCAACTCACAGTCTTCAGCTGCAAGGTATTCAATTGGCATATCTGCTGGATTTTCACCTTTTAAGATTTTTGCTGCTTGAAGGCCAGCTTGGTATCCTAAATTATAATAATTGATTCCGTATGTAGCCAATCCTCCATTTTTAACCATTCCACCTTCACCAACAATACAAGGAATATTATTTTTATTTGCAACCATAGATACCGTACTCATTCCCTCTGCCATCATGTTGTCAGTTGGAATATAAATCGCATCTACTTTACCAACTAAAGATTGTGTAACTTGTTGAATTTGACTCATATCAGATACTTTTGCTTCACTCCATTCCAATCCAGCTTTTTCAATTGCTTTCTTAGCTAAATCTGCTTGGAATCGTGAATTATCTTCTGCATTAGTATACATAATTGCTACCTTTTTCGCATCAGGCAAAAGTTGTGTAAGCAAATCAATTTGTTCATTAACTGGTGTTAAATCACTTGTTCCTGTCACATTTGTACCTGGCTTTTTATTATTCTTAACAAGACCAGAACTTTTTGGATCAGTAACAGCAGAAATAACAACTGGTATCTCTGATGTTTTTTGTGCTACTGCCTGTGCTGCTGGAGTTGCTATTGCATAAATCAAATCATTTTGATCATTTACTAATTTATTAGCAATTGTTTCAGGCGTAGAAGGGTCTCCCTGTGCATTTTTAAAGTCAATTGCTAAATTATCCCCTTCCTTATATCCTTCATCCTTCAATGCAGCTAAAAACCCTTCATATGCTTGATCCAATGCTGGGTGCTCTGCATATTGAATAACTCCAATATGCGTAACTGCATCATCTTTATCATCACATCCAACAATCATGACCCCCATAAAAAGCGTCAATAATAACATGCTTATCTTTTTCATAACATTTCCTCCCAAATATCAATTTTTTCCTTATAAAACAAAAAAAGCCCTCCATAGAGGACGACTAAGCCGCGGTACCACCTCTGTTTGATATATAAATATATCATCTCAGTACATACTTACAAGATAATGGTTGTTAACCAAGATAGCCTACTAATATAAATGTTCGGTATCCAACTCCATGATGTATTCAGTTCCCTTTTTGTGTTATTTTCACCAACCATAACATCTCTACTTTCAACCAGAAACTTACTCTTTCATTTCACTGTTTTTGCTTTATTTATGTTTAATACTACGGGATAATGAAACTTTTGTCAATCATTTATGAAAATGATTTCATATTTTTGTAATATCTTTCTTTTTATTAACTTTGCAAAATTACAAAAATAAAAACAAGACATATTGAAGTGCACCCCGTTATTTGGACACCCAAATAAAAGGAGGTGCATTTTTATATGTCGAAGTTACTAAGAGAACAGAAGATACAATTATACAAAG
>NZ_JAQFIQ010000018.1 GCF_029504745.1 Breznakia sp. PF5-3 | reverse complement strand
ATAATATAAGACATTATCACAATGAAAAAGTAAGAAAAATGGAATCTGAGCAAAAAGTGAATTAGTTTTCCACATAGGATAGAAGATATTATAAAGGAAATAGTCGAAGTATGGATTCGACCTTTTTAAGGGCTGCAGTTTTCCACGATTTCTCCAAAATGGCATAGAAAAAAGGCTGTTAACCTTCAAGGCGATAAAAATCACCTATCTGTCACAGCCCCTTTTTATATACTACAAATAAATAGCTAATCTTTATAAGATTAGCTATTTAACAAGTTCATTTTTATATTTCTATGTGCTTAAATACCATGTAAATCCAAATTTGTCCAAAACCTCTGCGCCTCCATCTTCTTGGTGTGGTGCAGGATGTGGAGTAAAGCTTTGTATCAATTTACCACCCTTTGCAAGTTTTACAGAAATTTCTTCTATTATTTTTCGTGATGGTAGTACAACACAAATTGCCATTCCCGAAATTACGACAGGATCTTTTACATCGGCACCCATAATGCATCCTTCATATTTTGAAAAAGAAACACTTGCATGCATGATAGGATTGTTTGGATCATTGTTCAATCGTACAAAATCAGTTTTGCCACCTCCGAATGCTTCAGCATACAAAGTAAAAGCTTCTTCACAGTTCCCATTAAATGTTAAATATGGAGTTATCATCATTAAATCCTCCTTAATAAATTCTATATGAAATGATTATATCATTTTTGAAATGTATTACAATGAAAATTAAGTCTCTCTCTTTTTGAAAAGCAATGTCGAGTAAGAAATAAAACAAGTTATTGAATACGCTAAAAAGAGAAAGATTAGAATAGCAAGTGAAATCAAGTAATTTATTCATAAATTTTATATAATAGTATAAGGTGTGGTGATATTATGTATACATGGAAAAAACAGATTCAAATAATTGTGGATGAAATTGATGAGTGTATAAAACAATATAACAATGAAGCATTAACACTACGTTTGCTTTCTGATAAGCTAGGGTATTCTGAATTTTATATGACTAGAAAATTCAAAGAAATATCGGGGATGAAATTTAGAGAATATGTAATACATAGAAAATTAGCGTTTGCATTAAAAGAAGTTCGTGATAGTGATAAGTCTATTTCTGAAATTGCTTTTACTTATGGATTTTCCTCACACGAAGCATTTACTAGATCTTTTAAGAAAGCCTATGGAGTTTCGCCAAGTAGATATCGGAAAAATCCAAAACCACTTGTTCTTCGTACTAAAATAAATACGGTTGATCGCTACTTTCTAGGAAGTGAAGAACTTGGTATGATAAATTCAATAGAAGATATAAAAATCTATTATGTGACGATTCCTGCTCATAAGTTTGTATATATTAAAAATTGTGAGAGTAATGGATATTGGGATTTTTGGGAAAAGCAAAATTGTATAGCTGGACAGGATTATGAAACGATTTGTGGATTGCTTGATAGTATGAAAGGAAAGTTAGATGATTATGGTAGTAGTGAAGTCAATGGTGGAAGTGGTCAAGTTATGGCTTATATAAATGATCTAAATGGAAGGCTTTGTGATTGGGGGTTCTTACGGAGTGAGTGTTATGGGGCGAGACTTCCAAAGGATTACAAGGGATATATTCCAAAACAAATGGATTTGCTTGAAATTCCAGAAGCTGAATACCTTGTTTTTGAACATGGGCCATTTGATTATGAGCAAGAAAGTGTTTATATTGAAGAAAGAGTTGAAAAGATAATGGCTACTTTTGACTTTACGAATACAGAATATTGTTTTGATATGAGCGCAGGGAGAATAATGTATTTCTATTATGATCCAGAGAGGTTTTGGAAATATGTTAGACCAGTAAAAAGAAAGAAATGATAAAGAGGTGTAGAGAATGGATAATTTTATTAATATAACGGAAGAAAATCTTGTAAATGAGCATATTTGTTGTATTATTCGAAGTAAAAAAATACATCCAGGTATTGAAGCTAAAAAGAAATGGTTGTCAGATAGACTTAAGGAAGGTCATGTGTTTAGAAAATTAAATGCTAAAGCTATGGTATGTATTGAATATGCACCACTTGAAAAAGCATGGGTTCCCATTGTAGGCGATAATTATTATTATATTTATTGTTTATGGGTATATGGTAGTGATTGTAGAGGAAAAGGGTATGGAAAAGCTTTGATGGAATACTGTATAGCAGATGCAAAGGCAAAAGGGAAATCAGGGATTTGTATGTTAGGGTCTAAGAAACAAAAATCTTGGCTTAGCGATCAATCTTTTGCGAAGAAATTTGGGTTTGTAACAGTTGATGCCACAAAAGATGGCTATGAATTACTCGCTCTTTCGTTTGATAAAACAACACCAAGGTTTACTAAACATGCAAGACAACAAAAAATTGATAACCAAGCTTTAACAATCTACTATGATATGCAATGCCCTTATGTATTTTCATATATTGAAAAAATAGAAGCTTATTGTAAACAAAACGAGATTCCTTTATCACTAATGTATGTGGATAGCTTACAGAAAGCAAAAAGTGTTCCTGGAGTATTTAATAATTGGGGAGTGTTTTATAAAGGAGCTTTTAAAACCGTTAATTTACTAGATATTACAAGCTTAAAAAGGATATTATCAAAATAAAAAAATAAAAATTTCAAAAAGGTGTTGACAACAAATCATTGATATTATATACTGTGAATGTAAACAGACCGACCGACGGTATAGAAAGGTGAGAGATGAGAGTTGTAAAACACCATGATGAAAGAAAGAATGAAATATTGGATACAGCTGAAAAGTTATTTATTACAAAGGGTTATGAAAAAACAACCATCAATGATATATTAAAAGCTATTGGTATTGCCAAAGGAACTTTCTATCATTACTTCATTTCAAAAGAAGAAGTATTGGATGCTGTGATTATGAGAATTATAGAACAAGATATGATCGTTGCAAAAAAAATCGCAAATAGGAAAGATATTCGTCCATTTGATAAAATGCTCCAAATCTTATTATCACAGTCTTCAAGTAGTACGGAAGGGAAAAGTGATATGATTGATCAATTCCAACAACCACAAAATGTTCTGATGAAACAAAGAGCAATGGAACAATCTATGCATTACCTTGGTCCAATTCTAGCAGAAGTGATAGAGGAAGGGAAACAGCAGCAGGAATTTAATACAGCATATCCACTAGAATCCATTCAATTTCTAATGGTTGGTATTCAAACATTATTGGATAGCCCAATGCGAAACAAAGAAGACATGGAGAAGCTATTTCAATCGTTTATTGATATTATCTTTCGTGTATTAGGAGTGAATGAAAAGATAATTCGCAAAGAAGAAGTAACAAATCAAATCAAACAAATTTTTATAAATTAACTCAACAAATGTTGAGTTTAAAAAACACCATTAATAGACCGTCGGTCGGTAAAGGAGGAAAGAAAGATGAACCATACAGAAGTAATTGCAACAATTGCAGAAGAAACAAGCATTAATGAAAGCACATGTGAAGTAGTAGTAAAGGCATATGAAAAGTATTGTGAGAAGAATATTACGAGTGTATCAAAGAAACACATAGAGGCTATTGTTCGTTATATTGTGGATACAACAGATGTGAAAGAAATCGAAGCGAGAGCTGTTATGAATATCTTATTTGATCTTTTAGGGGATCAATTAAGAAGTAAAATACCATTTATGAAAAGCAAAAAATATTAAGGAGAAAGAGAGAAGAACAATGGAAAATAAAAAAACAAGTAAAAAGGGAATTATTATTGTATGTAGTATTTTAGTAGTATTAGGAATTGTATCAAATATCGTTGAACAAAATATTGATAAACATGCAATTAAAAAAGTAGTGACAACACATCTTGAAGAAAAGGATGACGAGCGAATTCAATTTGAAGATAATGAATACCAAGGATTTCTTGAAGAGATAGGATTTTAGTAAAAGGCACTACGATTAAATACTATGACAGTTAAAAAGAAGCAATAAAAAGCTTCTTTTTTCATGATTTGTATCATCTATATAGATGATTTCATCAGTTTGTTTTTCATTATATAGCATTTAAAATATTTTTCACTTTTTCAACGTCTTCATAGGTTCCATCATTTTCAAACTTGTAAAGACAATCAACGCCATAATTTTCAGCGACAACATCGGCTGCTTTGGCAAACACTTCCTCACCATAACTACTATCACCACTTCCAATAACGCCTTTTATGTGGTTTTTGTTATTTGTAAGGAATGACTCTACTTCATATGGTAATTCTCCATAACCATCAGTGTATGTAAGTAAGATGAAGTCTTCGTTGATTGGCTGGTCCCCTTCTATTTTCATGGTATTAGGAATACCTAATTTATCAATAAACAAGTCAATATTTCCTGTTCTTGATGCATATACTATTTTCATATGTATTTCCTCCTTATGTTAGTTTAAGATAACTTATTTAAATATTATCATCTCTTCATGGAAAAGTAATGTATCTTGACCAACAAAAGAATGAATACTATTTTCAAGTTTTAATAATTTAAAAGTAACATATGATATAGTATATCTGGAAGGAGTGAGTATATGATAATTCTTATTTCCCCAACGAAGACGATGGTAGAAAATCCCAATGATACATATTGTATGAGTGAATTTTTTGAGATTAGTAAAAGTATTATGAAAGCATTATCTGGATCTTCAATTGAAGGTTTGATGAAGCTAATGAAGATCAAAGAACCACTAGCGACTCAAAACCATGAGCGGTTTTCAAATTTTTCATTTGATGGAAAGGGTACTTCAGCTATTTTAGCGTATCAAGGAATTCAATATAAATATATGCAACCAGCTTCATTCAATAAGGAAGAAAGGCAATATGCGCAAAAGCATTTACGTATTTTATCTGGTTTATATGGAATATTAAAGCCATATGATAATATTTATCCATATCGATTAGAGATGCAGACAAAGTTATCAATAAATGAATATAAAAATTTATATGCACTATGGAAACCTATTATTTCAAAGTATATTATGGAAGAAATTCAAAAAAGTGAGGAACCATATATATTAAATTTAGCTTCTAATGAATATAGCAAAGTATTAGATGAACAATGTAAAATGTATATGATAACGATAAGCTTTAAAGTTATTAAAGAAGGTATTCCTAAAAATGAAGCAACTCAGGCGAAAATAGCTCGTGGTAGGATGGTGCATTTCTTAGCGAATAAAGATGTGCATACATTGGATGAAATAAAACAATTTCATGAAGATGGGTATCAATATGACGAAACATTATCAAGTGTAAATGAGATGGTGTTTGTGAAAAATAAGAGGTGAATTTAACCTGTGCACTTTACTTTTCATATAGATTGTTTAGTAGTATTCTAAAAGTAGGATAGGAGATGATTTATATGAAAGAAAGTAAAAGCATCGGCTGGCTAGAGCTGGCGGTAGGGATTGTATTTCTAATTTCCGCATTTGTGAGTTTTACAAATCCTGAGAATACATTAGAAGCGTTTGTGATATTGTTTGGTATTGCAGCTATTATGAAAGGAATTGGTACTTTTGTTGGATATACAAAACTCAAATCAATGACTGGTTTGGGAACTAGTTTAGTTCTTATATCTGCTGTTTTAGATGTTATATTAGGTATTTTATTCTTAACAAATTTAGCTTCTGGAGCAATTACATTAGCTTTGTTATTTGCATTGTGGTTTATTTTGGATTCTTTTGTAGGGTTGATGAATTTATCTTATGTGAAAGAAGCAAGTACAGGACTATATTGGGTATATTTAATTTTAAATATATTCTCTTTGATAATTGGGTTTATGATGTTATTTAATCCAATGATTTCACTTGTTACAATTTCGATGTTAGCAGGTATATATTTTACTGTTTTTGGCATCCAGTTTATTATTTTAGCCTTTAACCGTATATAAGAACTTCCTAGTATTAGGAGGTTCTTTTTTATATAATAGCAGTAGAGGTGATGGCATGTGAGAAATTCGAAAATTAAAGCCAAGTGAAGTGAAAGAAGCAATGGAACTTGTATGGAATGTATTTTTAGAGTTTGAAGCAATTGAGTATCCAAAACAAGGAGTTGAAGAGTTCAAACGTTATATTATGGAAGATAATATCTTACAGATGTTGGATAAAAAGGAAATTGTTATCTGGGGATGTTTTGATCGTGAGTTAGTTGGGATGATTGCAGGAAGAATTCCAGATCATATTACCTTGTTATTTGTTGATAAAAGATATCATCGTCAAGGAATTGCGAAACAGTTATTTCAAATAATGAAAGATGATTTTATAAACACTTATCATATTGATAAAATCACTGTAAATTCATCTTTATATGCTAAAGAAGTATATAAGAGACTTGGTTTCTATGAGGTCCAAGAGGTACAAGTTGTAAATGGGATACCGTTTATTTCCATGCAAATGGATGTGGGAAAAGTATAGATAGCAACATAATCTTACATAATTGTTAGGAAATATAAAGGTGATTTTATGTATAATAGAATATAAATAGTGAGGTTTTATATGGAAATGGAAAAACGGAAGAAGTTTTTGGTGAATCTTTGTTATTATATAGCGATTATAGGAATTGTTGTTTTTGTCTTTCGTTATGTAGTTGGCTGGTGTCTGCCATTTATTCTTGGCTTTGGTATAGCTTTTATCATGCAAGGATTGATTAAAAAAATAAGCAAACGTATCAAGATAAAAAATAAGTTTGTATCATTGCTTGTACTGACCTTGTTTTATATTATCGTAGGTGGTTTGGTTACCTTAGGTGTAATGCAGTTATTAGCAATGCTTGGAAGCTTTTTTAAAGACTTACCAGCGTATTACTCTTCAACGATTAAACCAGCTTTAGAAACGCTATTTAGCGGGTTAGAAGATGTTTTAAATAATATTAGTCCAAACTTAGCACAAGGATTAAATGATGTAAATACAGTATTGTTAGATATTGCGAAATCGGTTGCCCCATCCGTATCTTCAAAATCACTTAGTTATCTAACTTCTTTTGCATCGTTTGTGCCATCCTTTCTAATCAGTTTTTTATTAATGATTATATCTTCGTATTTTTTCACGATTGATTTTCAAAAAATAACAAACTTTATTATGCTTCAATTTAATGATAAGACAAAAAACATCATTCGGCATACAAGGCGACATATGGTGCAAACAATAGGTAAATTTATAAAATCTTATGGTATTATCATGTTTATTACTTTTGTGGAATTAAGTATAGGTTTGTTTATTTTACAAATTGATAATGCGATAGCAATTGCTTTTTTAATCGCTGTATTTGATATTCTACCAGTGTTAGGAACAGGTGGAATTATGATTCCATGGATTATTATCACTATCTTGAATGGACAATTAGAATTGGCTATTGGTTTAGCGATTGTATATATCATAATCACTGTTATCCGTAATATCATTGAACCAAAGATTGTTGGTGTTCAAGTTGGAGCACATCCAATTATTATGTTGATATCCATGTTTGTTGGGACAAAGCTTCTTGGTATTTTTGGGATCTTCATTTTACCAATCCTTGTTATTTTGGTAAAAAATTTAAATGAAGAAGGAATTATTCACCTTTACAAGAATCCAAATGATAAAAAATAAAAGGTATGTTTCCTGTCAATTAGGAAAGATACCTTTTTTAGTTGTATAGACCATTATAATAATGGAATATTATTTTTTGCACATGCTTCAATAACATCGTCTGACCACAAGGATGCTTGTACTTCACCAACATGCGCTTTTCTTAGGAAATACATACATAAGCGTGATTGTCCAATTCCACCACCAATAGTAAGTGGTAAATCATGTTGCATAATTGATTTATGATATGGCATTGCTAGACGGTAAGTAGCATTTGCTTTTTTTAATTGTTCATCTAAGACACGATCATTTACTCTTATTCCCATCGAAGATAATTCCAAAGCGGTATCCAACATTGGATACCAAACTAGGATATCGCCATTTAATTGCCAATCATCGTAATCTGGGGCACGTCCATCATGACGTTTACCAGAGTTTAATTTATCACCAATCTGCATTAGGAAAACAGCACCATATTCTTTTGTAATCTTTTGTTCTCTTTCTTTTGGTGATAACGAAGGATATAAATCTTCTAGTTCTTGAGATGTAATATAATGTATTTTTGGAGGTAACATAGCACTTCCTAAAGAAGGATAGTGTTTGATAATTTGATATTCAATCTCCAACAAGATATTATATATTTTATTTACAGTTGTTTTTAAGTAATTTAGATTCCGATGTTTGGTATCAATGATAAGTTCCCAATCCCATTGATCAACATAAATAGAATGGATATTATCCAATTCTTCATCACGACGAATTGCATTCATATCCGTATATAGTCCTTCAAACTTTCCAAGATCGTAACGTTTTAAAGCATCTCTTTTCCATTTTGCTAGAGAATGTACGATTTCGATTGAACGATTGTTGATATCAGGAGCATCAAAGGAAATAGGACGCTCAATCCCATTTAAATCATCATTTAAACCACTATCAGCTTGAACAAAAAGTGGGGCTGATACCCGAGTAAGATGTAAGGCTTCACCTAACCTTCTTTCAAATGTATCTTTTACTAACTTTATTGCAATTTCCGTCTCTAATAAAGATAGTGATGGTGTATATCCACTAGGGACAATTGTTTTTCCCATAAGTTCAACTCCTTTTCCATTAATAATAGTATATATTATAGGTGTTGTCAAAATGAAATTAATAGAAATTGTATTACTATGAAAGGATTGCTATAATTAAAAAAGATACCTAAAGGAGGGAACATTATTATGGAAGTATACGTAATAGAAAATCATGATGGAGAGGGAAAATTTCCTACTTTTCCTAAAGGCAGCAAAGTTGAAAACATTATCCCATGTAAACAGTATACATACTGGTCAAGTGGTGTAATAGATGGATATGAAACATATATTCCCAATACATATATTGAAAACAATTGTTTAAACTGTGATTATAATCCAACCGAATTGGTTGTGAAAGCAAAGGATTGTGTTGAACTTATAAAGGTTGTTTTTGATTGGGGTTATGTAAAAAGTAAGCATGGTGAATATGGTTGGTTGCCATTTGGAATCTTATATATGAAGTAAAATATATCTTTTTATGTGCATAATATTAGTAGTGAACTTCTATATATTATAAAATATATATTGATAGGAGTTAGAGATATGTTTAATAAAAATGAAGAAATATATGTAAGAGAATTGATAGAGAAGCTAAAAGAGAAGCCTTTGATTGTCGATGTTCGAGAACCTGATGAATATCAAGGTGGTCATATTCCATCATCTATTAATATTCCTCTTGGTCAAATTGATTATTATGAACCTCCAGAAGAGGTATTCTTGGTTTGTCATTCAGGAAGAAGAAGTCGTGCTGCGGCTTTGATATTAAAGGATAAAGGCTATTCAGCAAGAAGTGTAAGTGGCGGATTGTTGAAGTGGAATGGACCACTTGAAGAAGTAAATGGAGATAATGATACGTTAAATAAGATGACTTTATAATGGATATGAAAGTCTGATTAGAATTATTTTTATATTGTAAGAAGATGCTAGGTACTAGCATTTTTTCTTTTGTCATGTAAAAATTTAGATTTTTGAGGTAATCAAGTATATAATAATAGTATTATATAGTGAAAGGATGAATGAGATGTTAGCACATAATAAAAGCGCAGAAGATGTAATCAAAGAATTACATTCTGATGAAATTAAGGGATTATCAGATGAACAGGTAAAAACATATTTAAATACATATGGAGAAAATAAATTAAAAGCACAGAAAAAGAAAACTATCTTGATGAAATTTTTGGAGCAATTTAAAGATGTAATGATTTTAATCTTGCTTTTAGCAGCTTTGATTTCTTTTGTTGTGGCCATCATGGAACAGCATTTATCTGGTTTTTTTGAGCCTCTTTTGATTCTTGTTATTGTCGTTTTAAATGCCATTGTTGGTGTTTATCAAGAGAATAAAGCAGAGAAGTCATTGGAAGCACTAATGAATATGACAACTCCACAAAGTCGTGTAATTCGTGGTGGTGAAGAAAAAGTAATCGATACACTAAATCTAGTCCCAGGGGATATTATTAAGTTGGAGGCTGGCGATTTTATTCCAGCAGATGCGAGATTGATTAGTGCGAATTCCTTAAAATCAGATGAATCGGCATTAACTGGGGAATCAGTACCTGTGGATAAGAACGCAAATTTGATTGTTGATGAAAAAGAACCGTTAGGTGATCGATTAAATATGGTGTATTCGGGATGTTCTATTACAAATGGGACAGCGATAGCAATTGTAAGTGCAACCGGAATGGATAGTGAAATGGGTAAGATAGCAGGTCTATTAGACAGCGCAGTTGATACCAAAACACCACTTCAAGAACGCTTAGCTGTGTTGGGTAAATATTTAGGAATCATAGCACTCATCGTTTGTGCAATTATTTTTGTGATGGGAATTATTGATGGAATGCCAATTATGGAAATCTTTATGACAGCTGTTTCTTTGGCTGTTTCTGCAATTCCTGAAGGTCTCCCAGTTATTGTTACCGTGGTTTTATCTATTGGTGTAGAGCGAATGGCAAAGCAAAATGCGATTGTAAAGAAATTACCAGCTGTAGAAACCTTGGGAAGTACTTCCATTATTTGTTCGGATAAAACAGGAACATTGACACAAAATAAAATGACCCTTGTAAAAGCATATGATGAGAAAACGGGAATGGAAGACATCTCATCTGATAATTCAGAAGCAATTCGTAAATTACTTGTCTATGGGATGCTTTGTAGTGATGGATCGATTGTGATTGAAGATGGTAAAGAAGTATCCATTGGGGATCCTACTGAAACAAGTATTATTGCAGCAGGGATTAAAAATGGTATTTCTCAAGAAGTAATTAATGAAAATTATCCGCGTTTGTTGGAGTTACCATTTGATTCGGATCGTAAAATGATGACTACTATTCATAAAATGGATGGCAAAAATATTGTAATCACCAAGGGTGCTTTCGATGTAATGCGTGAACATTGCAGTGTTGGGGATCTTGGAAAAGCTACCCAAGTAGTAGAGGATATGAGTAAAGAAGCATTGCGAGTGATTGCAATTGCATATAAAGAGATTGATGAAATACCAAGTGAAGTTGTTTATGATGAGATAGAAAATGATTTGAATTTCATTGGTCTTGTGGGGATGATTGACCCTCCTCGTGAAGAAGTAAAAGAAGCAGTAAAGGTTTGTCAACACGCAGGGATTAAACCAATTATGATTACTGGTGACCATGTATTAACTGCGGAAGTAATTGCTCGAAATCTTGGTATTTTCCATGATGGAGACGTTGCCTTAACCGGTGTGCAGTTAGCATCGATGAGTGATGAAGAGTTGGATGAAAAATTAGCTTCTATTTCAGTTTATGCTCGAGTATCTCCAGAAGATAAGATTCGGGTTGTAAGAGCGTGGCAGAGCAAGGGGAAAATCGTTTCTATGACTGGTGACGGTGTAAATGATGCGCCTTCTTTAAAAGCTGCTGATATCGGTTGTGCGATGGGTATTACAGGTACCGATGTGGCAAAAAGTGCAGCTGATTTAACCTTGATGGATGATAATTTCGCAACCATTGTTGAAGCTGTAAAAGAGGGACGTGGAATCTATAGTAATATTCGTAAAGTTGTAGCTTTTCTGTTGGGTACCAATATTGGTGAAATTGCTTTGGTATTCTTCTCAATGCTATTTTGGCGAGTATCTCCATTGCTGTCAATGCAATTATTGTGGATTAACTTAGTAACCGATAGTTTACCAGCGATTGCTTTAGGTACAGAACCAATTGAAGAAAGTGTTATGGATGAAGCACCAAGGCCTAAAAATGAAGGTATTTTCGCACATGGATTAGGTGTGCGTGTTGCATTACAGGGATTCATGTTTGGTGGCTTATCTTTATTGGCATTCAAATATGGATTTGATCATGATGGATTGGGAGCAGCTAGAACAATGGCCTTCATTGTACTAGGTCTTTCACAAATCAATCACGCATTTAATATGCGTTCTCATAAATCGATATTTAAAATTGGTATTTTTACCAATAAGAATCTGAATAAGGCTGCAGCCCTATCGATTGTAATGATGTTGTTTGTAATTTTTGTACCACCGATTACTAAGATTTTTGGATTGGTACATTTACCAATAGAGTTATATTTGATTTGTTTAGCACTTAGTTTGGCACCAGTTTTAGTTCTAGAAATTGCAAAAGCGCTAAAGTTGGTTAAATAATTTTAAGAAGATGCGTAAAGCGCATCTTTTTATTATATGAGTGAAGCAATACAAACTACCTGCTAAGCAGGTGAGAAATATAAAAAGCGAAAGCGTTCAGTGAAAATATAAATTACCTTCTATACAATATGTACAAAAGAGGAATACAAATTTTTTTAAAAGTATTATTGTTTACTGGACATTATACAAAGGAATTCATGTAAAATTGTCATCTTTTAATAGTCATATATCCTTTTTATATTCCTACGTATATTTACACTAATGAATATTATAAAATATTGATTATTATAAAGAAAAATGTTAAAATCTATTTAAATAATCATTTAAATAGATTGGGGGTCTTTATGGGAATTTCTGAAACATTAAAGGCAATGTCTGATCCAATAAGGAGAGATATTCTTTTTCTTCTGAAAAATAAAGGTAAAATATCAGCGGGGGATATTACAAAAAATTTCAATATTACTAATGCAGCAATTTCATATCATCTAAATTTGCTAAAAAAGGCAGATTTAGTGTTTGAGACAAAATATAAAAACTATGTATACTATCAAATTAATACATCGATATTTGAAGAATTAACACTATGGCTAAAACAGTTTGAAGGAGGAAAAGATGGAAATAAGAAATAAACTTACAAATACTTTAATTGTTATATCACTGCTTGGATTACTTGTTATCATTTTTATGCCAACATCATTCCCCATGCAGTACAGCTTTAGCGGGGAAATTTCACGATGGGGAAATCGTTTTGAGTTTCTTGGTTATTGGATGATACCTGTTTTTTGTGGTTTTATTACCAAATGTTATATAGCTTATCAAAGAAATAAATATAAAATAAGTCCAGATGAACATTTGCGTAATGAAAAGCCTTTACTAACGTTTGCTATAATCTTTATGACAATTTTTGATAGTATATTGATATTTGTAGTAACACAGGGTTTCATTTTACTATCTACTAAAGCAACTGTTTCCACATTTCCTTTTATAAATGTTGCTATCGGATTAGCAGGGATTTTAATTATAGTTGTTGGAAATTATTTTCCTGTACTTGATTATAATTCGATGATTGGATTCAAAAATACATGGAGTATTGCAAATGAAAAATCTTGGGAATTAACACATAGATGGATAGGTAGGGTGTTTCTTATTTTCGGATTTTCACTAATCCTATATGCTGTTTTGTCACAAGCAAATACATTTAATACAATTATCTTCTTTATTCTTGTAGGTTCTTGTGTAATCGTATCTTATATTATTTCCTATATTGCCTATCAAAAAACAAAATAACAATTCTATTATTATCCCCTTAAATGCTTATTAGGTATAGATATTTGACAATACAGTGACATTGAAAATTTTGAATACAATAAATAATATGGATATTTGGAATCAAAAATGCAGACAAATAATGATATACTATACTAGAAAATATATGATTTATAGCATTATGTCGAGTAGGAATTAGTTGCCCCTTATTTTAAAGGGTTTTAGATTTGACACCAATTTAGTGGGAACCAAAACTACCTGCTAAGCAGGTGAGAAATGTAAAAAGCGAACGCGTTCAGTGAAAACATAAAATTACCTCCTATACAATATGGATGAATACTCGCCATATAGCAATAGGAGGTAATTTATGTTTAAAAAGAAAAAAGGTATCGATGAAAGCCAATTGTTCCACACAAAATGAAACTGTCAGTATCATATTGTGTTTATTCTAAAATACCGCAGAAAAGTAATCTATGGTGAATTGAGGAGGGACATTGGCGTTATCCTCAGACGTCTTTATGAATACAAAGACGTAGAGATTATTGAGGCGAATGCATGCGTGGGTTATACCCATATGTTGGTTATCATACCGTCTAAAATCAGTGTATCACAATTGCGAATATTCAAAAAGCTCCCATATGGGAGTTGCCAATATTCATCCCCTTATAGGGGTGGATTTTTTATTTTGGTATATGAAAAATCAAAATTGGAATAGATAAGTAGCCAAAAATGGAAAATATTATATAAAATTCATAAAAAATGGGAAATGAGAGAAAATTATAGAAAAAATATGATGCTATGAAAAAATGAATAAAACACTATAAATAAAGGAGAATCTGATGATTTGTCAGATTCGTTTTTTTATAATCTTTTAAAAAAATCATGAAACCGCTTGCAATTTATCGCTCATACTGGTATATTGAAATCGTAAAGTGGAATACAAAAGGAACCACAAAGGCGCCAGGTTCAATTCTGTCTTTATGATTAAGTGAAACGATATATTTTATTATGGAGGAGAACGAAATGGAAAAAGAGATGGTAACACTACCAAAGTTTGATACAGAAAAGTATTTAAAAGAAGGGGATGCAATCTATGCACAACGTGCAGAGGTTGAAAAAGTAGCAGATAAGATTTCAAAAGATGGATATTCAAACATTTTCTTACTTGGAATTGGAGGAACTTGGGCAGAGTTTGCCCCAATTAAATATGCGATTGAAAAATATTCTGATGTAGAAGTTTATTTGGTAAACGCAGCAGAGTTAAATGTATTAAAACACCGTAAACTAACTAAGGATTCAATTGTGATTACAGCAAGTGCATCTGGAGATACAAAGGAAATTGTAGAAGCAGCAAAATGGATTGTTGCAGAAGGAATCCAAGTCATGGCTTTCACAAAATCTAGTGGACCACTTGGAAAAGTTGCACAAACGGTAATTGAAGCAAATGTTACAACCGGAATGTGTGAATATAGTTATTTATTATTTAACTTATTAGCATTAAGATTATTATATAACCGTGGTGATTTCCCTGACTATGAATTGTTTGCAGATCAAATGAAAGGAATCTTTAAAAACTTAGTTGATATTCGTGAACAATTTGATCCAAAAGCAGAAGAAATTGCAAAGAAATACTACAATGAACCATATAATATCTGGGTAGGATCTGGTGCATTGTGGGGAGAAACATATTTATTCTCTATGTGTATTCTTGAAGAAATGCAATGGGTACGTACAAAATCTGTTACATCACCAGAATTCTTCCATGGAACACTTGAACTAGTTGATAAAGATGTACCAGTATTCTTAGTGAAAGGTGAAGATGAATGTCGTGCCTTAGATACACGTGTAGAAACATTCTGTAAGAAGATTACTGACAAGTTAGTTGTATTTGATACAGCAGAATATGCATTGGATGGTGTTGATGATAAGTTTAGAGGACTTGTATCACCATTAATTGCAACAAGTCTATTGACAGAGAGACTGGCTGCTCACTATGAGACATATACAAAGCATAACTTAAATTACAGACGTTACTATCGTCAATTTGAATATTAATCATGAAGATTAAAGCCGTAATTTTTGATATGGATGGTGTATTGATTGATTCAGAACCATATTATATGTATGAAATGATGACATTTTTGGAAAAGCATGGTAAACCACAACCACCAGAAGTTGTATCAGAAGTTATTGGATCTAGTCATCAAAGAACTTGGGAATTAATGGCTGGGTGGTTAGAGTGTGATTATACATATGATGAGATGTATGATTATTATTGCAAAACTTCAAATGTTGAAGAGGTTGATTGCACAGATATTTTAAATCCTTATGTAAAGTTTTTAATCCGTTATTTAAAAAAACAAGGGGTTAAAATAGCAATCGCCTCTTCAAATCATTTGGATTTCATTGAAAAAGTCTGTAAAGAAAATGGGATTGAGCATTACTTTGATGTCATAGTTAGTGGAATGATGTTTCAAGAAAGCAAGCCACATCCAGAAGTGTATTTATATACGCTAAAGAAATTATCACTTGAAGCAAGTGAGACACTCGTTATTGAAGATTCTGGTTATGGAATTGCAGCTGCAAGAAATGCAGGTATAAAAGTAGCAGCAAAAATAGATGATCGCTTTCATTTTGATCAATCAAAAGCTGACTATCATGTGAAAGATTTGTTTGATGTCTATCAGCTAATAAAGCGTATTGAAGCAGGTGAGGAGGGATTTTATGATTAAGCTATGTGCAATGAATGGACATTATCGCTTTTATGAGCTAGAGGATTTCTTTAAACATATAAAGTCAATAGGGTTTGATACAGCAGAGATATGGACAGGACCACAACATTTCTTCATGGATTATCAAGGATATGAAAGTGTAAAGAAATTACAACATTTAGAAGAAAAGTATCAAATAAAAATAGCGGTAATTTGTCCAGAACAAACAAATCCAAAGCCTAACAATATGGCTACAAAAGATCTAGAGCTACAAAAACATGTATATAAATACTTTACAAATGCTATTGATGTAGCTGCAAGTATTCAAGCAAAGATGGTGTTAGTTACAAGTGGATGGGCATTTCTAAATGAGGATATAGAAGATGCCTTTAATCGTAGTGTACATATGATGAAACGTCTTTGTGAATATGCACAAAGCAAACGTATTTATTTAGCAATGGAATCATTACAACATGACGAGTCATTAATTGTAAACTCGATTGATGGATTAAAACGTTATAAAGAGGCAGTAAATAGCAATCAATTGAAAGTATGTATTGATTTTGGAGCCATGGCTGGGGCAAAGGAAACGATTGAAGACTATTTCAAAGCCTTCAAAGATGATATTGTTCATGTTCATTTTGTTGATGGAGCACCAACCGGACATCTTGCATGGGGTGATGGTGAGCGAAATATGAGTGAAGATATTAAAGAATTACAGAAATATGGATATGATGGATTATTATCGCTGGAAAGTGTAAATGGACAATATTATGAGAAACCATATGAAGCAGATTTAAAAACAATGCAGCAATTTAATAAAATCATGAAGGAGAATGAACAATGAAACATTATATTATCGCATCTCATGGAACCTTTGCGAAAGGTATCTATGAGAGCATTAAAATCATTGTAGGAGAGCAAGAGAATGTACATCTCATTAATGGATTTGTAGAATCGAATGATATTGAAGAAGATATCAAAAAAGTTATGAATGAAATTCCTGAGAATGCTGAAATCATAGCGATGAGTGATGTGTTTGGTGGAAGTGTAAACAATGAATTGATGAAACATTTAGGAAGAGAGAATTATTATTTAATAACAGGAATGAATTTACCCTTGCTCATGCAAATCTTTTTAGCAGGTGATGGTAATACAAAGGAAATAATTGAGAATATTGTCAATAGTGAGGATACGACACCAAAATTTTGTAACCCTCTTATTGAAGACGTTTCTCAAGAAGATGAATTTTAGGAAGGTAAAATTATGATAAAACTAGTTAGAATAGATCATAGATTATTACATGGACAAGTCGCATTTTCATGGACTAATGGAGTTGGAGCGGACTGTATTTTAGTTGCTAGTGATATGGTTGTCAATGATGATGTTTGGAAAACAACATTAAAACTTGGTAAACCTTCTGGATGTAAATTAGTAATAAAAAACATGCAAGATTCTATCGATGCAATTAATAGTGGTGTTACAGATAAATATAAGTTGGTTATTGTCGTTCAAACAATTGAGGAAGCAAAACAACTTGTTGATGGATGTCCACAGATTAAATCAATAAATTTAGGAAATACAAAAGAATCAGAGGAAACAAAGCAATTGAGTAAACAGATATTTGTTACCAAAAAAGAAGAAGAAATTCTAAAAGAATTTGTTCAAAAAGGTTTAGAAGTAGAAATTAGAGCTTTGGTTGATGACAAAAAGATATTTGTTGAAAAAGTGTTATAAGGAGGAAAACAATGGTAGTTCAATCAATTTTATTAGGACTAGTTGCAGTATGGGGAGTATTGGATTATCAACTAGGGACATTATATACATTTAGACCAATTACAATTGGTCCAATTGTAGGACTTATTTTAGGCGATTTTCAAACTGGTATTACAGTGGGGGCTAGTTTGGAGTTGTTATTTATGGGAGCAATCTCAGTTGGAGCATATATTCCACCAGATGTATTGATTGGTGGAATCTTAGGGACAGCATTTGCTATAACAACAGGGGCTGGATTGGAAACAGCAGTTACCCTTGCAATGCCAATTGCTCTTATTGCATTATCAATTAGTAATTTTATAGCAGCATTAACACCGACATTTTTAAAATTTGCGGATGATGCAGCAACCAAAGGTGATTCGAAAACAATCAAAAAAGTACACTGGCTTATGGGAGCAATCGGTGCACTTGAAAAATTCTTACTTGTATTCTTTGCTTATTACCTAGGTGTAGATGCAGTTGAATCAGTATTAGGATCTATTCCACAAGTAATCATTGATGGAATGGCAGTCGCTGCAGGAATGTTACCTACATTAGGATTTGCAATGTTAATGAGAATGATTTTGACGAAGAAAATAGTTCCATATTATTTCTTAGGATTTATTTTAACTGCATATTTGGGAATGCCAGTTCTTGGAGTTGCAATTTTAGGAATCATTATCGTTGCTGAAAAATTTGGGTTCTTATCTGGCGCAAAAGAGGCAATAGTAGGAGCAAGTAATGAGGAGGTAGATGATGATGACTTCTAAGCAAACAGGAATAATAACAAAAAAAGAATTAACTAGAATGAGCTTTAATGTAGGTGGTTTAGGAATGGAGTGGTCTTGGAATTATCCTAGACAGATGCATATGGCATTCTTATTAATGCTAGATCCTTCATTAAAGAAGATTTATGCAAACAATCCAGAAGGGTATAAAGAAGCACTTGTACGTCATATGGAATTCTTCAACATTACACCTCAGTTAGCACCATTTGTTGGTGGAATCGTTCTTTCGATGGAAGAGGAAGTAAATAAAGGTGATATTAGCGGTGATGGAATCAATGGTATTAAAGCTGCTCTTATGGGTCCATTATCAGGGATTGGTGATTCTATTTTCTTAGGTTGTATTCGTGTTATTGCCCTTGGTGTAGGTCTTTCATTAGCGCAACAAGGAAATATTCTTGGACCAATCTTATATGTACTAATCTACAATGTTCCAGCCTTTTTAATACGTGTATTTGGAGCTAGATTAGGATATAATTTAGGATTTAATTATCTTACTAAAGCACAAGAAAATGGAACGATGGATAAGTTAATGTATGCAGCAGGTATCTTAGGGATTATGGTAATTGGTTCCATGACGTTTGATATGTTCTGGGCTACGGTGTCTTTGAAAATTGGTTCAGGAGATTCGGTAGCGAGCTTGCAAGAAGTGCTTGATGGTATTATGCCTGGAATTGTAGGGCTAGGTGTAACATGGCTTTATTATTGGGCATTAGGTAAAAAAGTAGGTCCTGTTAAATTAATTCTTATTACCGTTGTAGTTGGAATTGCACTAGCTTACTTTGGCGTTATGAGTGCATAGGTGCACTTATGATAAGTAAATACATAGATTATATTGATGATCCTAATGATACATTTATTGAGTACTTACAAAAAGCAAAGAAATTAAATGTAAGATGTGTATTTGCATCTTTGGATCAATATGATGAAGCAGTTGCATATTTAAAGGATACGGATATTATTGTTGCGGGTGCAATTGATTTCCCTGAAGGTAACTTATGTTTGGAAGATAAATTAAAAGCATTCCAAATGTACGCAGATAAAGGATTTAAAGAAATTGATTATGTATTAAACCAAAAGAATGTGGAAGAAAGAAATTATGAAGGGTTGCTAGAAGAGCTAAAAGCAGTTGCAACATTTTGTAAAGAACATCAAATTACAGATAAAGCAATTGTGGAAATGTGTAAGCTTGATGAAGAAGCAAAGGTTAAAATTTGTGAATTAGCCAACCAAGCAAATCCAAGTTTCTTAAAAACGTCTACAGGAAAGAGTTTTGGTGGAGCCAAACTACATGATGTAGAACTAATGAAAAAATATTTAAATGATAATATCAAAATCAAAGCAGCAGGTGGCATTCGTAGCTACTTATTTGCGAAAGAATTGGTGGATGCAGGTGCCCAGGCACTTGGTGCCAGTGCCGCAATTCAAATTATAAACGAAGAAAATTAGAAAGAAACTGGCATGTATGAAGATGCCAGTTTTATTGTAGAAGTGGGGTGGACAATGAATGCAAAATTAGATAAAAAATTTATCAAACATGTTTTATTATTAGCATTACCAGTAATCATACAACAGTTACTCGTCAATTTATTAAGCATTGCAGATACGGTAATGATTGGTGGACTGGGAGAAGATGCGATTAGCAGTATTACGGTTGCTAACAAATTCTTCTTTGTATTTAATCTAGCAATTTTTGGATTGGCAAATGGAATTGGTATTTATATTTCTCAATATTATGGAGCAAACAATAAACACTCGTATAATGCAGTATTCCGTTTTGGTTTATGGTGTTGTACACTTGTTGGTATTGTAGCAACCATATATTTATTGCTCTTTCCTGAATCGGTAATTACCATTTTTTTGGAAACACCAAAAATAGTAGAAGGAGCCCTTGAATATTTATATGTGGTAAGATATTCTTACTTACCCTTTGCTTGTGTGATGATGATTGCGGTTGCTTATCGAATTAAAGGGGAACCAAAGGTTCCAATGGTTAGTGGGTTTATTGCTTTTGTTGTAAATGTTGTATTAAATTATATATTGATTTTCGGACATTTTGGATTTGAAGCAATGGGCATTAAAGGTGCAGCGATTGCAACTTCTCTATCTCGTTATGTAGAACTGTTTTTCTTATTATGGTTATTATCAAATAAGAAATCAGATTTATACTTATTTGCCAAGATAAAGAAATTAAATATAAAAGAGAAAGTAATCATCATTAAGCAAACAATACCCTTAGTATGTAATGAAATACTGTGGTCAATAGGGCTTAGTATTATCTTTATGAACTATTGTTATGTTGGTGAAAGTTATATACCATCATTAACCGTTGTTGATAATATATCATCGCTTGTTCATGTTGCTTTTGCTGGATGTGCAACAGCTACAGGAATTATTATTGGAAAGGATCTAGGTGCAAATCATTTGGATGAGGCGCGAAGTGACTCTAAGAAGATGATTAAAATAGGTCTAATCATTTATGTGGTAGGTAGTGTTTTGATTATGATAGGTTCACCATTTATTCCTCAGTTGTTTTCGCTAAAGGAAACAAGTGCTGATATGGCGATGATATTATTGATTGTAAAGGCCGCTATTATGTGGACACAAGGATATGCAGAAACAGCATATTATATTTTAAGAGCAGGAGGAGATACAAAATCGGTACTAGCTATTGATGGATTATTTATTATCTTTGGACCGTTGTTGTTGAGTATCTTGGCATCAAGAGTGTGGCATATGGATTTACTTATGATGTTTATATTAGTAGAAGGCATAAATATAGTAAAAGTATTTTTATCTACTTATTTTTATAAGAAAGAACATTGGATAAAGAATTTAACACTGATAAAGGAGTGAAAATGTGGATGATGGTGAAGAGCAAATAATAAAAGATTATTATCAACAAAATCCTGGATAGCTTCAAACTCACGAAATATTAAATTTGAAAGGAGAAAAAAATGAAAGTTCGTGATTTTGAAGTAAAGGATAAAGAAGCATATATTGCGATGTCAAAAGCTTTTTATGAAAGTGAGGCATCCATAGAAGATGGAAATGAAGAACAATTTATAACAACGTTTAAACAGGTAATGAAAAAGTCACCTTATGTAAGAGGCTTACTTTTGGAACAAGAAGGAGCAATTATAGGATATGCTCTATTGGGCTTTTTTTGGTGTAATGGAAATGAAAGTATAACGATACTGATTGATGAATTATATATAAAGAAAGCCCATCGAGGTAAACAATATGGAAGAAAGTTTTTTACGTGGTTGGAAAAAAACTACGATTTAGATGAATATACGTTTACTTTAGAGGTAAATCCAAGAAATGAGAAAGCACTGTCTTTTTATACCAAACTAGGTTATAAACAGAGTAAATATATTGTAATGGAAAAATATTAAGGTATATCTTTTTTATAAACTTTAATGTGGTATAATAAACAAGGAAAGAGGTTCAAATTACCATGAGATTGTTAACACTTGATATTATCGTATGTAATGAAATTAAATACATGATAGAAAACACTCCTATTTTGGAGGGTGAGAAATTACCTAGTGAAAGAGAATTGGCAGAGAAACTTGATGTGCAAAGAGCAACCGTTCGTACGGGGTTAAAGATATTGCTTCAAGAAGGTTGGATTTGTTCAAGAGAGCGTAGTGGCTACTATGTAGCACCACGACGCATCGAAAAGAATGTGTATCGAATTTCATCTACCTCGCAGGTAGTTTCAGATATGGGAAAACAGCAGCATATCAAACTACTCAGTATTGAAAAAAAAGAAATAGGAAAAGATTTATTTAATAAAATTAAACTTCCCATAGGAACGAAGTGTTTTTTTATTGATCGTCTTCGTTATGTAGATGATGAAATTGTTTCACTCGAAGAATCGCTTGTGCCTTGTGATGTAGCACCTACACTGATGGAAAAAGATTTAGAAAATCGATCTTTTTATAGTATTTTAGAAGAAGATTATTTAATTGATCTTGATTCTTCTGAACAAGAAATTATTGTTGTGGAAAGTGATGAATTTTTATCGAAAAGTTTACATGTACCAGTTGGTGAAAAATTGGTAAAGCAACAGGGCTTGGTATTATCTATTGATGGAAAACCAATTGAATACTCAGAGACTTATATGATTATGAATCGCTTTGTATACGTGAATGATGATTTAACTGGGAAAAAAAGTTAGGAGGGTGGATACGAACATGGATTATCGGATGCCAATATATATACAGATTAGAGATGCAATTGTTCAAAAAGTAAATAATAAAGAGTATCTACCTGGAGAGGCTATTCCAAGTGAGCGCAAGTTAGCAGAGAGTTATGAAGTGAATCGAATGACTGTTAAAAAAGCGATTGATGCTCTTGTAGAAGAAGGCTATTTATTTCGTGTACATGGAAAAGGAACCTTTGTACAACGTAAACATCGACAACGGTTAGCTTGGGGAAGTGATGATGCTTCAGGAATTAGTGCTTTATTTCGTGAACAAGGGGTTAGAAGAAAAGATAAGGTACTAGTAAAAGGGCTAACAAAGGCATTTAATTATTTGGGGTCAAAATTAAATTTGGCAAAGTATGAAGATGTATATGTTGTTCATCGTTTGCGTTATGCAAATGATGAGCCTTTTGGAGTAGAGTATTGTTATATGCCATTTAAATTTTTTGAAGATGCAGATGAACATAATTTTGAAAATGTTTCGATTTATAATTATATGGAGTCCAAAGGACACTTCCCAATAAAATTTGAACAACGCTTAATCATTATTGAAGCAGATGAGAAGCTTGCCAAGCAAATGGGAATTCACACCAATGATCCTTTATATTACTTTGAGTACTTAGGCAAAGATAAAGATGGTAATGTTGTAGAGTATACTGAGAGTTATATTCGTTGTGATAAAGCAGTATTCACCTATGAAGCAAAAAGAATATAAATATCTAAATTATGAATAAAAAGAATTATATTCTTTATGAAATATAAAAAGGTTACAATTAAGAAAGCGAGTACATGGTGTACTCGCTTTTGTCATTATGCTCTTTCTTGCATGTCTCTTTTTTTATAACCAATATAACCTAAAATCATTAATCCAATACCAAGTAGTGATATGATAAGAAATATCGTTATATCAAAATCTTCCATAGGCATTCGTGGAATCCAACTCATGATTGCGGTTTTAGAGAACCAGTTTGGTAAATTTAAGATACCTCCAAAATAGTTAATTGCAAAGGAATACCCAAGATAGGCATAAACAACTTTTCCTAGCTTTGGAAGCCAGCCAAGGGCTAAGGCAGCTAAACCTGTGAAAAATAAGACCGATGGTAAGAAGTTAAACCCAGCAGCAAGAAAATCTATCATATTAAGTGTAGAAGTTCCATTCATGGATGTCATAGCTGCCAAACCTAATCCACCAGCCCCAAAAACAATACCGATTATTCCTGCCAAAATAGCAATGATAAGCGTCGTCCAATACAATTGTCCTCTTGTAACTTTCGTAGAATATAGTTGACTAAGATGCATTCGCGTTTCTTCTGAAAATAGTTTATTTATAACTGTAATAGGAAGAATGGCAACAAGTCCGATCATGATCATCATGATGGTTCCTGTGAAGGAAGCCTCAAGTGAAATGCCACTCATTGTAAACATTTGACTTATCAACTCATTACTTTTTAAGAATGTTTGCATATCTCCATAAATGGATCCATAGGCAGCTCCCATAATCATAAAAGCAATAAGCCAGCCAATAATAGAACCTTTGTTGATTTTGAATAATAAACCAGGAACCGATAATAACGATTTCTTTGCTGTTGCTCGTCCTTCTTTTTCAGGAAGATAACCTGCACCCATATCACGTTTACCTTCCAACACAAAGGATAAGAAGATAATTGCGATACAGAATATAATACCAATGAATAGGAAATACCAATTATTTTCGGTAAATGGATAAGTTAAATATACCCATCCCATTGGATTGATTTTTGACAATGTGATATTTGAAATATCACTACTAGCACGCAAAATATATAATAATCCAATGATTGATAAAGTAGTTCCAGAGGCTCCAGATGAAGTAGGCATGATTTGTGAGATTAACAAAGCAAGTACTGCTCCGATAATTCCAGCTAAACCGATTGATGCTCCAAATAGAAATGTCCCTTCTGCAACAATGGAATCTACGCCAAAGCTTACCATTATACCACCTATAAAGAGGGCTAATATAAGGTTAATGAGAATTGTTTCGATGATAACGGCTAATGAATTTGCTTGTCTACCCACTTCAAAAGAACGGACGAGTTCACTTAATCCTAATTCTTCTTCTTTACGAGTATGACTAACAACATGCAAAGCAGAAATAATCATTGCAAACAATCCACAAAATAGTAGCATCTCATTTGCATACATGGCACCTAACGTATAGTTAGCAGCATGTTCAACAGGGGTAGGTCCAATCATAGAAATCATTGCAGGATTTTGCATAGTTTCAAATAACCCAATTAGACCTTGTCCCTTTCCAATTTCTTCAAAAGCAGGAACAAAAGCTCCACAAAATAAACCTAAACCTAAAATCCATACAATAATTTTTTTCCAATCACGTTTGATGTATTGTATAAACAAAACATTCCATAGTGAGAATTTTTCTTTCATGATGTAAACACCTCGCTCCTGTCTATTCTGCATAATGACGCATGAATAAATCTTCTAGCGTTGGTGGTACAGATTCAAATTTTTTAACTCCTAATTTTACTGCTTCTGCCATAATATCATTCATATGATGATTATCGACAGAGAATGTAGCTTGATTCCCCTTTTTCACAAAATCATAAACACCTTTTACTTTCGCCATCGCTTCTACATCTTTGGTTGTAGCCATAGTTACTGTAGAACGAGTTAAATGACGTAGTTCATCAAGTGTTCCTGTTTCAACAACTTTCCCTTGGCGAATAATTGCAACTTTATCAGCTAATCGTTCTACCTCGCTTAATATGTGGGAAGAGAGCAAGATAGCCTTTCCTTCGGTTTTGATTTTCTCAATTTCTTCTTGAAATACTGCTTCCATTAAAGGGTCTAATCCAGAAGTTGGTTCATCAAATATATATAAATCTGATGCAACCGACAAGGCTGCAATCAATCCAACTTTTTGGCGATTACCCTTTGAATAACTTTTGGCTTTTTTCTTTGGATCTAGTTCAAAACGATTGATTAAATAATCCCGCTTTGTTTTATCTCCTCCACCATGCAATTTCATAAATAAATCAATAATCTCTCCCCCAGTTAGGTTTCCCCAAAGCGCAACATCCCCAGGAACGTAAGAAATACGTTTATGAATTTCTAAGCTGTCTTTCCATACATCGTGATTAAAGATGGTTACATCTCCAGCATCTCGATTGATAATCCCCAACAAAACACGAATTGTTGTTGATTTTCCAGCTCCATTTGGTCCAATGAAACCAACAACTTCACCAGCGTTAACACTAAGTGATACATCATGTAAGGCAGTAAACTTACCAAACTTCTTTTGTAATCCTTTTATTTTAATAATTTCCATAACACAGATACTCCTTTTCATATAAATAGTAAAGTGCGTAACGTGCTTTCCAGTTCTATGCAAAGTTTCATGGTGAAGAATTCTTGTTATTGGGGAAGGATAAAGAATTGTCATCAACCTTAACTTGTGTCAAACCAAAGTTCATTTACAAGTTTAATAATAAACATTTTTTTACTATTGTCAACCAACAACAATGTACCTTTTTGATAAAATAGTTCTTAATTAATTAATATAATTATAAAAATAAAAAATTAAGAACTAAAAAATATATTATAGTATTTAATTTTGGTTATGCTATAATGAAAATAAGAAAGTGAGAAAACATATGAATGGATTTGAAAAGAGAACGGAAGAAAAGCGGCAATTAATTTTAAAAACAACCTTTGATATGATGAATACAGACGCAGGTATAACAAATGTAAGGATTGATGAAATAGTGAAACAGGCAAAGGTTGGAAAGACAACGATTTTTAAATATTTTGGTAGTAAAGATAATTTAATTCATCAAGTGTTTAAAGAATTTATTGAACAGATTGCTACAGAAGCTAGAAAAATAATGGATGAAAATAAACCATTTGCGGAGACATTAATAGCAATGAGTCAAAATAAAATAACTTTTTTTAGAGAAGTAAATCATCAATTTTATTTGGATTTAATGGATTACTTCACAAATAAAAATGATGATGGATTTACGGTATTGATGATGGATTATTTACATGAGAGTTCGGGTCTGATGTTGGATTTATTCCATCGTGGAAAAAAAGAAGGAAAAGTTGATTTGAAATATTCTGATGAGTTTCTGTTGCTTTATTTTCAAGCGTTAGTTGAAGGAATTTCAAACCCAAAAGTATATGAACATATTGTCCCATATACAGCCGAGTGGACAGAACTTATGATCAAAGGAATTGCACCTACGAAGTAGGTGTTTTTTTCTTATGATGATTTAGAAAGAATATGAAAAATTGTTTAACTTTTTTGTCACTCGTATTGACAGAGTGCTAAAAATGATTATAATATCTATTAACACTTGATGGTTGAGAGTGCTAAAAAGGAGGTAATTATATGTTTGAACCATTACATGATAATGTAATACTTGTAAAAGAAGAGGTTGAAAATAAGACCTCGAGTGGGATTATTTTAAGTGGTAGTCCTAAAGAAACACCTAGTATCGCTACGGTAGTAGCATGTGGAAAGGGAAAATTTGTTGATGGGAAATTGGTTCCCCTGCAAGTAAAAGAAGGAGATAAGGTTGTATATAAAGAATATGCAGCAACTTCAATTACATACGAGGATAAAGATTATTCAATCGTTGCAGAAGAGAGTATATTGGCAATTTTAAAATAAAGATACAAGGAGGAAATAAAGATGAGTAAAGATTTAAAGTTTGGTTTAGAAGCACGGGATAAAATGTTAAATGGTGTAGATACATTAGCAGATGCTGTAAAGATAACATTGGGACCGAAAGGAAGAAATGTTGTTTTGGAAAAAAGCTATGGGTCACCTTTGATTACAAATGATGGTGTATCTATTGCAAAAGAAATAGAATTGAGTGATCCATTTGAAAATATGGGTGCAAAGCTTGTCTATGAAGTGGCAAATAAGACAAATGATGTAGCTGGAGATGGAACGACAACTGCAACATTATTGGCACAAGAAATGATTCATCGAGGTATTAAAGCAATCAATAAGGGAAGCAATTCTGTATTGATGCGTGAAGGTATTGAAGAAGCAGGAAAGAAAGTTGCTGAAAAAATCTTGGAGAAATCAAAGGAAGTAAAAACAAACAGTGAAATTGAAAGTGTAGCTTCTATTTCTGCACAAGACACATCAATTGGTAAAATCATTGCTGAAGCGATGGAAAAAGTCGGAAATGATGGTGTTATCAATGTAGATGAGTCAAAAGGCTTTGATACAAGTTTAGATGTTGTAGAAGGAATGCAATATGATAAAGGGTATATTTCTCCTTATATGGTAAGTGATCGTGATAAGATGCAAGTTTCATTAGATGATCCTTATATATTAGTTACAGATCAAAAAATAAATACCATTCAAGATATACTACCAATTTTAGAAAAAATTGTAGAACAACATAAATCTTTATTGATTATTGCAGAAGATATTGATAATGATGTTGTAAGTACATTAGTAGTAAATAAGTTAAGAGGGACATTTAATGTTGTTGCAACCAAAGCACCAGGTTTTGGGGATAATCAAAAAGCACTTTTAGAAGATATTGCAACGATTACAGATGCTAAATTAATTGCTAAAGATTTACAGATGGAATTAAAGGATATGGATATCAGTGATTTGGGAACAGCCAAAAAAGTCCTTGTAGCAAAAGATACTACAACGATTATTGATGGTGTTGCAGATAAGTCTGTGATTGATGAGCGAAAAGCAGAAATTAGCACACAGATAGCAAATACGACTAGTGACTATGATAAAAAGAATTTACAAGAGCGATTGGCTAAATTATCCAATGGTGTAGCAGTGGTAAAAGTAGGAGCTGCTACAGAAAGTGAATTACAAGAAAAGAAATTGCGAATTGAAGATGCATTAAATGCAACTAAGGCAGCGGTTGCAGAAGGAATTGTAAATGGTGGTGGATCCATTTTAATAGATGTATATAAGGATTTACGCGATGAGTTGAAGCATGATGTTGTTGATATTCAAAAAGGGTATAACATCGTTTTAGATTCTTTATTGATACCAACATGGCAAATTGCTGAAAATGCAGGTTATGATGGAGATGAAATCGTCGAGAAACAAAAGAATGCAAAATCAAATATTGGGTTTGATGCAAAAGCGGGTATCTGGGTTGATATGTATAAAGAAGGAATTGTTGATCCAACAAAGGTAACACGTAGTGCAATTTTAAATGCAGCAAGTATATCAGCGTTATTTTTAACCACTGAAGTAGCTGTTGCTGATAAACCAGAAGAAAAACCAGCTGAGACGTCAGCTGCGATGCCGGGAATGTATTAATTAAAAATGTAGCAATGAGTTCTATACTCAAAGCTACATTTTTTTTGGAATTTCATAAAAAAATAATGATATTATATAAACTTGTTATGATTTACTTATACATTTAATTATATAATTTGTTATATTTTATTACAAAAAAACCTTTTTTTATAACAAAAACATTTTGAATTGCTTTTCTTTGTTTATGATAGGAATGCAAGTTAGTATGGAATATGTTATTCATTAATACCTAGTTTGCAAAGGAGGCAATGTGAAAAGAAAAATTTATAAAAGTATCTTGATGTTTATCGTATTCCTTTCTTGTATCACAGTGATGCCTGAAATGAAAAATACTAAAGTTTCTGCGAATGAACCGACAGGAGCTATTATATTTGTAACGCATATGGTTAGCGGAAGTGCTACTCCTGTGAATAGTGAAATTGGTATAAAAATTGAAGGTCCAACCAATACAAATTCTTGTGTAGAGGTTGGAAATTATGAACCATTTTTTAATTTAGCAGATGGTACCTATAGTGTTACTTTGGTTGAACCGATGGGTTTAAGAATTAAAAGAACAAGTGTTGATTATATGCAGCAAGTTAATTCAACAAAATTTAATGTAGAAGTTGTAAATGGGAAAGCAGTACCAGTGGATATAATAATAGAAGCAGTTAGCTTACCAACGTTTTATTCTTTTGCGTCGATACAAAACGAATTATTGGCTGGTCAGTGGAGTAAAGAAAAATTATATTCTATAGATCTTGAAATACAACCAAAACCAGCACAACCACGACCTGTAGATGTCGTGTTCGTTGTCGATTTATCATTTACCATGGCGTATGACATTGATTATAAAGGAATCCCTTCAGATCCTAAATATAGTCGTTTACATCTAGTAAAAGAAACAACCAAAGAGTTTGTTAAAGCATTGTCTATTGATGCACATCCAGACAGTAAGCTATCCATTATTACCTATAGTCGTTATGCAGATGTAGCAATGGATTGGACGACATTGAATGGAATTAATACAACTAGTGTCCATTCGATTATTGATAGTTGGGAAGTAGATGGTATTACAATGACAGATCTTGGATTTAAAGAAGCAAGGCGTCAACTTGAAAAACGTAATCAATCAAGCAATGAGCGATTTGTAGTCTTGTTTACCGATGGAGTTCCAGGTGGGGTAGTTCCATCCTATGGACCTTCTTCAAATAACTATGATTGGTATAAGAGTAAAGCTTATACATATGTGAATAATACATTCCAAGTTATGGCAGAAGCGCAAAATCAAGCGAATATATTAAAAGGTGTTAGAGGACAAACGACTTCAACAAATGAATCTTTCATAGGATATGGAAATAATGCCACAAATCAGTGGATTCCATATTATGGTGTGAAACTAGGTTCTGGATATACCTGGGAAGACTATCGAAGTGTACGTAATAATTCGCAATATAGTTTATATAATACAAGTTATATTCCTTATGTTGGTGATCCTAGCTATCCAGCATCACCTGAAACATTCTCAAGTGAAAAAGGTGGTAATTATGTACGAAGTGCTTTAGGTTTAGGAGCTACGATTTTCAGTATTGGATTATTTGATACGACATCTTATCCTGTATCTACTAATCCTAACGATTTGAGATTAGGAAATAAAGTTCAAGAATTTATGGAAAATGTAACATCTGCACCAGTTGAGAAAAACTTTAGAAAAGTAACAACAACAGATGAGTTAGGAGTAGCATTTGATTTATTCTCAGGTGTTATTTCCGGAAACTTTAAAAATGTTTATACGAAATATTACATAGATGATAATTTTGAAGTTGTATCTGCAGGGGATGGACGTATTAAAACCGATAGTAATGGAAGAACATATATTGAATGGGGACCATCAGAGCTAAAATCATCTGCATTCATAAAGAAAAATGTTGTATTGAAAGCAAAACAAGACATGTATCCAACACCACCACAAAATGAATTAGTAGTGGAAATGATTGTGAATGATACTGTTGTGGTTTTGGAAGATTCAATAACAAAAATAGAAGATGTAAATGCAGTGAAGTGAGGTAAATGATGTGAAAAGAAAGAAACGAAGATTAAGAAGAAAAATTAAAAAAGCTGTATTTTTCATAGCATCACTTTGCTTCTCGTTCTCGTTGCTGACATTGACATTTGCAGTAGATGAAAGCTATTTATGGTTGCTTGTTGATGATGAAATAGAAAATGTATTAAGTCTACCTTACTATCAAGTTTCGATTATTGAAGACTTTCCTAAAGTAGAAGATTGGGTGCCTGGAACAGCAGCTACCAAAAAAGTACAATTTTCTAATCGTGGGAATGCCGATGTTATTATTCGATGTACCTATCTAGAATATTGGCATAACGATAAGACACTATCGAATACCTTTGATCATGATGGTATTCCATCAACACAAGAGGTTGATACAGTAACAAAGCAATGGACGAATTATTGGGCAGATGGAAATGGATCAGAATGGGTGAATGGAAATGATGGATACTATTACTATACAAAGGTATTAAAGGCTGGAGATACAACAAAGCCAATCCTAAATTCATTGACTATGCATGGTGATTTACCGTCTATATATGCACAAGAAAAATACATACTTACCTTTAAAGTGGAAGCACTTATTGTAAGTTCTGATAGTAATGCAATATATGAATTATGGAAAAAACGACCACAAATTGAGAATGAAAGTACAGTACGGTGGTAGGATATGAAGAAGTTTTTAAAAGTTATGGGAAACATTGTATTTTATACAATCATATTCGCAGTAGTATTGTTTGCATTCTTATTCTCAATGAATGGGAGTCAAGATAAATCGATCTTTGGATATCGCTTCTATGATGCGTTATCAGAAAGTATGAGCCCCCAAATAAGCAAAGGCGATTTATTAATAGTTGAAGTGAGAAGGCCAAATGAGATAAAAGTTGGCGATATCATCACATATACAGCGAGTGATGATGGTGAGGTTACGGTTACTCACCGAGTAGTTGAAATACAAGATGAAGCAAGTGACAATCCTATCTTTATTACACAAGGAGATGCAAACAAATCGATTGACCCTCCGGTTCAAGCTACGCGTGTAATAGGGGTTGTGAAAGGGAAATTACCAATGGTTGGGTATATCAGTTCTTTTGTTAAAAGGAATGTAATGGTTGTAATAACTATGGTTATTTCTTGTATTGGTTTCATTGTATCAATGAAAGTATTAAAAAACCGAAGTTCAAAAAAGAATATATTAGAAGGAGAAAAAGTATGAACGAAAACAAAAAATCAAAAAAGAGTAAAATAACGTTAGGTGCTGGAGTCCTTGCATTAGTATTAGTGCTATCTTCAACATTCCTATGGTTTACAGCAAAGGATGAAATTGAAAATATTTTCAACTTTGATGTATTTGATGTAGTAATTACGGAAAAATTTAACCCAGAACCAGTAGTTCCTGGAACTGAAATCAACAAGGAAGTTGGGGTTCAAAATAAAGGTAATGCAGATGCTGCAGTACGTGTAAAAATTAAAAAAGAATTAATTCTAATGGAATTGGATCAAGCTGGTAATATTGAAATTGGCTACAATACAAGTACAACATTAGGAAAAGATCAAATTATTGTGAAGATGAGTGATCGTGAAATTGCTGATTTAAAAGCATCTGGATATAATGATGTAACTGCATCTGTTGGTGCTCCAAGTAAAGTGTTGGTTTTCGAAAGAAAACAAAGTGATTTAAATGGTACAGGTGGAGAAAAAGTTGAATATTTTGCTTACCTAAATGATGGAACAAACCGTCTTGTTCAATATGATCCAGTAGCAAAAACTTTTAAATATGCATATTATGTACAAGATACAACAAATGCAAAATTAGGATTCCATGGAAAAACAACAACACCAGATGCAGATTTCGCACATGCAGGAATCACATTGAAGTTTGCTAGTACAGCTTCTACAGATTGGTCATTAGATCCAAATACAGGTTGGTACTACTATACAAAATTATTAGCTGGTAATGAAACAACAACTTCATTACTTGAAAAAGTAGAATTTGCTTCATCTTTAGGAAATGAATACAAAGGTGCAATATTTAAAGTAACACCAATGTTAGAAGCTATTCAAGCAGACCAAAGTGCATTGGATGACAATGGATGGAATGCAACAATTAGCGGTAAAACAGTAACTGTAAAATAGTTTAAATAATCGTAGTTTGAAAGGAGGAGTGAAATATCAAGAAATGGCGATGGATTTTTGTAATAAGCATAGTATTCGCTAGTTCTCTTATATCAATCTCAGCAAATGATATTGAATTACCAGATGTTAGTGTTGTTGGAGATAGTGATGGATTGACAATAGAAAAGGATTCATCAGGTAACTTTGTTTACTCTGATAAAATTCTTCCAGGCGATGTTATCACTCGTTCTTTCAGGATTACAAATACGTTAGATGTACCATATCATCTGACCCTGTTTCACAAAAATGAAAAAAGTAATCCTAAAGAAGTGTTGGAATATATGGAGATTGAAGTTGTTTATAAAGATAAAACTTTATATAGGGGGAATTTGTTTCAAGATAAACAAGCTTTTGGCAATAGTGTTGAAACAGGACTTGATTTAGGATATATACATGTAGAAGATGTATCTTTACTAACAATTCATTATTATTTTCCAGGTGATAAATTCACAAATGAATTTCAAAAAGCAAATGCATCATTTGATTGGGTTTTATATGCAACACAAACACCAGAAAAAACACCTGATAAAGTACCAGATAAAACACCAGAGAAAACACCGGATAAAGCTGGTACAATTAGCACAGGCGATGATGTGAATATAGAAGAGATATGGATTGTATTAATTATTAGTGGGGTCATTATTATATGTGGTACTATCCTAAGAGTGAAGAAGAAGTATGCGTATGAATAAAATACGTAAGAGATACAAGTAAATTAGTGTATTGATGTAGAGAGTATAGTTATACTCTCTTTTTTGTTTTATAATAGAGTGGAGAGGTACAATATGAAAAAGCGGATAGATCCAATTGAGCATTATGAAGAAATCATAGATGATAAAGCGTTAACTATAAGTGATATTAAGAGCAATACACACTATAAGAATTGTCATATTGAGGGGATAGAAGAAACAAATAAATTTGATGAAGTTAAATTTGAAAACTGCTTTTTTGCAGATAAGGCATTATTAAAACTTGAATGTTTAGATGTTATTTTTGAAAAGATAGACTTTTCAAATGTCCAATTTGATGAATCGTTATTTTATCGAGTACGGTTTGCAAATTGTAAGTTTATCGGAACGAGTTTTTATAAAACAAAAATGAAGAATGTTGCATTTCATGAATCCAATTTGCATTATGCTAATGTATCACTTAGTAATCTTACTCATGTGAGTTTTCATAATTCGGATTTAAGTGAAGCCTCATTACAAGAGGTTGAACATAAAGAATTAATGTTTGTAAAATCAAATCTTGATAAAGTTGATTTACATGATACGGTGATAAAAGGATTGGACTTATCTAGTTGTGAGTTTGATTCATTAGGAATAGATTTACGTGATTGTAGAAATGTTAAAATTCGTTATGATCAAGCAGTAATAATTGCAAAAATGCTAGGATTTGAAATAACGTAAGGAGCGACTATGGATAAGGTACTATTTGTAGGGAATGGAATCAATCGGATTCATTCAGGATATTCTTGGGCGGATTTATTGGAAGAATTGAAAAAGGATACGCAAACGAATAAGGAAATCATGAATGGGAATAAACCTTTTCCAGTTCTTTATGAGGAAATTTATTTTCGTTCGAAGCGAAATCTACAATTTAAGGAAGGGGATTTATTAAAAGCAATAGTTAAAAAAATGAAGCATTTGTTACCAACTGTAATTCATAAGCAAATAATGGATTTGTCGATTTCGAATATCATTACAACAAACTATGATTATACGTTGGAAAATAGTGTGCAAAAAGAATTTAAAATACAGAATACAATTCCAGATATGGCTGCTGAAAAGGTGTATCGTATTACAACAAGGAATTGTGTAGAAGATAAATCTATATGGCATGTTCATGGGGAACTTAAATATCCTCGAAGTATTGTTTTAGGGCAAAATATGTATGCGAAAGTAGTTGGTAAAATGAATGCATATATAGAACAAGATGATTTTTTAAAAGCATATCATAGTTGGATTGATTTTATGTTTTTAAAAGAGGTTCATATGATTGGCTTTGGATTGGATTATAGTGAAATTGATATATGGGCAGTGTTAAATGCTCGAGTTCGTTATTTTCATAAACATGAAAATGAGAACACAATTTATTTTTATATCTATACAGAAAACCCTAAAGATATTAGCGAATTAGAAACAATTTTAGAGAGTTATCATATTAACGTTATAAAAAACAAGGAAAATGAAGATCCAGAAACTTTTTATATGAGGATCTTACAAGCGTTATAGGAGTAAACTATGTTGAAAGAAGAAAGACAACAAGCAATTTTAAATGTTTTAAGGATGAAGGGGAAAGTCATTGTCAATGACCTTGCCAGCGAATATCATATTTCAAAAGATACAGTTCGTCGAGATTTGCAAGAGATGGAAAATCAAGGATTACTAAAACGTGTATTTGGAGGAGCTTTGCCACATCACCTTCCAGTTGCTAATTATATTGAGCGAGAACAAGAAGAAAGTATAGCCAAGTACCAGGTAGCTAAAAAAGCGATTTCTTTAATTCAGGAAAACCAATTGATTGCCATTGATGGAAGCTCTACGAATAAGATGATAGCAAAACTATTACCAATGAATATGAAGTTAGAAGTTTTGACTAATAGTTTTCCTATTGCTAATGAATTAGCAAATCATGTAAATATAAAAGTAATTGTTTTAGGTGGTGACTATTTACATGAATCAATGACGAATGTAGGATATAATGCTACACAACAGTTGTCTATGTTTCATCCAGATATTTGCTTTCTAGGTGCTCATGCGATTGATGCAGATTTTGGTATTAGTGTCCCTTTTGAAGTGGAAATTAGTATTAAACAACAGTTTATAGCAACAGCAAATCAAGTTGTTGTCCTAACGACACCTAATCGAATTCAGAAACGATCAAAGTATAAAGTAGCAGATCTAAGTGATATTGATATCTTAATTTGTGAAGATGAAAAGATAAAAGAAATAAAAACTTTGTATTCACAAAATCGAATAATGTAATCGAAACACGCATAAAACAGCATAAACAATGCTTGAATGTGTTGGTTTGCCAACCTATACTGATGGTAGATAAGGAGATGTGATTATGAATACAAATGTGAAGAAAGATGAAAGAACCTTAAAAGTTGGCATCTTAGGATGTGGAACAATTTGCCAAGCTGCTCATTTTGAAGCTGCACAGAAGGCTAAAAATGTTGAATTGTATGCGATTTGTGATATTGCAAAAGATTTGCTAGATCGAATGGAAGAATTATATCATCCCCAAAAAGTATATAGTGATTATAAAGAAATGTTGAAAGATCCAATGGTGGATGCAATAATTATCGGGGTTGCAGACCAATTTCATGCAATGTGTGCAAAACAAGCTATTTTAGCGGGGAAGCATGTATTGGTTGAAAAACCATTGGGTGTATCTGTAGAAGAATGTGAAGAACTACAAGCGTTACTTGCTAAGGAAAACTTGATTTTTCAAGTTGGAAATATGAAACGTTTTGATGCAGGGTTACAATTTGCAAATCGTTTTATAAAAGAGGAAATAGGTGATGTAACAACATTTAAAGCGTGGTATTGTGATAGTAGTCAACGTTATAAGGTATGTGATAATGTTATGCCAGTTTTATATTCAAGTGTTACAATGAAGAAGCCAAAAGGCGACCCTAAGGAAAACAAAGAAGTGTATTACTTATTAGGACATGCAAGTCATTTGTTTGATACAGCGCGTTATATGATGGGAGAGATTGTTTCAGTTGAGGCGAAACATGTGCAAAAAGATGGATTATATTCTTGGTTAATTGCTTGTGAATTTGCAAATGGTGCAATTGGTAACTTGGATCTTACAATCGCTGCTAGAAAAGACTGGCATGAAGGAATGCAAATTTATGGAACAAATGGAACCATTGAAGTAAAAACGTATAATCCATGGATTTTTCGAACATCAGATGTAATTTGTTGGAATGATACAAAAAAGCTTACAACAAGTCCATATGATGAAGATGGTCATTTCTTTAGAAGACAGTTGGAAGGTTTTAGTGATACTATTTTAAATGGAAGCAAACAACTTGGCGCAACGATAGAAGATGGAATAGCAACACTAAAAGCATTAATTGCTACCCATCAATCGGTACAAGCAAATGGAAAAAGGATTGTAATAAAGGAAGTAGGAGGAAACTTATAATGGAAATTGGTATTTTTTCAAAAACTTGGAATTTATCTTTAGAAGAAACATTTAAAGAAATGAGCGCATATGGAATTCATCATACGCAGTTTAATCTATCATCTGCAGGTTTACCAACCATGCCAGATGAAATTGATAAAGCAAAGCTAAAGGAGATTAAGCATTTAGCAAAGAAGTATGATATTCATCTAGATGCGTTATCAGGTACATTCAATATGATTGATCCAGATATTGAAAAAAGAAATGAGGGGATAAAGCAATTTGATATATTATGTAAAATTGCAAAAGAATTGCAAATTACAATCATTACACTATGTACAGGTAGTAAGAATAGAGAAAGTAAATGGAAATGGCATCCAAATAATGATACTCCAGAAGCATGGGAAGATTTATTGGATACAACAAGTCAGATTTTAAAAAGTGCAGAAACACATAATATTATTTTAGGTGTAGAAACCGAAGCTAGTAATATTGTGAATACGCCATTAAAAGCAAGAACATACTTAGATACATTCAATAGTTCAAATTTGAAAATTGTAATGGATGGAGCAAATCTTTTTCTACCATCACAAGTAGAAAATATGGAAGAAGTATTAAAGGAAGCATTTATATATTTAGGGAAAGATATTGTTTTAGCACATGCAAAGGATTTAGCAAATACATCGGATATTGCATTTGTTGCTGCAGGAGAAGGAATTTTAGATTATAATACATATATAGCGTTATTAAAAAAATATGCTTATGATGGTCCACTAATTATGCATGGATTATCAGTTGATCAGATTTCAAGTAGTATAGAATTTTTGGAAGAGAAACTATAAAGGAGAAATTGGATGTCATATTTTGTAAGAAACTTAGTAGAACTTAACTATGAAGTTATTGGTGAAGGAATACCATTTATTTTCCTTCATGGCTTGGGTGGAGATATTGAACAACCTAAAAACGTATACAAACCTATCGAAGGTGTAAAGCTTATTGTGCTTGATCAAAGGGGACATGGGAAAAGCGAAATTACAGATTGGAAAACTTTAGACTTTGATACATTAGCAGATGATGTTATAGGTTTAGCCAAGTATTTAAAATTGGAACAATTCTATTTAGCAGGAATATCAATGGGAGCAGGAGTTTCTACAAATATAGCGATACGCTATCCAGAATTTGTAAAAGGTTTAGTGTTAATCCGTATTGCATGGTTGGATCAACCGATGGAGAAACAAATTAAGACATGGTTTGAAAATATGGAAAAATATCTCCATATGGAAAATGGTAAAGAATTATTTATACAAGATGATATGTATAAGAGACTGATAGAAGAAACACCACAAGTAGCAGCTTCATTGCTTCGTTTCTTTGATGATCCTAATGCAATTAAAAATCCAAATAAATTTAAAATCATGCCTTCAAAACAACCAATAAATAAACTAGCTGATCTTGAAAAAATAAAGGCACCAACAATGATTTTATCAAACCAACAAGATCCGATTCACCCTTTCCAGTATGGTGATATATACAAGAAATATATAAAAGATGTTAATGAATACGAAATTACATCAAAAGCAGTCGATGAAAAGAAACATTTGGAAGAGTTAAATTCGTATTTAAGGCAGTTTATACAAGGATAAAACAGATCTTTTGCTGAGAAATCTATTTTTTTCAAAAAATTGTTCTAAAACGCTTGCGTATTGTGCAAATATTTGATAGAATAAACTTCGTCAGCAAAAGAAAATGGTCCAGTGGTGTAGTGGTTAACATGCCTCCCTGTCACGGAGGAGATCGTGGGTTCGAGTCCCATCTGGACCGCCATAAAAAAATAGGGCTTTAGATTAGTATAAGGTTTATATTGAATGAACCTATAAAGTAATGTAGGGTCTAGTAAAAAAACAAACCAGAGTTTCCTAAGAAATTCTGGTTTCTTAAATTGTAATCTCAACCGCAACACTTCGTTGCGGTTTTTTATGGCACTATAAATTCTAACGGGGTTTATACCCTAAATCTGTACTCAATAAGATCAATAAAAATTGATCTTATTTTTTTCCTTGTATGATACTTGTAAACCTTGTTCTTGTATCATACGTCTCTGGAATGGCAACACTTTTGTAGACAAATTTTATAAGGTCATGTTTTGTCTATATTCCACAGGACTTTGATAACCTAAAGTTGAATGCACTCGCTTATTGTTGAACCAATATACGTATGCGGATAATTCTTGTTCCAAATTCAGCAATGATGCAAACGTTCTTTCGCGGACGAATTCAGTTTTGATTATTTTGAAATGTGCTTCTGCAACTGCATTGTCGTATGGATTTCCTTTCCTACTTAAGGATCTGTCAATTCCAAATGTTTCTAATACATTATCGATTAAATAATTATCAAATTCATTACCTCTATCTGTGTGGAAAATATTGTATTCAAATAGATTTCCTTTGATGCTTAAAAATGCTTGTTTCACAAGTTTTGCATCTTTATATTTCCCACAACTATAACCAACAATCTCCCGGTTATACAAATCGATAACTACACAAATGTAATTCCATTGGTTATTCACTCTAACGTACGTTAAATCACTTACTATGACTTCTTTTGGGTTTCTGTTATCAAATTCTCGATTTACTTTATTTTCTATTTTTGCTTCATTAACAGTTGTCTTATGTACTTTATATTTCTTCACTGTATATACCGATACAAGTCCATTTTGATGCATAATCCGTGCAATTCTCCTTCTCGAGATACAAATACCTTGTTTCGCTAATGAATGCTTGATTTTCCGTGTTCCATAGACTTTCTGATTATCATTAAATATTCTAACTACAATATCATTGTAATTATCAACCTTTGCAACCTTATCTTGGTATTTATAATATCCAGATCTCGAAATATTTAATGCCTTACACATTTTCACAACCGAATACTTGTGTGCATTTGCTCTGATTACTTTTACTTAGGACGTAATCAGAGCCGCTTGCTTCTAGGTGCCCTTGGGGTATAAAATGTCGTTCTCCATTTCAAGCTGTTTATTTCTTTTTCTTAAAGCAATCAATTCTTTTTCTTCTGGAGTAAGGTTATCTTTTGCTTTGAATGATCCTGCTGTATCTGCCTGTTTAATCCATTTCGTTAATGCTGAAGGGGTTAAATCATATTCTCTAATAATTTCGGACTTGGGTTTTCCACTTTGGTATAAATTTACCATTTGCTGTTTAAATTCACTTGTAAATACTCTACGTTCTCTTCTTGTTGTCACTTTCTTTTCCTCGCTCTTCTATTTTACCATGACAACCTTATCTTTTCTGTCTACTTTATTGTAGCCTATCCAATAAAAGACATTTACAACAGAAACAACAAACGAGTATCTATGCATAAGAAAAAGACGCTCTATCCTATTGATAAATCGTCTATATAAATTTTATATATTTCCCCTGTCTACTTGACAGAGGGAACATCAATCACATAGCTTTTTTATTACTAATTTAGATAAAATATCAATTTTTCAAATAATTATGTATAATTATATATACTAGAAGTAAAAGAGGAATAAGAGGGGCATATAATGAAATCAAAAAATACAATATATAGTAGTTTGTTTTTAATATTTCTAATCGTCGTATGCTTATGGCTATTTGTTTTTCATGAATCAAAAAGCATCAATATTGATAATGCTATTAGTACACAAGGAACATATGATTTAACAAATGTTGATTTTCATAAAGATGTATATGAGCTTTCTCCACAATGGGATAGTTGGGAAAATAAACTGTATTCGCCAAAAAATATCTCTGACGCCGAAAGTCCACTTCCATATAATCAATTAAATTATCGAGAATTAAATTATATAACACATCGAATCAATCTCAAACTTGAACCAAATAAACTTTATGGATTATCCTATAATACTTCTAATTTTTCTATGCGCATGTATATTGATGGAAAAGAAGTAGCTTGTGTTGGAAATCCAGGAACAACCAAAGAAGCAACACAACCATCTATACAAAAAAAAGTTACATATTTCACTCCTACAAATACAAATACTGAAATTATTATACAAGTTGCAAATTTTGTATATGTAGAGGGTGGAAAACCGCCAATTTTCACCCTTGGGGAAGCAACAACAATGATTAATTATGAGCGAAACTCTAATATCAAATATGGAATTATCTTTGGAATATTAATAATGTCTTCCATATTTTATTTAAGTGTTTTCTTATTAAATCGAAAACAAATCACTTCTTTACTTTTTTCGATTCTTTGCTTGTTTTTATCTTTTGCGGCAGGGAATGTATTTGAATTATATGTTGATGAATGGCAACTTAGTATTCGCCTAGAATATTTGAATTATATTTGGGCCGCTATTATCCTTGCTTATTTAGTGAATCGATTATTTCCAAATACTTTGCATAAATATAGTATTTATTTCTATTTACTATTTAGTTTTTTATTTTCGTGTTTAATTCTATTTACTGAGCCTCTCTTCTTTTCATCCTTTCTTGTCCAATTTCAAATTATTTCCGTTATTATGATTTTACAAGGTGTTTTTTCTCTGGTATTTATAAACAAAGATTGGTCATTTAAAAAAATCTTTACTTTTGTTGGGATTTTCTTATTTGCTGTTTTCATTATTATTGATATCCTTACCCGAAATAATGTTACAATTGTTCACTTCTTTGCAGGGAAAACTTTTAATTCTGCCATTGGAATGGTCTTGTTTGTATTTTGTTATATGTTAGTTTTATCGGTTGAGCAATCAGAAACTTCCAAAAGAATTGAAAGGCTTCATTTATCTTTGAAATCAGCAGAAAAAAAATATTATGAACTCATCACAAGACAAGAAGAAATACAACCTGAAGATAAACTTGTAAAGTATGGATTAAGTAAAAGAGAAAAAGAAATTGCACTACTTTTAATTGATGGTAAAAGTCGTGAAGAAATAATGAATTTATTGCATATCAGCTTAGGTACTATAAACACACATTGTACACATATTTATCAAAAAGCAAACTGTAATAGTGTAATAGATTTAATTTGCAAATTACAAAAAAATTAATTTTAAAATAACAAATATCTATCATATAGTCTTTATTAAGCACCATTTGGTGCTTTTTGTTTGTTTTAAAACTTTCTAATAAATAAAAAATCATTGGTATGAATGATATGAAAAATAACATGAATATGCTAAAAAATAGGTATGGGATAAAACATTATGCTATAACATTTTATCTTTTTTACTTCAACAAAAAAGATGATTAACATATCAGAGAAACCTTTTTAATTAATAAAATAGGAAAGGAGACACAGAGTAAACAATATTAATTTCAAGAGAGTAGATATGTACAAATGAATTTATTTATAAGAGAGAGCATATTGATTCAAAACCATATACTGTATAGTCAAATAATTAAACTTAATGACTTACATATAGTATTAAATATTTTGTTATGATCAAGAAAGGAGTTTATAATATTTATGAAAACAATTTCATAAATATTATAGAATTATTAAATGAAAACAATTATAAAAAAAATAAGCTATTTTTCTTTAATTTTATTATTAATTAGTACCATCTTTACACCTGCTACTAATAAAATATTGGCTGATGATACTGCAGGACCTAGTAATAAATGGAATTCTGTTACTGATTCAGAATCAGGAATAGATATGACTTTAGCAAGTTCTGTTTTTGCTGTACATTCTGGAGAAACTTTCACAATAACAGCAGAAGCATTATGGACAACGTCTTTGCCTCCATTTATGTACTTTGGATATGCGTCTATTGTTCTTCCACCAGAATTAGAATTTGTGAGTGGAAGCGGAAATGTAGAAAGTGGAAATGTAGATTTCTATGAGCCTGCTTTAAATATAAATACAGTACGTGCAGATATAGGATTAATGGCTCCCTACTCAAGCAATAAAATAAGTTTTATTGTAAAAGTAAAAGATGATGTTACCATAAATAATACAATTTCTATAAACATGTTTTCAGAGTCATTTAAAAATGATCTTAATATAAACCTCAATATACCTGTCGTTGCCCCTTCTTTAGAAGCAACAAAAACATCAAATCGTAATGAAACAACACTTGTGGGAGATTCTATTGACTATACAATTAAGGTCAAAAATACTGGAAGTGATACGGCAAGACAAGCTGTCATCAAAGATACAATCCCTGCAGGGCTTAGTGTTAAACAAGATAGCATTACTTTAACAGATAGTCAAAATTTAGTTTCTAATCCCATATCAAGTATAAATGGAAATGCATTAAAGATAGAAACTATTGACATTCTGCCAGGAGATTTTATAACTATAAATTATACTGCTATGGTAAACAATACAGCTTTCAAAAATAGTATTGAAAACAAAGGGGTGGCAGAGGCACACTATAAATATAATGTTTACACATCAGTAAAAATTAAAGTAATCTCTGCTGCTTTTAGCGATAATAATAAAAAACCTATTTCGAAAAAAACAAATATTTCATATCTTATCAATAATAAAAATTCTGCTTCTAAATACGATGATACAGCTATTTACGGTTTAACTTATACAATTTTAGATAATAACACTACAAAATTTAAAAAACCAGGATATACTTTAGATAGTTGGAATACTAAAGCAGATGGATTAGGGACTAAATATACATCATCTCAAGTACTAGGTGCTTCACCTTTTGAAGATGATATAACATATCTTTATGCGCAATGGAAGAAAAATCATTATACTGTTACTTATGATGGTAATGGTGCCACAAATGGACAAATGAGTGATGGATATGCTGTATATGATGATTCTTTCACTTTAGACACTATTGGATATACAAAAAAAGGATACACATTTGTTGGTTGGGAAGCTACATTAAAAGATGGAACACTTATTACTTTGGCAGATCAAGAATTATTAGATCCATGGCAATATGAAGAAAACATTACCTTAGTAGCAAAATGGAAGAAAAATCATTATACTGTTACTTATGATGGTAATGGTGCCACAAATGGACAAATGAGTGATGGATATGCTGTATATGATGATTCTTTC